>JALWLU010000072.1 GCA_026996325.1 Sulfurovum sp.
TTATCCTTTTGGTCGTCATATTTGGTTTATAGGGAGTTATAACCAAGCAAAGCTTATGCTTTATTTAATAAAGAGAAAAAATGGAATTTTTAACCTATGGAGTGGGCAAAGATGCCCACTTTGTATTTAATAGGCAGAAGGGGAGGGTCAGTTTATCTTTTTGGGGAAGCAGAAGCGGTATCCTCGGCGTCGGACAGTCTCTATGGTCGTGATGTCAAGCGGCTTGTCCATCTTCTGTCTGATCTGGTTAATGGCCACTTCGATGACATTGGGTGTCACCAGTTCAGGCTCTTCCCAGATAGCGTCAAGCAACTGCTCCTTGGAGACGATCTGGTCTTTGTGCATCGCAAGGTGTGTCAATACTTCGAAGGGTTTTCCTTTGAGTTCTATTTCGTTGCCCTGATAGATGATCTTCTCTTCTTCGGGATTGATGATCAGTTCCTGGATCTCAATGATGTTGGAGGCACCAAATCGCAGTTTCGCTTCGATGCGTACCAGAAGGATATCCTCATCCAGAGGCTTGCGAATGAAGTCGTCGGCACCCGCTTTGAGCGCAGCGATCTCACTCTCTTTGTCAAGCCTGTCGGAGATGACGATGACAGAGGTTTTGTGGGCATCTTTTTTGATGTCGGTAATAATGCTCAGCCGGCTTTCGGGCGCTCCCTTTGGCCAGTCGAGCAGGACGAGGTCGTAGTTGCGGATATCGAGGTAGTACTTCGCATCGCTTGCATTTTCAGTGATGTCACATTGATAGTTGTTTTCTCCCAAAAGCCTGCCAAGCATTTCGTTTACCTGCATATCCTCTTCCATGATCAATACTCTCATCGGCATGCCCCTTTTTTAAGTTATGTTTAAATTATAGCATAAAAATGGAGGGTTTCTGAAAAAATTATTAAAATGCGGTCTGAAATGTGTGAAAAATCGTATCAGTAGTGCCACTTTTGACTGAGTGCCACCTGGCAGTTGGAGAGGATATCGGGTTTTTTGATTTTCAGATATAGAGCCCTGACGTGGGGGTAGCTTGAGAGTACCAGTGTCTCCAGATCGAGCAGCGCTTCTTCGAGCAGTTCGTACCGACTCTCCTTCACCCGCGCAGTGATTGTCTCGGCCAGGTCGGCATAGTCGATGAAAGCGTCGTTTTCGTAGTCGTATTCCGCTTCAAGATCGACAACGACACGCTGCGTGTGTTCACGCTCGAAATCGAGCAGTCCGATGATCGCATCAAATGTCAGCTGCTCAATATGGATGGTCATCTCAGATCACCTTCGTTTCTTCTTTTTTGACAAGACGTACGATGTTGGGGATATGCTTGTAGAAGATGACGATGGCGATAATCCAGATTGGCGAATGCGAGCCGATACCGGGAACATCCGGATAGAGGATATACGAAGCGATCAGCAGTGCCACAAGACCGATGAGCGAGGAGAGCGAAGAGATCTTCAGCCCCTTGCTTGCACCCAGCCACACCGCAATGGCGATGAGGGAGGGGATGGGCATCAGTACCAGCAGTACACCAAAACCGGTAGCGACCCCTTTGCCCCCTTCAAAGCCAAGAAAAGGGGAGAAGCAGTGTCCCAGTACGGCAAGCACGGCGATGGTCCAGAGCGTACTCTCGGGAGTGCCAAGCGCCATGGCGACAAAGATCACTACCATTCCCTTGATGGCATCGAGAAAGAGTGTCGCTGCACCGAGCTTCTTTGCCAGAGCGGGATCTTTCTCTTTGACGACGCGAAGCACGTTGGTCGCACCGATGTTGCCGCTGCCGGCCTGTTTGATATCCACACCGGCAAACTGTTTGGCGAGCAGGTAGCCGAAAGGAATGCCTGAAATAAGGTAGGCGGCCAGGTAGAGCAGCATGTTCTGGTTGGTAAAAAAGTCCATAATCGTTCCAGATTTTAAGATAGTCGCCCAAAGTAAGCGCGAAGTATGCAATTTTATCCGAATTTTGCTAAAATAGCCAGATTCTATAAGGATGGCATATGAGTATCGACTATAAAGCAGAGATTGAAAGACTGAAAAAAGAACTGGATGTGACGCTGGTCGCGCACTACTATCAGCGTGATGAAGTCTTCGAGATGGCCGATATTACCGGAGACAGCCTCGAACTGGCGCGCCGTTGCAAAGCAGACGACAACCCGTGGGTGGTCTTTTGCGGTGTGGGCTTTATGGGACAGAGTGTGAAAGTGATCGCTCCCGAAAAGCGCGTGCTGATGCCAAAGATCGCCTGCTGTGCGATGGCACGGATGATCGACGGCAGCTACTTTGACGACAGTGTGAATTATATGGTCGAACACGGTATTGCCAAAGAGGATATCCTGCCCATCACATACATCAACTCCGATGCGACGGTTAAAGCCAAGGTTGGGGAGATGGGCGGCTATGTCTGTACCTCCTCCAACGCCTTCAAGATCATCGAAAAGGGCCTTGAGACCGGAAAGAAGATCCTCTTCGTGCCTGACCGCTGCCTTGGGCAGAACTTCGCCATTAAAATGGGACTGAAGTCCTGTGTCATCGGAGAGGGGGAGTGTGATCCCAAAGAGGCAGATGTGATCTGCTTCAACGGTTTCTGTTCGGTCCATCAGCTCTTTACCGTCGACGATATCGAGTTCTACCGCAATAAATATCCGGATATCAAGATAGCGGTCCACCCGGAGTGTGACCCCAAAGTGGTGCAGGCGGCCGACTTCGCCGGCTCGACCTCGCAACTTATCAAGTATGTCAACGAACTGGACCCTGAGCAGAAGGTCGCCATCGGTACGGAGTACAACCTGGTCAACAGAATGCGCCAGAAGAACACTTACGTGCTCTCCTCAACCAAGCCGGAGTGTCCGACGATGAACGAAACGACGCTTGAGGATCTCTACAAAACGCTCAAGTCCATCGAGGAGGGCAACCCCATCAACGAGATACAGGTGGGTGAGCATACGGTCAAATATGCCAACCTGGCGCTTGAGCGGATGTTGGCTATTAAGTAGCAGGTCGAAGTGTATGTCAAATCGCGTAGGGTGCGGAATCACGCACCTTGTAACAATTGAAAATCTCTAAAAAAGCAGAAAAGATGCTAAAAGAAAAATTTATCGAAGCGCTGGTTGCAGAGGATGTGGGCAGAGGAGATCTCTTTGCCCGTGTGAGCGAAAGCCTTGATATTCGCGCCTACGTCATCGCCAAGAGCGACGGAGTCTTTGGTGGACGCGAGTATATCGATGTGTTGGCGAAGATGTACAACCTTTCGCTGATGTGGGATGTAAAGGATGGTTCTGCCTTCAAAAAGGGGCAAAAACTCTTTTTTGTTACGGGTGACTCCAAGACCCTGCTTTCACTGGAGCGCTCCATCCTGGACATCGCCCTGCATGCAAGTTCCATCGCGACACTGACGGCCAAATATGTAAAAGCGATTGAGGGTACGGGTGTGAAGCTTCTCGATACGCGCAAGACACGTCCTTTGCTGCGTGAATTTGAAAAGTACGCGGTGCGCTGCGGCGGCGGGCTCAATCATCGTATGGGGCTCGATGACTGTCTGATGCTCAAAGACACACACCTCAAGACCATCGACGACCTTGAACCTTTTATGTCCGAAGTACGCCAAAAGATCCCCTTTACGGCCAAAGTGGAGATAGAGTGTGAAAGTTTCGAAATGGCACAGCGTGCGATGAAGGCCGGGGCGGACATTGTTATGTGTGACAATATGGATCTTGAGACGATACGCCGAGTGGTTGGCTGGAGAAACGAACACTATCCGCACATTCTGCTTGAGGCAAGCGGCAATGTCACTCTTGAGACGATCGCCGAAATCGCCAAAACCGGTGTCGATGCGATCTCTTCAGGGGCAATTATCCATCAGGCCAACTGGATCGATCTTTCGATGCGTGTGGAGTAGTGTATGGGTAACGATCGGATGCTGCAGGAACTGGCAAAAGATGCAGCCACACTGATCGATACGGCACCCTCCATTACGATCGTGACACACCTTAATCCCGATGCCGATACGCTGGGAACGGGGCTTGGCATCTATGCACTTCTGAAGAGTCACACGAAAAAGCCGGTTGAGATCGTCAATGCGTCGGATGATTTGCCACGCTATCTCGATTTTCTGCCGAACTTCTCCAAAATAAAGAAAAAGATAGAGTATGAAAATAGTCTGGTCATCGGTGTGGACTGCGGTAGTATCGAGCGTTTCGGTGTAGTGCTGGAGGGGCACCCGATCATCAATATAGACCATCACTACAGCAATACACACTTTGGCACCCTCAATGCCGTACTGCCCGATTTCGCCTCCGCTTCGCAGGTAGCTTTCAGGCTCTTTGAAAGCCTCTATACCATAACATCGCAGAGTGCGGTCTGCTTCTATACCGCACTGCTTTCTGATACACGTTACTTCACGACCAGTTCCGTCAATGCCGAAGTCTTCGAGACTGCAAGCGAACTGGTGGCGCTGGGTGCGGACCCGGCGCAGATCGCTGCCAACTTCACACAGCGCCGGCCGCTTGCATCGCTGCGTATTCTTGAACGTGCACTCCATTCGCTCTCTCTCTATCTTGAAGGCAGAGTGGCGGTAATGGAGGTTACGCCCGAAGA
>JALWLU010000073.1:0-1015 GCA_026996325.1 Sulfurovum sp.
CATATAGACATTGAATTTGTTGGGAAAAAGAAACTTTACCAGTCCCAACGCGTTCCGTCTTCCTGCCGGCTGATATAGCTTACCATCACTGCCGTAGCGTAACCCAAGCCTTCGGAGCTGTTCAGGAGACTTATGTGCATACTCTTTGGCATAGATAGAGGGCGGTACATTCCAAGTAGGATTGAGGACAATGAACTTCATATTACGGTTGAAAACAGGTGTTCGCATCTTTGGTTTTCCCACAACCGTATTCATATCGAGTACCGGGTATCCGTCACGGTAGAAGTACATGTGGAACTCCGGAATGTTGACCATCACATAGGTAGCCGGTTTTACCTGCGTAACACGCTCAATTGTCAGGTTTTTTTTAATCTTCCTGATAATGGTGCCAAGAGGTCTTTTGAGCGCACGCTTTGTCTGCGGCCCTATCTCCCCGTCCACAGCAAGACCGTTTCTGCGCTGGAACTCCAGTACCGCCTCCTCGAAGGTGTAGTCGCGTACCGGCGTCTCTTCAAGCCCTGCACCATACAGCAGATTGAAAATGCGCTTCATTCGTACGGTATCTTCATCATCATCACCTTTGAAGCGTGGTACCACATAACGATTTTTTATGCTATAAAGGTAGTCAAGGTATTCCTTAAGCCCCTCATAACGTTCTGTATGAGGCATCTGATCCATCGTGAACTTGTACAGTGCACCTTCACGATGTGCACGATAAATATGTCTTGGTGAGAGATAACGGTATGCCTTTCTGTCTCCTCTGAACATACTGAAGTTCAAATCGCCATTTATCAGACACTCTGCAATCTGATAGTCATTCGTTTTATTACATACAGAATAACGCTGCTGATACGCCAACAGTCTTTCATCTACCGCGGCAGCAGAGAGTGTCAAAGATGCAAGCAGGAAGAGTGAAAGTCGTTTTTTCATAAAAAGTTTCCAGTCATTCAAAACATATCAGCCGTAAAGTACAGCCACCATATTTCAAATCAGTAATAATTTCTTTGAATTATAA
>JALWLU010000073.1:1025-4555 GCA_026996325.1 Sulfurovum sp.
TAACATAACCAAATTATGATAGAATAATCACAAAAATTCTCATGGAAGGTCCTTTCGTATGAAAATAAAAATAGGTACCAATATTTTGCTGCATTTTCTTTTTATTGTACTAACACTATCTGCCGCTTTCCTCGGTGTCCAGTATTATTTCAGCGAAAAGATCGCCACAGAAGCAGTTGATAAAACATTCCATCAGACAGCACGCACCGCAGCATTGACACTGCAGCAAAAAGACCTGCTTGCAAAAGAGGTACTTTATCAGGTAGAAAGCCATCCTTCTCTATCCAGGAATCCCTCAGGCGAAGCTGCAAAGGTCATTGTGCACCTTTTCATCCACATACTGGAACGTTATCAGAATATGTATGCCATGTATCTTGGCTATGGGAACGGTGACTTTTTCGAAGTGGTCAACATGCTGTCGAGTAAAACAATCCAACGCAGATTCAAAGCACCTGCAGAGACACGATGGACGATCATCCATATCTATGGCCTACCCGACGGAAAACGTGTCCGTAAATTCATATTTATGGACCGTTTGCTTCAAATACTAAAAAGCAGGGAAGAACCCTCTTCCTATAGTGTTATAGTACGTCCCTGGTATAAAGATGCCATTCAAGCGTCCGGTGCCGTGCGCAGCGACCCCTACCTTTTCAGCAATCTGGGCGAAAAAGGAATAACCTATGCCAAACGCCTTGAAGGAAGCAAAACTGTTTTGGCCCTTGATTTCACCCTTGATAATCTTCAAAAGGTACTGAAAGATCTTCCTTTTGCCAAAGAAGGAGTCATCAGCTTTTTTGGACGCAACGGATCATTGATTGCCAGCTCAAATCCTGCTGAAAAGGGTGCTCAGCAGGCATTTACATCCTTTATAAAGCAGGGTGATATCGATACCATACATAAAGTGACATTTGAAAACAAAACACATTTTGCCATGATTGTACCCCTTTCGGTCGAATTAGGGGAAGACACTTTTGTCGGCATTGCTGTAGATTATGAAACCATGATCGCACCCTACAGACGACAAACCTATTATGCCTTTGGTATTGCGCTGCTTTTGATTTTTCTTTTTATTCCGCTCACACTTCTGCTGACCCACTACATTGTCAAGCCGGTCAAAGCTCTGATGGCAGAAAATGCACTGATACAACAGCGAAAATTTGAAGCGGTAAAGCCTATTGAAAGCAAGATTGTAGAATTTGTGGCACTTTCCCACTCTCAGATTGAAATGTCAAAAAGCATACAAAACTACCAGAAACAGCTTGAAACACTGCTCGACTCTTTCATCAAACTCATTGCGGATGCCATCGATGCCAAATCTGCCTATACCGGTACACATTGTAAAAAGGTACCTGTTCTGGCTACGATGCTGGCTGAAGCTGCCAGCAGATCAAAAAAAGAACCGTTAAAAAACTTTGAATTCGTTACCCAAGAGCAGAAAAGAGCTTTCGAACGCGCCGCATGGCTCCATGACTGCGGCAAGATCACAACACCGGAATATGTTGTCGACAAAGCGACAAAGCTGGAGACCATCTACAACCGTATTCATGAAATACGTACACGTTTTGAAGTACTCTGGCGTGATATCGAGATCGAATACTACGAACGGCTTCTGCACGGTGAAAGCGAAGCGAAGCTGACGGCATGGAAAGAAGAGGGACAAAAACAGCTGCTAGAAGAGTTTACCTTTATTGCTGAGTGCAATATCGGTACGGAATTTATGGAAGATGAGAAGGTGGAGCGACTCAAAAAAATAGCCAACCGCACCTGGATGCGCCACTTCAATGACCGTCTGGGGCTGGCCGATGAAGAACTTGCCAGGTACAATACAACGGATCCCCTTCCTCTTCCTGCTACAGAAAGACTGCTCGACGACAAACAGCACCATCTCATCGAAAGGGTCGACTTCGATGAAGAGGCATACGCGCGCAAACACTTTACCCTGCCCGTACCCCAATACCTCTACAATCGTGGAGAGCTCTACAACCTCTGCGTACAAAAAGGCACCCTGACCGATGAGGAGCGCTTCAAGATCAACGAACACGTCATCATGACCATCAAGATGCTCGAGCGCCTCCCCTTCCCCGAAAACATGAAAGAGATACCTACCGTTGCAGGAGAGCACCATGAAACACTAGACGGCAGAGGCTATCCGCGTTCTTTGAGAGAGAACGATCTCTCCATCCCCTCACGCATCCTTGCCATCGCCGACATCTTCGAAGCGCTTACCGCTTCGGACAGACCATACAAGAAGGCAAAATCTCTCTCTGAAGCCCTAATGATCATGAAAAAGATGAAAGAAGAACACCATATCGATGCAAACTTGTTCAACCTCTTCATCACTTCCGGAGTCTACATAACATACGCAAAAGCCTATTTGAAACCGGAACAGATCGATGAAGTGGATGAAGAGGCGCTGCTAAAATAAAAGAGATGAAGCGTTGGGAGAGTACAAACGCTTCAAAGAAGATTAAAATTTGTAATTGGCAATAACGCGGTACTGTTGAAAGTCATCAAGCTGCTTTACCGTCCCGTCTGCTTTTGCACCTGTATTGTTCTTGACCCAGATACCTTTTAACGCAATAGAGAGATGTTTGTCATAATTGTAGGCAAGTACGACGTTGAAGTCCTGCTGGTTGCCCTTTTTGAATCTGTCGTTGTCGGCATTCATATAGGAAAACACCGTCTTGAAACCGCTGTAGCCGGTAAAGTCGTATGTCTGCGTATAGGCGACTTTGAACGAAGCGGTACCGCCGATATAGATAGAGTCGGCCTTCAGTCCCTGCCCATAGTTGGAAGAGAACAGATCGTTTGAGGTGATCATATTGGTATACAGCGGTGTACCGTCCCAGGGTAGCACAAGACTGTCATGTGCATTTTCATCTCGTGTCACATAAGAGTAGGCCAGCATAAATGTACTCTCATTGACATGGATGTCACCTTTTAGAGAGATCGATTCAACATTGATACGCTGTCCCCCTGTAGCAGAACCTGACTTTGCCAGATTGGTATCGGCATTGCCGATACTCCGCTGCATGATCCCTTCGGCAGCAAGCCCAAATCTATATCCGTTATGATTACCGTGATAGGAGACATTGGCATAAAGTGAGTTAAGAAAATCTTTTGCATAGTAGTCATGTATCGAAAGTGCAACCGTATCATTGTGCCATGTTTCATAAAGATACCATACATCCCCTTTATCGCTACCGGTAATGTTTCGTGTATTTCCACCCAGTGCATGCTCGACAATGTTGACAAAGCTGTCTGAAGTCCTCTGTTTAAAGTGGCTCAGATAGGCCCCTCCCATACTCCATCCATTTGGTTTATTTGTATAGGAAATCATTGCCCCTTGTACGGCAGAAGGCAGCATTCTCACCTCTTTGGCATGAATAAGCGGTGTCTTGATGACCTGACGTCCATAGTTTGCCATAAAGCCCTCATAGTCATACTGCAAAAACGCTTCACCGAGTACGACAAAAGATTCCTGTGCTGCGGGGCCGGAAGGATTGTCCTCAAGACGCACACCGTTGTCA
>JALWLU010000074.1 GCA_026996325.1 Sulfurovum sp.
TGGATAGAGAGCATTGGAAAGATAGCTTCCATACGCCGTTATGAGATCAGCCGCATCGGGGATGGGGCCATTGTCTGTGAGGGGGTAACGGAGTGGGTTTTTGTTGAAAGTGAAACGATGCGCCCGATGAGAATTCCCGGTGAAATTGCCAATGCTTTCAAAAATGCGTGAAAAGTTGTGAAAAGTGATAATTTGACGATTTTTTTTGTTTAAAATAGCGCCTGAAACTTTTTTATGACAGGGGGATTACTATGTTAACGAAAGCAGCAGTACTTCAGGAACTAAACCACGCAAAGATTGCCCATACGCGCTGGATCAAGCGTGCTGAACACCTCATATCCGGGCTTCCGGTAGACAAAGAGTTCATTCCGCTCGAGGCGACGGGATGCGGGTTTGGAAAATGGCTTTACGGTTCTGTAGGGGAGAAACTACGGCTCGAAAATGAGTTTCAGGAATTGATCGAAGAGATCGAACAGTACCATGACGACCTGCATGATATCTATGCGGAAATATACAAAATCTACTTTGTGCTTCCCAAAGAGCGGTCACTCTGGCAGAAAGTGATCACATTTAACAGCAAGGAACCTACAGAAAAAGAAAAGTCGAAAGCAAAAACCTATTTTGCTTCGCTTCAGCACACTTCCGAAGAACTCTTGATGCATCTTAAACGGCTAGAGGTCAAAGTAAGGGTTTCACATAACACCCTCAACCGGATACCCCTAGACAGCTTTTGCGATAAGGGCATAGCAGAGAGATAGTCTTAAAACCCTCCGTTGGGATCAAAGCCGAATCCTCCGCCAAAGTCCGGTGTACCGAAGCTCTGCGAGCTGAAGCTCGGGTCGCTGTGGCCGTGCTTGACCGACTCTGCGCGCAGCATCGTGATGTCCATCTTGGGGTCTATGCCTTTTGGGCAGACTGCGGTGCATTCGCCGCAGAGGGTACAGTCCCACACACCGTTTTGCTGTACGGCATCGACGATGCTTTTGGGTTCGCCTTCGCGTTTGTCCACACTGTAGCGGTAGGCGCGTGTGAGGGCGAACGGTCCGAGGAAGTCGGGGTTGACGGCAAAGACGGGGCAGGCGGAGTAGCAGCTGTCGCAGAGAATGCAGTCTGTCTGCTTCTCTGTCAGGTGCTCCTCTTTGGGGGTGAGTGCCGCTTCGGTGTAGCTGTGCAGCCAGGTCTGTCCCTTTTTGAGAGTGGTTTTGGCCTTGTTTTTGTCAACTTTCAGGTCGCGCAGTACGGGGTGGTACTGCAGCGGCTCAATGACATCTCCGGGCTTGACCTTGTAGGAGCAGGCAAGCTCTTCCCTGCCGTTGACACGCACCGCACAGGTGCCGCAGACAGATGCACGGCACCCTGCAGAGAAGGTGAGGGTGGTATCCTGTGTTTCTTTGATGTAAACAAGTGCACTCAGAAGCGGGATCTCACCTGCAGGAAGCCTGTAGTTCTGGTGGGTGCCCGTTTCGCTTCTTAGAATGGAAATGATCATGCCGTCTCCTTCTTCCATTGTAGAACAATATGTTTCTTGAAAGCATCGCTCTCCTCTTCGAAGCCGACTTTAAAGTGGGCTCCGCGGCTTTCGTCACGTGCTATGGCCGCCGAGATGATGGCGGGGGCCAGAAGCAGGGCATTCTTGAACTCGAGGAACTCGACGAGGTTCTGGTTGTTGCTTTGGCTTTTGTCGCTGATACCCATTTGCTTTTGGGCTACTTGTATGGCAATGACCTCCTCGAGTGCTTCGTTCAGCTGTGCATTCTCTCTGACGATACCCACTTTTTCATAAAAGAGTTCGCCCAGCCTCTCCCGGTAGGTGTAGAAACTCTCACTGTTTTCCTGCGCAAAAAGTGCCTGAATCTCTGCTTCATCCTTTCTGCGCTGTGCGTCGTCAGCCGGTTTGGAACTGGCATAGATGGCATGTTTGAAGGCATTCTCTCCCGCAAAGCGTCCAAAGGCGGTGATCTCGAGCAGGGAGTTGCCTCCAAGGCGGTTGGCACCGTGTACTTTGGCATTGGAGCATTCGCCTGCGGCAAAGCATCCTTTGATACCGTTTACCTCAAGGGCTCCGTCCACGTCGATGCCCCCCATGGAGTAGTGCGCGACAGGTTTGATGGGTATAAGCTCCTTTGCCGGGTCGACATGCTCGTGTATCTTGCACAGCTCTACCTCCTGAGGAAGCAGCTCCATCAGTTTGGCTTCTCCCAGGTGTCGTACATCGAGAAAGATTCGCTGCCCCTCTTTCATTTGTGAAAAGATCGCTCTTGCCACTTCATCGCGCGGTTTGAGCTCATCGACGAAACGCTCACCCGCTTCATTGACCAGGTATCCGCCTTCGCCCCTGGCACTCTCAGAGACTAGGATGCAGGAGTGCTTGAGCGCGGTGGGGTGGAACTGTATGAACTCCATGTCACTGACCGCACCGCCTGCACGCAGCACCGCAGCGATCCCGTCACCGGTGGCACCGTACATATTGGTGGTAAAACCGTGGTAGACGCTTCCGTAGCCCCCTGTGGCGAGGACAACCGATTTGGCATTGATCTGCCTGACCTCACCGCTGCGGATATTGAGAAACGTGGCGCCTTTGACGGTATCTCCGGGTACGACGAGGTTGAGCATAAAGTGCTCATCGAGAAAGTCGATGCCCTCTTTCAGGCAGGTGTCATAAAGGGTATGCAACAGCTTCAGCCCCGTATAGTCTTGGGCGTAGCAGGCGCGTTTGGCGGAAGCGCCGCCCATTTGTCGCTGGGCGATAGTCTTTAGTGAAGAGTGAAGAGTGAAGAGTGAAGAGTCTTGGTTTGCATCGCTTTGCGATGCCTCTATTCTGGAAAAGGGCATACCGAGGGTTTCGAGCCATTCGATGGTTTTGGGAGCGTCTGCGCACATCTGGCGGACCATATCCTCGTCGCAGAGTCCGTGGGCGGACTTGACCGTGTCGGCGATATGCAGCGAGACATGGTCCTCCTCCACATTGCCTAGCGCGGCGTTCATCCCTCCCTGTGCCATCGAGGTTTGGGAGTTGGTGGGGTACATCTTGCCGACAACCAGTACCGATGCCCCGGCCTCCTTGGCGGCAAGGGCGGCGGAGAGGCCGGCGCCGCCGGAACCGATAACTAACACATCTACCATGAAACACTCCTCAGGAGTGTTTCAAATGAGAAATGAGGAATGAGGAATGAGGAATGTTGGTATGCATTGCTTTGCAATGCTACTGTTTGGAATGGTTTCATCTTACTTTGTGTTCTCCAGGTGGGTTTTGATGTTCTCTACGATGCCATGCAGAAGGCGTTTTCTCGATTCGATGCTGGTCCAGGCGATATGCGGGGTGATGAGCAGGCGCTCTTTGTGTTCGATCTGCATCAGGCGGTTGTCCATATCGATGGGCTCTTTCTCAAGCACATCCAGACCGGCGTAGATCTCTCTGCGGTCGAGTTCGTAGGCGAGGTCGGTCTCGTTGACGATGCCGCCTCTGCCCAGGTTGAGAAGAATGGCTTTCTCTTTTAGCATGGGCAGGTTCACTTCGTTGATAAGACCGTAGGTGCGGTCTGTAAGGGGTGCGTGGATGGAGATGACATCGCTGGTACTCAGCAGCACATCGAGGGGCTGGTGAATGTAGGGGTGGTCGGTGTTCTCTCCGCTGGTGGAGTGGTAGGTCACCGCTGCCCCAAACGCGGTAGCCACCTTGGCTACCTCCTGCCCGATGGCGCCCATACCGATGATGCCCCACTTCCTGCCCTGCAGTTCATGGAAAGGGTGGGTGATGTCGGTAAAGAGTCCCGATATGCTCCACACCCCTGTCTGGACCGCGGCATCGTAGTATTTGAGATGTTCCATCAGGTAGAAGAGCATCGCGAAGGTGTGCTGTACTACAGAAGGGGTAGAATAGCCCGCAACATTCTTGACGACGATGCCAAGCGCCTGTGCCGCTTCAAGATCGACATTGTTCATCCCTGTCGCGGCAATGCAGACAAGCTCGAGATGAGGTGCCCGCTCCATCATCTCTTTTGTCAGTACGACTTTGTTGCTGATGACGATATGCGCGTTACGGATCGCCTCTGCTGTCTCATCAGGCAGGGTGTTCTTGTATTTGGTGACATCTCCGAACTGTTCGAGTATGCCAAGATCAAGGTCGGCTCCCAGGGTTTCGGTATCGAGTATGACGATCTGTCTGCGCATATCATGCTCCTTGCAGTGTAATAATGAGTTTTCGGCTTCCGGCGTAGTTGCGGTGTTCGCAAAGGTAGATCCCCTGCCATATTCCTAAGTTTAGTTTACCGTGTGTGAGGGGAATTGTCAATTCGGTACCAAGCAGCATGTTCTTCAGATGGGCGGGCATATCGTCACTGCCCTCCAAGGTATGCTCGAAGCGGGGATAGTTTTCAGGGATGAGGTCATTCAGAAAGGTCTCCGCATCGCTGCGTACGGTCGGATCGGCATTTTCGTTCAAGCAGAGCGAAGCGCTAGTGTGTTGTAAAAAGAGGTGTGCCAGACCGGTCTGCA
The DNA here is from genome assembly GCA_026996325.1 of Sulfurovum sp. GTDB lineage: Bacteria > Campylobacterota > Campylobacteria > Campylobacterales > Sulfurovaceae > Sulfurovum. Next base: position 4,495 of record JALWLU010000074.1, read on the forward strand.
CACTGCCGTCAAACAGCGATTCCACCTTTGCGGTAATCAGCTGCATGCCGCGCGGCATAGGAGGGAGGGTGAGGGTGTACTGCTTAACGGTCATCGATACGCGATACGATGTCGGTCGCTTTGGCTTTGGCAGCTTCTACATCCTCATCGAGAACGAGGCTTACGGCCATACGGCGGCCTACATGCGATTCGGGCTTGCCGAAGACACGTACGAAACTCTTCTCACCAAAGGCGTCATCGGGAATCTCCAGTACCGGCGCATGGCTCTCGTTCTTTGCCTTGTAGGCGCCGCAGGCACCCGCACCATAGGTGGTAAAGGCCAGCGGCAGCCCAAGTACGGCACGTACATGCAGGGCAAATTCGCTCTGGCTCTGGGTGATGAGGGTGACCATTCCGGTATCGTGCGGGCGTGGAGAGAGTTCGGAGAAGTAGACCTCTTCGCCCTTGACGAAGAACTCCACACCGAAGATACCGCGTCCGCCAAGACCGTCGGTGACCGCTTTGGCGATCTCTTTGGCCTTCTGCAGTGCCGCGTCACTCATTGCCATCGGCTGCCAGGAGAGGATGAAGTCGCCGTCTTGCTGGATGTGGCCGATAGGGTCGCAGAAGACCGTACCGGTCTCGTTGCGTACCGTAAGCAGGGTGATCTCGTAGTCGAAGGGAATGAACTCTTCGACAATGAGTTCACTCGCATCACCGCGCGCCTCCTTGGCGATCTCCCACGACTTTTCGATGTCATCGGGAGTTTTTGCAATGCTCTGTCCGTGACCCGAAGAGCTCATCACCGGCTTGATGACACACGGAAAGCCCATACGCTTGGCTGCAGCCTTGAGCCCCTCCAGTGTGGTGACAAACTCATAGTTGGAGGTTTTCAGTCCAAGCTCTTCGGCGGCAAAGACGCGGATGTTCTTTCGGTTCATCGTCTTGTTGACCGCCTCTGCGTTGGGGATGACATGGTAGCCGCGTTTCTCCGCTTCAAAGAGTGCGGAAATGGAGATGGCCTCCACTTCGGGCAGAATGTAGCTTGGTTTCTCTTTTTCGATGAGCTCAAGCACAGCCGCTTCATTCTGCATATCGATAGCGTAGCTTCGGTTGGCCACCAGGTGTGCGGGAGCGTTTTCGTACTTGTCTACGGCAACGACTTCGATGCCAAGACGCTGCGCCTCGATGGCGACCTCTTTGCCAAGCTCTCCGGAGCCAAGCAGCATGATCTTGATGCTGTTTTGTTGCAGGGGTGCGGTAAATGTCATGGAATACCCTTTGAAAAATAGTTGGGATTATTTTAGCGAAAAGAAGGATAATTTGCATTGAGTTAGAAGAAGATTTCCGAAGCCTCTTTCAACAAAGCGCATTGTCGTTGCCGGATACGGCCATGAAACTATGCTATAATTTTTCCCATGCAGGCACACGAATTTCTTCTTATATTTTTGCTTATTCTGATTGGAAGCCGGCTCTTTGGGGAGATATTCTCCCGTGCCGGACTTCCTCCCGTTCTGGGTGAGTTGACCGCAGGACTCTTCCTCGGTCCCTCCCTTTTGGGGTGGGTTCCGCTGAACGATACAATCAAGATACTTGCGGAGATCGGTATCATACTGCTTCTGTTCGATGTGGGGCTGGATACCAATATCAAACACCTTACACGTAGCGGAACGGTATCGGTCATCGTTGCAACCGGCGGCTTTTTTCTGCCCCTTGTGCTTGGTACGGCTGTCGGTTTCTATCTTTTTGACCTGAATCTGATCACCTCTCTTTTTATAGGGGGTACGATTACCGCAACCAGCATCGGTATTACGGTGAGGGTACTGAAAGACCTGAAAAAACACCAGAGCCACGAAGGGGAGATCGTTCTTGGTGCTGCAGTGCTTGACGATATCTTCGGCGTCATTCTGCTGGCGCTTCTGTATGACTTTTCAAAAAGCGGTGCCGTCAACCTGGTCGATACAGGAAAAGTCTTTCTCTTCATTGTCACCTTCTTTGTCCTCGCACCTGTGGCGGCAAAACTGATTGCACTGCTGATTCAGAAGTTTGACAAAGAGAGCGGGTATCCGGGTCTCATTCCTGTCTCCATTATCTCCCTGGTACTCTTCTTTGCATGGCTTGCGCACCTTATGGGAGCACCGGAGATCATTGGGGGTTTTGCCGCGGGTCTGGCACTCTCACGCAGGTTTTTCCTGCCGTTTGGTGCGGCGATAGGGGAGGAGTCGAACTTCTCCCAGCGCATAGAGCATCAGATGCGCCCCATCATTTTTCTCTTTACGCCCATCTTCTTCGTCGCTGTCGGACTCTCTGTCAATTTGCGTGAGATCGATTGGGCGAGTTCGCACATCTGGCTCTTTGCCGGTACGATTCTGCTTGTCTCTGTCATAGGCAAGATGCTGATACCCTATTTTCTGCGCTCACTGCCTCCAAAAAAGCGTCTGATTGTTGGGCTGTCGATGGTACCGCGCGGAGAGGTGGGTTTGATATTTGCAGAGATCGGTCGGACAAGCGGCATCTTCAGTACGGAAACCTATGCGGCAGTTATTATGGTGATTATTCTAACCACGATGATACCGCCCCTTTTGATTAAAATGGTATATGCACGGATGGAATGAACGGTTTAGTTTTATGAAGTAATGGTGGATAGTGTTAGAGAGGGGTTTTGTGGATGACAGGGCGAAAGCCCTGTCCAAGACCGGATTACAGTCTTGACTCGTATCTTCTGAGCATGAAGAGCTTCTTGAGGATCTTTTTGCGGGTAGCGATCTTCTCTTTCTTTCTTCTTTCAGTCGGCTTCTCGTAGTACTGTCGCGCTCTGGCTTCAGTTACGATGAGGTTTCTGTCGCACTGTCTTTTGAATTTTCTGTACGCGTCATCAAAAGAGTCACGTGGTGTAAGCTTGATTCCTGGCATTGAGGCTCACCCCCTTCCTGTTCAAAATTTCTCCGTGCCTGTATGCAGGAGAGGAAACAAAGTGGCGAATTATAGCGCAATTTTTTTAAGATTTTCCGATATGGGTGCAAGGGGTGCTCCATTTTTGGTATGATAATGGAAGAACTTCCCCAAAAGCGAGGCTGCAATGCAAAAATTTTTTCAATCGTGTTACGAGATGGACAGACGCTGTTACGAAGCGTACGGGCTGAGTGAAGATATTTTGATGGAACATGCCGCAAGAGGGATGGCCGATGCGATCGGTGAGCGGTTTGAAAAGGGCGCATCGGTCTTTATCGCCTGTGGTCCTGGCAACAACGGCGGTGACGGGCTGGTGCTGGCGCGCCAGCTTCACGGCGACTACCGGGTGTCGGTTTTTCTGCCGATGGGGGCGAAATCGCCGATGGCAAAACTCCAGCTTGAGCGTGCAACAAAGATTGGCTTAACACTCTGCGAGGAGGTGAAAGATGCCGATGTGGTAGTTGATGCGCTCTTTGGTGCGGGGCTTAACAGAGAGCTTGATGACGCCACCCAGAAGCTGCTGCACAGACTCAATGCACTGAGGGGCTTCAAGCTTGCCTGTGATGTTCCGACGGGCGTAGGGAGTGACGGCAGGCTGATGCCCTTTGCGTTCGAGGCGGAGCTTACGATGACGATGGGAGCGCTGAAAGAGGCGCTCTATCTTGACGCGGCAAAAGATGTGGTGGGAGAGATTGTTTGTGTGGACCTTGGCGTTGCGCGGAACAAGTATGAGATGCACAGTAACACTTTCGTGCTTGAGGCTGAAGACCTCATACTTCCTTCACGCCTCAAAGCCGATGCACACAAGGGCACCTTCGGCCATGCTGCGGTGTTTTGCGGCGAGAAGGAGGGGGCGGGTATCATCGCTGCAACGGCAGCCAGCCGCTTTGGCGCAGGGCTGACGACGCTTGTGGTACACGAAAAGGTTGCCCCGCCACCCTTCCTGATGCACGCTACCGATGTACCCCGTACCGCTACGGCACTGGCTGTGGGAATGGGACTTGGCAACCACTTCGAAGCGGAGTTTCTGCAAAGGCAGGTGATAGGCACCCATCTGCCGGTAGTACTCGATGCCGACGCCTTCTACTCGGAAGCGCTGCTTGAAACTTTGGAGCAGAAAGCGCGCGAAGTGGTCATCACACCGCACCCAAAGGAGTTTACCGTACTGTGGGAGAGGCTCACAGGAGAGAAGCTTGGTGTCGAGGAGGTACAGCAGCGGCGCTTTGCGGTGGTACGCCGCTTCAATGCCCGCTATCCGCACGTGACACTACTGCTTAAGGGGGCCAATATGCTCGTTGCCCAAGAAGAGCAGCTCTTTGTCAACCCGCTTGGCAGTTCGGTACTGAGCAAAGGGGGCAGCGGCGATGTGCTCTCAGGGCTCATCGTCTCCCTGCTGGCACAAGGCTACACCGGGCTTGATGCGGCCATTCACGGCTCACTTGTACTGACTGCGGCGGCGGCTCGATTTGAGGGAGCAAGCTATGCGCTGTTGCCTACCGATCTGATAGATGCTTTGGCGGACTTAGAGCAAAACTAGAGTACAATGGCATCAAAAAAGGGTTTGATGTGACAGCCAGAAAGTGCATTGCGGTACTTTTCAGTGGCAAAGGTACCAACTTCGCCCACATTGTCAAAACACTGCATGTACAAGAGCTAGAGATTGCCGTTGCGTTGACGAACAATCCCGATGCTCCCGGTATTGCCGTTGCCAGGGCGGCGGGCATTCCATTGGAGATTGTCGATGCGAAGCAGTTTGCAAGCCGTGAAGCGTTCGATGCAGAGGTAGTACGGCGGCTGAAGCGCTACAATCCAGATTTGACGGTGCTTGCAGGCTTCATGCGTATTCTCACCCCCACCTTTACCGATGCCATAGCGGCAATAAACCTGCATCCCTCTCTGCTGCCGCGCCACAAAGGGCTTCGGGCGATAGAGAGAAGCTATGAGGATGAGTTCCCCGAAGGGGGTGTTTCGGTACACTGGGTCACCTCTGAACTTGACGGAGGAGAGATCATCGTCCAGAAGAGAGTTGCCAAAGCGGGACTTGATTTTGAAACGTATGAGACGAAAATAAAACAGATAGAGAAAGAGGCACTCAGCCAGGCGATTTTGTACGTTTTGAAGGAAATAGAAGATGAAAAATGATGAAAAGCTGCATTACTACAGTGATGCCGAGAATACCAAAGGTGTCTACTTTCTTTTTGTAGGGTTTCAGGTTGTGCTGCTGCTGGTGGTCTATGCCTTTGTCTATACTTCGCTTGTGGCGGTCAAGCTTGCCATTGCGAAATATCACCTGCCGGTAATGGCTTATTTGCCGGTAGTGTTCGTACTCTTTGGCTACCCGGTCGTACTTTATAAAACACGTCTGATGTTCCGTAAAAACAGGCGTCTGCGTGCAACGGGATGGATGCTTGGATGGGCTGCGGTATTCATTGTCTTCCTCTACACCTTTGTCGTGCGGCTGGTAGGAAACTAAAAGGCCGTGTTACGCTACTTTCCCAAAAAACACCAGAAGATCCTCCGTCTCTCCCTGCCGGCAGCGCTCAATTCGCTGCTGGATATGCTGCAGGTGATCACCGACCTGATCATGGTCGGTCGCCTTTCGGCATTCGCCGTGGCGGCAGTGGGGCTTGGGCTGCAGTCGTTGATGTTCATGTTCGCCATACTGACGGTGCTGCATGTGGGTACCTCCGCACTGCTGTCACGCTTTATCGGTGCAGGGTACTTCAAGCGTGCCTCCATAGGGCTTGCGACACTGCTATGGTTTGCATTTTTGCTCAGTCTTCCGGCAATGGTGCTATGGTACTTCTTTGCTTCCTCCATCTACCGGTGGTTCGGTACCGCACCCGAAGTGGTAGCGCTGGGAGCAGACTACGTACAGATGCTTACCTGGATGATGCCTTTTGTCTTCATGAAACTGGTCTTTGTCTCCGGACTCAATGCCGCAGGCGATACCAAAACGCCGATGAAAGTGAAGCTGATCTCCATCGTACTCAACGTGATGCTCAATTATCTGCTGATTTTCGGAAAATACGGCTTTCCCGAACTGGGCGTGCTGGGTGCTGCGGTAGGCACGGTAGTGGTGAACATTATCGAGTTTTCCGTCTATGTGGTACTCTACCTGAAAGAGAAGACACCCTACAGGCCGGTACTGCGCTACTCCAAAACACTGTTGCAGCGCGCGTTGAAAGTGGGTATTCCCGCCTCCATTGAGCGTGCGCTGACCTTTGGCAGTTTCATGCTCTTTACCGCCATCATCGCCCACTACGGCACCGAAGCGCTGGCGGGCTATCAGGTGGGACTGCGTGTAGAGGGGCTGGCCTTTATGCCCGGTATCGGATTTACGATTGCCGCAATGGCGCTGATGGGGCAGGGGCTTGGCGCGAAGCGCCCCGAGCAGTCCAGAGAGGATGTGCTGCTGGTGCTCAAGTACGCCTCAGGGTTTATGTTTCTGCTCTCATTCTTTATGATATTTGTGCCCGAAAAGATCGTCTGGCTCTTTACCGATGATGAGGGGACCATTGAAGAGGCAAGCCTCTATCTGCGCATTGTAGGTTTTTCGCAGATCCCTCTGGCCTTCAACTTCGTCCTCTCCGGAGCGCTGAGGGGTGCAGGCGACACGAAACGTACCCTCAAGATCAACCTCATTTCCCTCTGGGCAGTACGCATTATCCCCGGTTTTCTGCTTTCGTGGTACTTCCATAACATATTGCTGGTCTATCTGGCGATGATATCCGATACCTTCGTCAAGGCTGTCTGGCTCTGGATCACCTTTCAGAAAGGCGCATGGCAGAAGATACGGGTTTAATCCATCGTCCTCACATCCAAAAAACTGCCGCTCTCATAGTCAAGCAGCTTCGGGAAAGTCTCCAAAAGCAGTTTGGCCGCCTCTTTAGGAGTACGGATAGGCCCATTTTTCAGGCGTGCGGCAGAGGGAAACTCTATTTCGTCAACTTGTGTAAGGATCTTTTCAACCATCGGTGTGCGGATGACACCGGGGGCAAGAGCGGTGAAGTGGATATGAGGCAGCTCTTTGGCATAGACCTTGAGCAGCATATTGAGCGCTGCTTTGGAGAGGGAGTAGGCACCCCATCCCTTGGAACCGTTGACCGCGGCACCGGAGCTGATGCCGACGATCTGTGTTGTGTAGGTATGTGCGGCAAGCAGGTCGATGAGTACTTTGTTTGCCCAAAGATTGAGCTCCATCACCGCTTTGAGCTCCTCAAGGCTGCTTTGTGAGAGCAGCTTTATCTCACCCAGCATACCCGCGTTGAGGATTGCGGTATCGAAGCTTTTATCCTGAAGAAACGGGATGAGTATCTCTGCAATGCTGTTGGTTTTGGAAAGGTCGCATCCGGCAAAGAAAAAGGAAGCTTGCTGGCGTAATATTTCGGGTGCTTCTCTGCCTACCGCATGTACTTCCATACCTGTCTCAAGCGCTTCCTGTGCCAGTGCAAGACCGATGCCTGACCCCACCCCTGTAATGAAAATGCGTCCCATCTTCTCTCCTGTAACCGTTTTGTTTCCGCAGTGTGGTATAATTATACCCAATTACAGACAGAAGGAATATCTATGAGCAAAGAGCCAAAAACACTTGAACAGCGGATCGAACGTATCTACAAAATGGCAAAGGAGCACTTTGGCGAAGTGCGTTTTGTGGGCATCAAACTGCATACCAAAATTGGCTGGGTAGCCAAAATTCAGTTTGACGAGTTCGAATCACTCGTAGCCGAGGGTGAGAATGCCGAAGAGGCATTGAAGAATCTGCGCAAGCGTCTGAAGAAGATCATTGACCGTTACAATATGGTGTAGCGATGAAGCCAGGCTTCATCAAGTGAATAGTGAGGAGTGAAGAGTGAAGAGTTTTGGTATGCATTGCCTTGCAATGCTTCTGTCAGGCAGGAATGGATGAAAAAGAATATTATTCTGATCGGGTTTATGGGAGTGGGAAAGGGTACCACGGCGCGTGCCTTTGCAAAGAAGTACGGCGTTTACAACATCGATACGGACGATCTCATCGAGTCCAAAGAGAACAAAGAGGTCAAGAAGATCTTCGAGAAGAAGGGCGAGGCCTATTTTCGCAAGTGTGAGCAGGAGACGGCCGACTGGATAGAGAAGTGTGTGACCGGCACGCTGGTCTCCTGCGGGGGCGGGTTCTACAAGGTGAACAACCTCAAAAAACTGGGTACGGTCGTACTGCTTGACGCATCATTCGAGTGGATACATAACCGTCTTAAAACAGCCAAGAACAGTAAACAGAAACTGGCGAAACGCCCTCTCTTTCAGGACCCGAAAAAGGCGAAAAAACTTTATGCGGAGCGGGAGAAAGCGTATAAAAAAGTAGCAGATATTATCATCGATGTCGAAAAGCTTACGCTTGACGAGCAGCTTGCCGAGATCGCCAAGAAGTGTAAAGTCTAAAGCATTCTGTCGGTCGACTCCCCTTCAAAAATGAGGCCAAGTACGACAATGACGATGTAGGTGCCGATAATAAGCAGCAGTGTATTGCCTCCCAGTGCGCTAAAAGCATCTTCAAGGGAGCCGATATCCTCTTTGGCTTCAATGAGCAGATTGACCCAGATACCGAATGCCAGAAGCATCAGCACCCCTTTCATATTGAGCAGTGTCGATTGTTTGACCCTTTTCTTTTTCACTGCTTCTCCTCTTTTTTGAGTGTGCTCTCCCAGTACTCAAGCCCTTTGAAGATGCCGGTCAAAATACCGAAAATGAGCATCGTGCTCCCCATGCAGTAGGGGACGAGCTCGGAAAACGGAGCAGGATCGTTGATGAATATGGCGATGACATAGAGCCATACCGCTACCGTCACCACAGCGCTGATCCTTTTTAGCCATACAATAAGTGTCAGTTTTTGTTCTCTTTCCATACACTTATTTTATCGTAATTAGATATAATTGCAACAATTTCCTATGAAGAGCGTCGATGCAGCAGTTTGAAACCTATCTTGCCAATAACTTGCCCAAAGTAACCACCTTTCACCCTCTCTACGAAGAGGCGCTTGGTGCCATGCTGCAGGCAGGAGGAAAGCGTTTCAGACCGATGCTGCTGCTGAGCATCGTCGATGCCTACGAACCGCTGCTGCACGACTCGGCACTGCCGGTAGCTCTTGCACTGGAGATGTTCCACACCTACTCGCTTATTCACGACGATCTTCCGGCGATGGACAATGCCGACCTGCGCCGAGGTCATCCTACACTGCATAAACGTTTTGATGAAGTGACAGCTATTCTTGCCGGTGATGCACTCAATACCGATGCCTTTTTGCTGATCGCCAAAGCGCCGCTGCGTGAAGATGTCAAAGTCAAACTTATTACCCTGTTGGCGGAAAACGGCGGTTCGCAGGGGATGGTGCTTGGACAGGCGATCGACTGCTGGTTCGAGAACAAACCGCTTACACTTGATGAGGTCAAGGTGCTGCACACCAACAAGACTGCCAAGCTCATTGCCGCCAGCCTGCAGATGGGTGCGGTGATCGTTGGACTTGAAAGCAGTGTACAAAAAGCGCTCTATGACTTCGGTATCGATCTGGGACTGCTCTTTCAGATACAGGATGACATAATAGACGAAACACAGAGTGAAGAGCAGGCAGGCAAAACGACAGGAAATGACAGCGACAAAAACAGCTTTGTCAATCTTTTGGGGCTGGAAGCGGCAGTCAGCGAAGCCGACACACTGGCAAAAGATTTGCAAAGACGGTTTGAATCGTTCGATGAAACGATGCAGAGCGCACTCCGTCCGTTGATGGAACAATATCTATACCGACACCAATAAAGGAAAATACCTATGGCAACAATGACTGAAGAGAACAAAATGCGAAAAAAGATGGCCAACACGATCCGTTTCCTGGCGGCAGACATGGTACAGAAAGCCAACTCCGGACACCCGGGTGCACCGATGGGACTGGCGGATATTGCGGTGGTACTCTCCGAACATCTCTCACACAACCCCAAAAACCCAAAGTGGCTTAACCGCGACAGGCTGGTATTCTCCGGAGGGCACGCAACAGGGCTTATCTACTCTCTGCTGCACCTGTGGGGGTACGATGTCTCTCTGGACGATCTCAAGAATTTCAGACAGCTTGACTCCAAAACCCCCGGGCATCCGGAATACGGCCATACTCCGGGCGTAGAGATCACTACCGGGCCGCTGGGACAGGGAATTGCCAATGCGGTCGGCTTTGCTATGGCAGAAGCCTTTACCAAAGCGCAGGTAAACTCCGAAACCTGTGAGCTTATCGACCACAAGGTTTACTGTCTGTGCGGTGACGGTGACCTGCAGGAGGGGATCAGCTACGAAGCGTGTGCGCTTGCGGGGCACCTGAAGCTCAAAGATCTTATCCTCATCTACGACTCCAACGAGATCACCATCGAGGGTGACACCAACATCGCCTGGAGCGAAGATGTCGCCAAGCGTTTCGAGGCACAGAACTGGAACGTGCTTACCGTCAACGGACACTGCTACGACAAGATCGACGAAGCGCTTACGCAGGCCAAAAATGCCGATAGACCGACAATCATCATCGCCAACACCATCATCGGAAAGGGTGCGGGAGAGCTTGAGGGGACACACCATACCCACGGAGCACCGCTTGGCGAAGAGATTATCCGCGAATCGAAAGCCAAAGAGGGGTTCGACCCGGATGAGACCTTCCAGATCCCCGAAGATGTACTGCTGCGCTTCAAGTGTGCGGTAGAAAAGGGTGAAATGGCAGAAAAAGAGTGGATCCACCGCCAGAAGGAGGCGCCTCTGGTAGAGCAGAATGTGGCACTGGAAGCACTCCTCAACCCGGACTTCTCCTCCATCGAGTACCCTGACTTCAGTGACACCGACGCCATGGCAACCCGTGACTCCAACGGCAAGATCCTTAACGCCATCGCCAAAGCGGTACCAAGTTTCCTTGGCGGTTCGGCAGACCTTGCGCCAAGCAACAAGACCGAACTCAAAGATATGGGTGACTTCCCCAAGGGCAAGAACCTGCACTTCGGTATCCGTGAACACGCTATGGCGGCCATCACCAACGCGATGGCACTTTACGGTACGACCATTCCGTTCAACGCGACCTTCTTTGTCTTCTCAGACTATCTCAAGCCGGCAGCACGTATCGCGGCACTTACAGGCATTCAGAACTTCTTTGTCTGGACACACGACAGTATCGGTGTAGGTGAAGATGGTCCGACACACGAGCCTATCGAGCACCTCAGCCAGTTCAGGGCGCTGCCTGACTTCTATGTCTGGAGACCGGCGGATGCGACAGAGAATGTCGAAGCGTGGAAAGCGGCACTGCAGATCAAGGCGCCGCACGGTTTCGTGCTCAGCCGACAGAAGCTCAAGACGCTCAAGCCAAAGCGTGATTTCGGTGATGTAAGCAAGGGTGCCTACATCGTCAAGAAGCGCGAGGGTGCCACAATGACACTGATGGCAAGCGGAAGCGAACTGATGCCGTGCCTTCAGGCTGCATGCCACCTTGAGGTACTCGGCGTCAAAGCCAACGTCGTCTCCGTACCATGCCTTGACCTCTTCAACGAGCAGGATGATGCCTACAAGAGCGCGGTTATCGACCCCAATACCAAAGTACTTGCCGTAGAAGCGGCCAGAGCGACAGAGTACTACCGCTACGCAGACGATGTGCTGGGCATGGAAACCTTCGGTGCCTCCGCACCTGCCGATGCGCTCTTCGAGAAGTTCGGCTTTACCATCCAGAACATCACCAAGCGCGGATGTGAGCTGATGGGTGTGGAGTACAAAAAGATCGACCTGGGAAAAGACTGAGTCTTTCCCTAACCCCCTTTTAAGAGCTTCTGCTCTATAATCACACTCTCCAAAATGTCGGGGTGTGGCGCAGTCTGGCTAGCGCGCTACCTTGGGGTGGTAGAGGTCGCAGGTTCAAGTCCTGTCACTCCGACCATTGATTTAACCTTCTCTTCTGAAATATCTGTCAAGAACCGCGGACGGTTATTATAGTTTAATAAACATCCACTCATTTTTAGGCAAAACTTGAAACCCCATTTCTTTATAGACAGATTGAAGTCTGTCATTGTCAGGAAGCAAGACCAAATATCTCAATCCTGCTTTATCCTGGATCTCTTTTGCTATTTCTATGGCAAACTCAATCAAATAGGTTGAAGTTTTGGTAATGTCAAGGTTTTTCAAACAGATACCTCTGTAGGGTTCACTTACAAAAATATAATCAACTTGAAGAGAGGGGAAAGTATCTATGGAACTTACAGAGAGTGCGATAAATCCAAAAGTTTCATTACCGTCTCTTAAAAGATAGAGTACCGTTCCGTTTTTTGAACCCTTTTGCAGATATCCTCTATAAAGAGCTTTTCTCTTTGAGCATTATCTATATTTGTTGACAGGGTTAACTTTGACAGGATGTCTACGGATAAACGATAGGTAGCATTTGAAGCATTATACTTTTTTAGTTCTACCAAGGTTAAACGATCTTATATTTTCTTGCAGTTGCTTTTTTTACAAGCTTATGATTCACAGAAGCATTTTCAAGGATTTTCTTTTCATCCTTCGTTAGCTTCACCGGTGGGGCTACATAAACAACTTGTTTATCTTTAATGGTTAAAGCCATTTCAATACTCCTTTGAATAATGTTATTGCTAGTATAGCAAAAAAAGATTATCGACAATTCCAGAATTAAAGAAATTAAAGGGGTCAGGTGATAACGATAATTTTAAAAAGGGTGTTCTCTGCATATGATTGCTAAAGTGTTAGGTAATTGCAACCTACCGTAGATGAGTGATAGTCATTATCACCTCGTATAATACAAATGTAGCAAATATGCTACCATTTCAAAGAGCTTGTTAGGTGCAACAGATCAGAGTATCACCGAAGCGTTTACAGACCGGATGTAGATAGC
>JALWLU010000075.1 GCA_026996325.1 Sulfurovum sp.
TAGATAAAGAGAGTGTTCTGTTATGTATTGAAAGGGATTATGAAACTTCTTATTTTGAAAAATGTTATCAACAGTGTGCCTCACAGCTTATTCTTATAGAGTCGTCAATGTTTATGGAGTCGAAACAAGCTTTTGATAAAGCAGTATTGTTGCATCGTCCATTATTCCCACATAAGCTTTTTGATGCAATTGCCAGACTTTTGAGAGAAACAGATACTACAAATGGAAACAGGCAAACGAGTACCACAGAAAAGAAAGTTCTTAATGTTCTTATTGCGGATGACAATATCATCAATAGGAAATTGATGCACGAAGTGTTGAAAAAATATCACACTGTACCTCTAAATGCGGCAGACGGAAAAGAAGCGGTAGAAATATTTAATGAAAAACCTATTGATCTTATTTTTATGGATGAGCAGATGCCCGGCATGGATGGTAGTGAAGCTATCCGTCTCATTAGGAAAACCGAGAAAGGGAAAAATATCCCAATTTATAGTTTGACAGGTGTGTCTGATCAGGAAGCGGTTAATAAGATTAAAGAAGCAGGTGCTACAGATATTTTGTTGAAGCCTATTAAAAATGAAGTGCTTCAGGAAATTATTTTGAAATATAATCAATAAAGCCGATAGTTTACATAGAAGACGATTTTGGTTTTGGTTTTGGGGCGCGGATAGTCTTTGTAGGCGATCTGAATGACGGAGATCGTGTTCTTATCCAGTGACTCATATTCCATCGGGCGTATCAGACGCAGGTTGCTGATGGCACCGTTGGGGTGGAGGTAGAATGAGACAACATTGGTGCCCTGCTGGCCGGTACGTATGGCTACATCAGGATAGCCGTTGATGACAAGTGTGTTCTGCGTGATGCGGTAGATCTCATCAAGATGGCTTTTGATGAACTGCTGCTGGGTTTTGGTGTAGCTGTAGAACTCCCGTCCATAGAGCTGGTTGATCATTCTCTGTGTACGGCTGCTTGGTGCCGAAGCTCTGTGTGCAGGGCGGTGTCTGCTTGGTTTGCCGCCAAGCAGTGCATTGGCGAGTTTGTCTTTGGAACGCTTTTTGGGCAGATGAAAACTTGTGGGCAATGGTTGTTGCTTTGCCACTTTTTTCTTGACAGGTTTTTTCTTTTTGACCAGCTTCTTTTTGGGTTTCTTTTTTTTGACTTCCTGTTTTGCAACCTTGGTGACGTTGCTCTCCTCTTTGGACTCTCTGGCAACCTCAAAACCCTTTTTCTTCTCTACGCGCTTCTTTTTGGCGACAGGTGCAGGCGGCTTGGGTTTGACAACCGGTTTTTCGGGGATGGGCTCCGGTTTTGGCTGCACTTTCGGTTTTGGCGGTACGACAGGTGGTTTTGGCTTTGGCTGCGGCGGCGGTGTCGGTTTGGGAGCAGGCGGCGTGAACTGTGAGAGGTTGAGGGTGATCTTCTTCTCACTCTGCGGGGGAGGAGGGGTGAACTTCATTTTGTCAAACGAGAGAAAAAAGAGCGCAAAAATCAGCAGGTGAAGCAGGAACGAGAGTATAAAGCCTTTGAGCGTCCGTTTATCCCTCACCTTTTAGTCCCTCTGTTGTATAATCTGCGATATTATACTTAACAAGGATTAATGCATGGCATACGACAAGAGCATTGCGGCATTCGAAGAGGCATACAGGGTAATTCCCGGAGGCGTCGACTCTCCGGTAAGGGCGTTCAGCGGCGTGGAGGGAACCCCTCCGTTCATTGAAAGAGGTGAGGGCGGGTACCTCTACGACATCGACGGCAACCGCTATATCGACTATGTACAGAGCTGGGGACCGCTCATTTTCGGCCACTGTGACGCAGATATTGAAGCATCTGTTATCGAAGCAGTCAAAAAAGGGCTTAGCTTCGGTGCACCCACTACAGTAGAGACGGAACTGGCTGAAGAGATTGTCTCACTTTTCGATACCATTGACAAGGTGCGTTTCGTAAGCTCCGGAACCGAAGCAGTGATGAGTGCAATCCGTCTGGCGCGCGGCTTTACAGGACGTGACGACATCGTCAAGTTTACCGGTTGCTACCACGGACACAGCGACTCCCTGCTGGTACAGGCGGGTTCCGGTGCAGCGACATTCGGCAATCCGAGCAGTCCGGGTGTACCCGCAGATCTGACCAAGCATACACTGCTGGCAACCTACAACGATATCGAGAGTGTCAAGCAGTGTTTTGCCGACTCCAAAGAGGGGATCGCCTGTGTTATCATAGAACCGATCGCCGGAAATATGGGGCTTGTCCCGGCTGAAGAGCAGTTCCTCAAGGAGCTTCGTGCACTCTGTAACGAACACGGAGCCCTGCTTATTTTCGATGAGGTGATGAGCGGCTTCAGGGCCTCACTCAAGGGTGCGCAGGGCATTACGACAGTCAAGCCGGATATGGTGACGCTTGGCAAGGTGATCGGTGCGGGGATGCCTGTGGGTGCCTTTGGGGGTGCCAAGGAGATCATGGCACACCTCTCTCCTGAGGGTCCTGTCTATCAGGCGGGCACACTCAGCGGAAACCCCGTAGCGATGGCTGCAGGACTGACCAGTCTTCGAAAACTCAAAAGCAACCCGGCACTCTATGTCGAACTTGGCAACAGAGCCAAAAAACTGATGGAGGGCTTCAAGAAGGCAGCCGATGCGGTGAACGTACCGATGGTTACCGATGTACGCGGCAGTATGTTCGGCTTCTTCTTCTCCGACAAGCCGGTTAGGAACTTTGCCGACGCGCTTGAGAACGATCAGAAGCTTTTTGCGAAGTTCCACAAAGGGATGCTCGACCGCGGTGTCTATCTTGCCTGTTCGTCGTTTGAGACCGGCTTCATTTCGACTGCTACAACCGATGCGATGATCGAAGAGAGTATCAAGGCTGCCTACGAAACACTCAAAGAGATCACCGCCTAAGATGGAACAACTCTGTTACTGCAAAAGCGGCAAACCCTTTGGCGAGTGCTGCGAGCCGATACTGCGGGTACTGGAGGTCGCGCCCACCGCACTGGCACTGATGCGTTCACGCTACAGCGCCTACTGCCTTGGGGATGTCAACTACCTGCAGGCGACGGCACACGACCATACCTGGAGTGACGAGGAGCTCAAGTTCATCCAGGACTGGGCCGACAACAGCCACTGGCAGCACCTGGAGATCATAGACCAGAGTGACGATACGGTGGAGTTCAAAGCCTACTACATCTACGACGGTGTGCAGCACGTTCACCACGAAAAGTCTCTGTTCAAAAAAATCAACGATATGTGGAAATATGTCGACGGTGAGATCTACGAAGACAAAGTGAGTTTTCCCCGCAACGAAGTGTGTATCTGCGGCAGCGGCAAGAAGTACAAACGCTGCTGTGGTACGCTGTTGAAGTGATCTCTGTCGCTTTGCGTTCAATACTTTTGGTTATACTAGCCGCTACAATAGAAAGGAAACACAGTGTCTGAAAAAGAAGAACCCAGGTTCAAAAAGGTTGTCGATGCCGCGGACGGGCTCAGTCTTGGCATATCGATGGTGGTTGCCGTACTTATCGGTATCGCCATCGGTGTCGGACTCAAGAAGCTCACAGGTGAGACCTGGACGCTCTGGATAGGGGTGGTCATCGGTGTCGGGGCGGCAGTGAACAATGTCTATATCGCCTATAGAAAACAGAAAGCCTCTCTGGATGAGCTCAGCCGTGATCCACGCTACCGTCACCAAAGAGAGATCGATGCCGAAAATGACGACGATGAACATTACTGACAGAAAGATCATCGGTGTACTCATCGGTATCGATGGTCTTTTACTGCTTGCAAGCGCGCTTTTCTTCGATGAAAAGGTGCTTTTCAATACCCAGATAGGTTTCCTCTCAGCCTCGCTTGTTATGCTTGGTTCGATGAAGAGTTACAAGCGGATGGTCGATGCTCGGGTGGAGAATGAAGTGATCACCACCGACATCGACAGGGATGTCATAGACAGACTCGAAGATCCGCACGACCTCTACTCCGAAGAGAGCAGCCGGGAGCCTGTGGAGGATATCCGTTCCGCCATCAAAGAGGAGAAACAGCGTCTAAAAGCAAACCGGCGCACTCTCTTCGAAGTGCTGCGCGATACCAAAGGGGCACTCTCTTTCTACCGTATCGGTGCCTATGTGGTGCTGATTTTAGGCTTTCTCTACCTCAATCGGCACGGGCTGCTGCACCTGCCATCCTATCTGCTCTCCATAGGGCTTCCGCCGCTGATTGTGGCATTTATGCTGGTCAGTGCCAAATACTCCGAGAGTGAACCAATCCAAACAAAGGAAAACGGATGAAACGACTGCTCCTGCTTGCCACTTTTTCCCTTACCCTGACCGCCTGTGCGACACAGACAGAACCAAACCAGTGCCGGACACAGCCCATTGCACCGCCACCGGCTGCACAAAAGCTGAAAATTGTTGACAAACCCATTGACTTTGGACCAAAACGTATAGCCCTGACCAAAGCCTACATTAAACAGCACTACGGCAAGGATGTTAACACCATTGCCATCACACCAAGAGTGATCGTACTGCACTATACGGCGATTGGTTCGCTCAAAGACTCCTACAATGCCCTCAAGCCTGAGACGCTCAGGGGCCGCAAAGACATCGCCAAGGCTTCCGCACTCAATGTTTCGGCACACTTTCTTGTTGACAGGGACGGGACCGTCTACCGTCTGATGCCGGACGACCACATGGCACGCCACGTCATAGGGCTTAACTACAGTGCCATCGGCGTGGAGAATGTTGCCAAAAATGCAAAGGACCTCACTCCCGCACAGGTTAGAGCGAACATTGCGCTTGTGAAGTATCTTAAACGCAAATACCCTACCATCGAATACCTCATAGGACACCACGAGTACCGAAAGATGGAAAAAACACCGCTATGGCTTGAAAAAGACAAAGGGTACCGTACCACAAAGTACGACCCGGGTGCGACGTTTATGGATGAGGTGCGTTCTGGCGTGAAGTGGCTGGGGCTCAAAGAGGCGCCGAAATAGTGAAGAGTTATTGTAAGCTTTTCTGACGAAAAGATTTTTTTTAGGAGAGGGTGATGGATTATCAGGCGATACTCGATGAGATTTATGAAGAGATACAGCCCGAGCTCAAACGGGGGAAGGTGGCCGACTACATTCCGGCACTGGCCGAAGTAGCGCAGGAGCAGTTTGCTATGACGGTGACACTGGAGGATGGAACTGTCTATTCGGTCGGTGATGCTAAAAAGAAGTTCTCCATCCAGTCCATCTCCAAAGTCTTCACCTTTACACTGGCGCTTGATATCTACTCGACCGAACTCTACAAAAGGGTAGGGGTGGAACCCTCCGGGAACCCATTCAACTCCCTGGTACAGCTTGAGTATGAAAACGGTATACCCCGAAATCCGTTTATCAACGCCGGTGCCATCGCCATTACCGATTCGCTGGTATCACACTACAAGGACCACTACAAGACGCTTGAAGTCATTATGAACTTTGTGCGGGAGCTTTCTGGCAACCCGTCACTCTCCTTCGACCCCGAAGTGGCCAACTCCGAGATGGAATATGGTGACAGAAACCTCTCCCTGGCCCATCTGATGAAGAGTTTTGGCAACTTTGAAAACGATGTAACAAATACCGTCATGACCTACTTTAAACACTGCTCCATTACGATGAACACCGAAGAGCTCTCACGCGCCTTTCTCTTTTTGGCATTTGCGGGCAAGGATCCTATCAGCGGCAGGGAGTTCATTACCTGTCCCAAGACCAAGCGTATCAATGCCGTGATGCTTACCTGCGGCCACTACGATGCCAGTGGAGAGTTCGCCTTTCATGTGGGGCTTCCTGCAAAGAGCGGTGTGGGCGGAGGGATCGCTGCTGTGGTCCCGGGGAAGATGTCCATCGCCGTCTGGTCTCCGGCACTGAACAGATACGGAAACTCACATGCTGGTACACTGGCACTGGAGAAGTTTACGACCAAGACGGGTGTGTCAATATTTTAAAAATGAAGGAATTTTAATATGCATTCTGCTTTTTCCGTGCTTGACTGGAGTGTCTTTGGTGCCTACTTCCTGGTGCTGGCACTCACAAGTGTTATCTTCTCCCGTATCAAGATAGAGAACTCACGTGACTATTTTGTCGGAGGCAACAGTGTGCCGATGTTCGCTGCGGCGATGTCGGTGCTGGCTACTTCACAGTCTGCGGCAACCTTTCTTGGGGGGCCTGAGTACAGCTATTCAAAGGACCTGACCTTTCTTGGATTCTACGTTTCGGCCTTTCTTGCCGTATGGTTCGTTGCACGTGTGCTCATTCCACGCTTTTACGCCATCAATGCGGTAACGGTCTATGAACTGCTCGAGAAACGCTACGGCAGTGCGGCAAAGAAGCAGGCGGGTGTGATGTTTCTTATAGGCCGTCTCTTTGCCAGCGGCGCACGGCTCTACATTGGCGCGCTTGCGATATCGATGATTCTCTTTCTCGACATTGCCGCAGCACACGTGGCGCTTTCCATCATCATTTTGATGGGCGGTGCGCTGGCGTACGCCTACTTTGGCGGTGTCAAGTCGATCATCTTCTCGGACATCATTCAGGCCGTGACCTACATCGGTGCGGGCGTGGCGGTACTTATCTACCTCTATCTCTCCCTCAATACCGACTTCGCCACCGTGGTCAGCACCCTTGAATCGGACGGAAAGCTGCGGCTGATAGACACTTCGCTTGGCGGCGGCTTCAGCATCTGGGCGCTGCTTGGCGGCTGGCTGCTGCTGAACATCGCCGCCTACGGGCTTGATCAGGATATGACCCAGCGCGCGCTTACCTGTAAAAACGCCAAAGAGGCGCAAAAGTCGCTGATGATGAGTATCTATATGACCATACCCGTAGCCATGCTCTTTCTCTTCATCGGTCTGCTGCTCTATCTCTTCTACCACCATCCGGAGCTTTCGGGCATGGGCAAGAGTGTGGTGCAGAAGTTCGACGGCGAGAAGATCACCATTTTCATGTACTACATTTTGCACGAAATGCCTGAAGGGATGCGTGGGCTTGTCACTGTCGGAGCGGTGGCAGCGGCACTCAGCAGCTCCAACTCCGTTCTTGGTGCCATGGCTTCAGTAGCCGTAGAAGACCTCTACCGCCCCTGGAGGGAGAAGTATGCGAAAGCACCCGAAGCGCACTACGTCAAAGCGGGGCGTCTGGCGGTACTGTTCTTTGCCGTAGCCCTCAGCATTATGGCGATGCTCAGCTACTACTGGCAGCGCTACACCGACCTGCCGCTGCTGAGTTTCGCCCTTGGTGTCATGGCCTTTGCCTACACCGGACTGCTTGGGGTTTACGGTGCCGCGCTCTTTACCAATCGCGGAAACCGCATTACCGTCCCTCTCGCACTCCTTGGGGGATTCCTGACAGTCCTGCTGCTGCAGCCCTATATGCTTGGTGCCGTATTTGATTTCAAACTTGGGTTTGCGTGGCAGATCGTTGCGGGGACCGTGGTGGCGTTTGAGGTGATGATGACAGGAAAAATGAGTAATGAGCAGGGAGCAGTGAGTAACCGGGTGTAGGGTGCGTAATCACGCACCTTCTTAAAAGGTAATTTGTTGGTATCTCCAGAGGTGCTAAGGCTTCAACATAAGCTCCGCTTCGATATAGTCATCTTTTGATTTCCAGGAA
This sequence comes from Sulfurovum sp., assembly GCA_026996325.1. Classification (GTDB taxonomy): domain Bacteria; phylum Campylobacterota; class Campylobacteria; order Campylobacterales; family Sulfurovaceae; genus Sulfurovum. Next base: position 7,624 of record JALWLU010000075.1, read on the forward strand.
CATCCATAGCCACGGTACTGGGCGATCTTTTCCAGGTTCAGCGCTTCCTGTTCGCGTTCTATGATAACCGTAAGCCTGTCGCCTTTGTAGCCGTTGAGCACCGCTTTGACCTGGTGCATCATATCCGGAACAGGAAGGCCTCGGCGGGGGTCAAGCGGCATACCGCGTGTGTCGAGCACACCGTTTTTGAGATTTTTGGGAACCTGGTACTCCTCCATCAGACGTTTTGAAGAGGCTTTCCACTGCTCTTTGCTCAGATCAGCCGGTCCGAAGAGTGCACAGTGGCAGGTGCCGTACTCTGCAATCTCATCTTCGATATATTCGCACGGGCACATCATCTTTTTGTCAAGCTCTTTGTCGCCTGACGGTTCGAAACAGGGGCAGTAGCGCTTGCCGAATGTCGCTTCCATTTCACAGAGATTGCTCTTGAGGTTGGTTGCCATCATCCAGCTTGGGTTGATGGCGTAGCCTTTCTGTTCGCAGAACTTCTCCATCCACTTCTGCTGTTTTTTGGCCGCTTCCTTGTATTTGAAGTAGTCCTTGAAAAAGCCGATCATCATATTTATCATCTCTTGGTCCCCATCGCTTGAAAATTTCGCGTATCATAGCATATCATTCCAAAGAGCGGCAAGGCGCTTTAGGCTATAATGGGCCCTATGAAAAAGCAATACTACATCGGCCTTATGTCGGGAACGTCACTTGACGGTGTCGATGCGGTACTCTGCCGTATCGATGCCAACAGCTGCGAAGCGCTGCAGACCCATACACATCCCTTTCCGGAAGCGCTCAAGACACGTGTGCTTGCCTCCATTGGCGCAGAGACGACACTGCAGGAGGTCGGCACCATCGACCACCTGCTTGGCAGACTCTATGCTGATGCGGTCAAGGTACTGCTTCAAAAGAGCGGTATGGAAGCAACGCGCATCGAAGCGATTGGCTCACACGGACAGACTTTGTGGCATGAGCCTGAGGGGCCTACACCCTTTTCGATGCAGCTTGGAGACCCCAATATCATTGCAGCGCAGACAGGCAGCCCCGTAGTAGCCGACTTCAGACGCAAAGATATGGCCTTTGGCGGCAGCGGCGCACCGTTTGCACCCGCCTTTCACCAATTCCTGCTGGGAGAGCAGACCAGAGACGTATGTGTCGTTAACATAGGGGGCATTGCCAACATCACGGTGCTGGGCGATACACTTACAGGTTACGATACGGGACCCGGAAACATGCTGATGGACCTCTGGATAAGTAAACACAAAGGTGAGCCCTACGACAAAGACGGCAGCTGGGCAAGAGAGGGGCGTGTCGACTACACACTGCTTGAAGCGATGATGAGCGATGACTACTTTGACAGGCCGTACCCAAAGAGTACGGGGCGGGAAAAGTTCAATGAAGCGTGGCTGGAGAGCGTTCAACGTTCAGCGCTTAGTGTTCAGAAAGAAGAAAAAGCATTGCGCAGCAATGCAAACCAAAACTCCTGCCTCCTACCTCCTACCTCCTCACTAAACCCTATTGACGTCCAGCGTACACTGCTGGAGCTGACCGCCCAGACCATCTCTAACGAAGTGCTCAAATTCAACCCCGACATGCTTATGCTCTGCGGCGGCGGGGCACGCAACGGCTTTCTTGTCGAACGTATCGCTGCGCTTATGCCCAATGTGCGGGTAGGTGTGATGGAGCATGCAGACAGCCTTGAAGCGATGATGATGGCGTGGCTTGCCTACAAGCGGATGCACAATGAACCGGTTACACTCAAAGATGTGACAGGGGCGAGAGAGAATACAATACTTGGAGGAGTCTATAGATGAACGAGAATGAAGCGCTGGAAAACTGGCTTGAGAGATATGGCATCGAAGCGCCACTGAAGCCTCTTGCCGGCGATGCGAGTCTACGCAAATACTACCGCATCGAAGACCCGCTTCACAGCGGCATAGTGATGGATGCCTCCGCACAGCCTGAATCGGTAGCGCCTTTTGTAGACATTGCCCACCGGCTTTTTGAAGCTGGAGTACGTACTCCGAAGATAAACGCCTTCGATCTGGAGCAGGGCTTTGTCTTTATGGAGGACCTTGGCAGCCGCCACTTTTACGACGCTATACGGACAGAGGGAATACACTACTATCCCAAAGCGGTCGAGACGATTGTCAAGATGCAAAAGGCTGATACCTCCGGCCTGCCGCCGTACGATAGAGATTTTCTGCTCTTTGAGATGGGGCTGATGGAGGAGTGGTATCTTGGAAAGCACCTTGGCATGGATATCTCAGACGATGAGAAAGCGCTCATTGAAAGGACACTTGAGAAGATCGCCGATGTGGTAGCGCAGCAGCCGCAGGAACTTTTCGTACACCGTGACTACCATTCACGCAACCTGATGTTCGACTGCAAGGACGACATTGTCGTTATTGACTTTCAGGATGCGAGGGTGGGAGCGCTCACCTACGACCTGGTCTCTCTGCTTAAAGATGCCTACGTGGAGCTGCCCCAAGAAGAGGTGACACGTCTTGCTCTCTACTTCAGGGATATCAGCGGGGTTGAAGCGGATGATGCGACCTTTATGAAGTGGTTTGACTTTATGGGATTGCAGCGGCATATCAAGATACTGGGTATCTTCACACGTCTTGCACTGCGTGACGGAAAAACGGGTTATCTCAACGACATTCCATTGACACTGAAGTATGTGCTTGAGAGTGCCAAAAAGTATGAAGAGATGCAGGCGTTTGCCAAGTGGCTTGAGGAGAAGACAGAATGAAAGCGATGATACTTGCCGCAGGCCTTGGTTCAAGGATGCGTCCACTGACAGACCACACGCCAAAACCGCTGCTTGAAGTAGGCGGCATACCGCTTATCGTATGGCACCTGGAGAAGCTGGCGCACTACGGATTCAAGGAGGTGGTCATCAATATCGCCCACCTTGGCTATATGATCCCCGAAGCACTGGGTGACGGATCGGAGTGGGGATTGAAAATCACCTACTCAGACGAGCAGGAGGAGGGAGGACTTGAGAGTGCCGGGGGTATTGTAAAAGCTCTGCCGCATTTGAAAGATTCCGACCCCTTTCTTGTGGTCAACGGGGATGTTTGGACCGACTATGACTTCGATGCGTCACTGAAGCTGGGAGAGGGGATATTGGCACATCTCGTTCTGGTACCGAACCCTGAACACAACCCAAATGGCGATTTTGCAATAGAGAACGGTAAAGCGGTGGACAGGCCGGAGTATACTTTTTCAGGCATAGGGTACTATTCTCCCAAACTCTTCGAAGGCGTCGCTTACGGAAAGAGCGCATTGGCACCACTGCTTAGAGAGGTGATGAAAGAGGGAAGAGTCAGTGCAGGGCTTTATGAGGGGGAGTGGTACGACATCGGTACGCCGCAGAGGCTTGAGATGCTAAACAGCGTACTTTTCAACCGTTACTGAGCGAAGGCAAAGTTTAACCCGGAAAGACTACAATATCTAAAACAGATTGAGGAGAATTGAGATGAAAACAATCGCAACAGTCGCAGCGGCGGCACTTTTGATGGCAGGGTGTGTACAGACAGAGCCGAAGTTCGACACGACGGTAACATCGGTACAGACAATCGACGGCAAGAAGTTCAATATCCATGAGGGTGCGACACCGTCCACCGCATCTGGCGACAAAGAAAGAGATTGAGTTCTATAAGAAGTCAGGCGTAAGTGACTGTAAAGAGGGAGATGTGCTCTGGGATGCACAAGGTGCCAAGGCAAAGATTGCCAAAGCGATCAAAGAGGGTAACCTCAACATCCATAAAGAGCTTGCGCAAAAAGGGCTGATCGGGTGTGCAAGCCCCATCAATTAAGGCCTGAGAGGTATTTTGCCACCGCATCCTCATCATTGGTATGGGGCAGTACCACATCGGCAACGGCTTTGACTTCCTCAAGGGCGTTTGCCACGGCAACGGAAGTGCCTGCTAGCTTGAACATCCCCACATCGTTTACCGAATCTCCAAAGACAGTGACATCTGAAGGCTCTCTTCCCAAATACTCCATTACCTTCTTGAGCGCATGCGCCTTGTCACCCTCAGGGTGCAGGAGTGTCAGAAACCAGCCCCCGCCGTACTTTTCAGGCGAGAGTTTCGCTTCTATCGTCTCCCCGAAGGTGGTTACAAGTGCTTCATACAGAGGCTGCAACTGCTCCTCATAGCCAAAATAGACGATCTTTAGATTCTGATCCATTGTCCGGTTGTCCGGATTGAACTGCATACGCGGATCGTCTTTGTACCCTTTGAGTACCTCTTTTTGGTAGTCATTGAGTTTTCTGGGGTAAAGAAAGGACTCATTGAGATTTTTGTCTTTGAGTCCGATAATAAAGGGGTCGATATCATACTCCAGTCCAAGCTGTACAATGGCATCGCCCATCTCCTTGTCAAGGGTTTTGAGATCGATGAGCTCCCGTTCGGCTGTGACGATGATGGCACCGTCAAGCAAAATAAGCGGCGCATTGATATGGAGTTTGGAAAGCAGCTCTTTTGATTTGGTGAAGCTGCGTGCGGTTGCGATACCCATCAGCGCGTTTTCTGCCTTTGTGTTCCACGCTTCGATACTGAATAGGCTCAGGCTGAGATCGGAGCGCAGGAATGTGTGGTCGAGGTCTGTAATGAAAAGCGGTTTCACTGCGGCGGCTTTGTGGCGGTTTGATGCTTTGAGATGTCGTAACGCTTTGCAAGGGAGAGGAAGAAAGCTTCAAGCGCGTAGGCGGTCGCACCGAAGACCGCTTTGGTCTCTATGGCAATGGCGGGTTCCTGTGAAAGCTTTTCGAGTTTTTCAAGCTCTTCAAGGGTAAAGTCTCTTGTGGCGTAGAGCACTTCGTTTTGGGTCTCTTTGACCATACGCTTGAGGTAGGCTTCACGGCTCTCTTCAAGTATTTTGGGGTCGAGCTTGTCCCCACCGGGAGCATTTTGAATAAGCGGCTTGATGAGCTTGTCGTACATCAATGCCATGGAGGATTTGTCGTACATTTGTGAGGTGATCTTTTCTACCAGGTCGATGCGCACACCCGATTCCGGGTCGGACTCCAGGTTTTTGACATAGGCTTCTACGGTTTTTTCATCAGGCATCTCTTCGGCAGTCGCGGAGACAAACTGCAGCAGAGTGACATTTTTGTAGAGTTTGAGTATCTGCTCCATCTCATCTTCACTGATATGCTTTTGCAGGTAACTCTTGAAGCGGATGGGGAGCATCTGCATATCGTAGCTTTCAGGGTCCTCATCCTGGCTGATGCGGTTGAGGTTCTCCTGCATTTTACTGAACTGCGACTCAAGTTCGAGCAGCTGCTCGTCGGCGTTTGAGATACTGAGATAGCGGTCTAGCTGTTCGGGAGTGGCGGCAAAGAGCAGGCCGCCAAACAGTAGTGTATAGAGTAATCGTTTCATAGGGCGGATTATACCATAGCTGCAGAAGAAAAATGTTAACGGAACCTCCGGAACTACTGCAGCTTTTTCCCGTTGATGAGTACAGCGAAGAAGCGTATTCCCCATAGGATGAACATGAGCATCCAGACTGTTGCAGAGATATCAAAAAGTATCATGAAGTTCCATCCAAAAGCTGCAGCAACGGAGACAAAGAGGCGTATGACCACTACCACCTGTGTCCAGTTGAAGAGCACCTTCTCCCAGATACCCGCCTGCATCATATTACCGGAGTGCCCTATGGTCACACGGGTACCGAAACCGATAAGCATCGTGAAGACAAAGCCAAGCATCAGTACATGGATATCCAGTTGCAGGAAAGTCATATCGGTAAGCATCTTTGTGAAGTTGGCCATCGCACCAAAGAGAAAGGCAACAGGAACCCAGTAGAGTGCCAGATGCAAAATCCACAGCAGCGGATTGGGGTTGGGAAACGGCAGGTTCCAAGAGAGAACCTCTTTCCCGATGACGTAGGCCAAAATCAGATCGACGATGAAAGAGCTGTTGGTGTAAATCCCCTCAAGAACGACATGTAACAGAAGCAGTATGAATAGATTGCGAAGCAGTGTCATATTCTTTTCGTGCATCACATGGGAGAAGAAAGGTACCATACGCTGTGCAACGGAGAATGTAAGCAAGAAGAGGTAGAGATAGACGGCAATCTCTGTTGCAAGTCCCATCAGCGGCATATAGAAGAGGGATGCGACAATGAAGATGAAGTGTGATAAGAGCCCCCAGCCCATGGCATTGAGTATCCAGAAGACATCATGGGTGTCTGGCATTGTCGTGGTCTTGTAGATGCGGCGAAGCGTCATAAAGACCATCGCGTGTCCGGCAAAGAGAAGGAACATCCCAGCATGCGAGAGCAGGGGAGAGACGATGCTTCCCAGCACGAAGAGCACAGCACCCAAATAGAAGAGGCTGAAGACGCGCATGTAGACTGCTTTGGGTATGGCGGGTGTCGAGGTGAAACGGGGAAAGGTTGTGAATAAAAAGGCGGTAAAGGCGGGAGTGAAAACAAGATAGAACATACTGTAGGCATGGAACGTCGAGGGTGCTATACCAAGATGCACTACACCTTTGAAAGAGAGCATGAAAATGAGCATCGTAACAATGGCATTGACGAAAGCCAGTAGAAAAAAGGGCTGGTGGGGCTGTGAAAAGAAGTAGTGCGATTGTGCCTCTTCACTGAATTGCATATGCATGGCGTCACCTTTGGTAGGGAATGATAAAGCATATCATAACAAAAATGGGTATAAACAGGGATGAAAGAGGGAGTGGAGCGTGTCTCCATGCAACTCCCGAGCCGATGCCGTCAGTTGGGGAGGGAGAAATTTCATTCAGGAAGAAGAAATGGTCGGCGACATCTTCTCGAGAGATGCATAGAGACATTTTGCAGCGCAACGCGCCGCAAAGTGCTTAGTTCAAGTCAGGCTTTGGTGTCTTTGCAGTTACCGCAGGCAGCTGAGGATACTCCACAGCCGGCTTGCGTCCTTTGAGTGCACCAAGGAAGGTTACGATCTTCTGGGCATCCGCATCGGAGATGGTCTTTCCAAGCTGTGTCTCACCCATGATCTGTACCGCCTCTTTGAGCGACCAAACCGCACCGTTATGGAAGTAAGGTGCAGTCTCTGTGATGTTTCTGAGTGTCGGTACCTTGACCATACCGTTCTTGTCACCTTTGAAGTCACCGACATTGGCGTACTTGTAAGGTTTGACAAGCGGGAACTTCTGCATGCTGCCTCCAAGTGCGACACCGTTATGGCATGAAGCACATCCCTGGTCGATGAATACTTTCAACCCCTCTTTTTCAGCATCGCTGAGCGCATCAGCTTTTCCATTGAGGAAGTCATCGAAAGGTGCAGGTGTCACCAGTGTTCTCTCAAAGATACCGATCGTTTTTGTGATAGTATCAAAATCGACTTTGACATCCTTGCCATACGCCTTTTTGAACTCCTCTACATACTCCGGCATGGAGTTGACACGTGCCTCTACCAGAGAGGGTGCAGCTGCCATTTCCGGCGGTGCCTGCATTGGACCTTTTGCCTGATCCTCGAGGTCAGGACTGCGTCCGTCCCAGAACTGTCTCTTTGCAAAGACAGCATTGTAGACTGTCGGTGAGTTGAGATGATGCGGATTTGCCGTCCACTTGTGACCGGTTGCAGCAGGAATACCGTCCACACCACCGGTTGCCAGGTTGTGACAAGTGTTGCATGAGATCAGCTCACTCTTTGAAAGACGAGGGTCGAAATAGAGTTTCTTCCCCAGTTCGACACGCTCGGGTGTAACGATCTTTTTAGGGTCGATCATTTTTTTGAGCTCCGCCTTGTCTGTTGGAATGGCTGTCAACCCCGCATTTTTTGCTTTTTGTGCCAGATCTGACGCGCCAAGCAGCATGCTTGAGGCCAGAACCGATACACCGATGATATAGGTCATCTTCATCTCTATTCTCCTTAATTTTGTAGTTGTGTAATTCTACAATAAAAAATATTAAAGGAAAATAAATATTGTTTAAGCAGGTTAATCATGGGACAACAACTGCGTTATCCTGTGAAAGGACGGCGTGTTCGGGCAAAGTGCTATCCTCTGCTTCCGCCGCCGTTTCTGCTGCCGCGACCGTTACGGCTGTGACGGTTTCCGCCGCCGCCACCCTGTCTGCGTCTGTTGTTGCCGCGGTAGTTTCCTCTGCCACGTCCTCTATCGTTGCCGCGCTGCTGCATTGCACGCTCGATGAGCAGTTCCACCTCTTCAAGTCCAAGACCGATGATATCTTTACCCTTTACGGTGTTTTCACTCTGAATCATCGAAGCGAGCAGGTGGGCGATGGTGACGATGTCAAGATCGTGCTGCAGCGTTTTGACCAGCTCAATCGCCTTGTCGGTAATTTGCGTTTGAGCGATTCTGGCAATCAGTTCGTCATGGCGGTTGTTCTGCACTTCGATACGCGTAGGGATCACCTGCGTAGTCAGTTTGGCACCCACATCCTTTTCGATGCGCTTGATGGTACGCAGTTCGTTGGGGCTGACCAGCGTGATGGCCTCTCCGCTCTTTCCGCCGCGGCCCGTACGGCCGATACGGTGCACATAGCTTTCAGAATCGAAAGGAATGTGGTAGTTGAAGACATGCGTAACGTCGTTGACATCCAGACCACGTGCAGCAACATCGGTAGCAACGAAGATGTCGATACCGCCGCTTTTGAAGGCACGGATGGTCACTTCGCGCTGCTTCTGTTCCATGTCACCGTGCAAGCCGCTGACCTTAAAGCCCTGTGCGGTCAGGTGGGCTGTGAGTCTGTCGACCTCTTTTTTGGTCCTACAGAAGATGATACACTTGTCCGGATTCTTGAAGTCGATCAGACGTACCAGTGCATCGTCACGCTCACGCTCCTGAACCACGTAGTAATACTGTGTGATCTTGGAGTTGGTACTTTCGCTCTTGGTGATCGAGACGGTTTTGGGGTCGTTGAGTATCTCTTCGGCCAGTCTTCTGATGCCTTTTGGCATCGTTGCCGAGAACATCAGTGTCTGACGCTCTTTTGGCAGGAAGGTGAAGATGTTCTTGATCTCGTCAAGAAAGCCCATATCAAGCATCTCATCGGCTTCATCGAGAACGACGAATTTCGGGTTGAGTTTGATCTTTCCGCTCATCAGAAGGTCCTGCAGTCTGCCCGGTGTGGCGACGACGATAGAAGCCTGCTTGATACGCTCTATCTGCTTGCCATATGCGGTGCCGCCATAAACCGTAGCGGTCTTGAGGCCTGCAAATCTACCGAAACGGTAAAGCTCGTCGCTTACCTGCATGGCAAGTTCGCGGGTAGGGACGATGACAAGTCCCTCCACACTGCCGTCGGCTTTCATTTTGCTCATGATTGGCAGTCCGAATGCCGCTGTCTTACCTGTACCTGTCTGTGCCTGGGCGATCATGTCGTGGCCTTC
>JALWLU010000076.1 GCA_026996325.1 Sulfurovum sp.
CGAAGAGATCAATACCAAGATGCAAATGCTTGGTGATGATGTATCGGGAGTTTACATAAAACGTCGTGTTTACTTTATGGACAGATGGATCAAGCATGGCAGCTATTACCCGACTTGGCTTTTACGCATTTGGAGATACGACAAAGGTCAGATGGAACAACGCTGGATGGATGAGCACATTAAGCTCAGTTCCGGAACGACTGTGCAATTTGAAAATGACCTTGTTGATGAGAACAAAAATAACCTTACATGGTGGACAGAGAAGCACAACAACTATGCCACACGCGAAGCGGTGGACATACTGAACATCATCTATGGTTTTAGAAAGTACGATGAAGTCGAACCAAACCTATGGGGAACACAGGAACAGCGAAAACGGTGGCTGAAGATACGCTATGCGTCTCTACCACTTTTCCTCCGCCCCGTTCTGTACTTCACCTGGCGCTACTTCTTCAAACTCGGCTTCCTCGACGGCAGACCAGGCCTCGTCTGGCATTTCCTCCAAGGCGGATGGTACAGGTTCCTTGTCGATGCGAAGATCAATGAGATCTATTATAAAGCTGGAAAAGACAGAGACAGCATATTGAAATATCTGAAGACAGAATATGAGATAAAGTTCTAATGTTGAATGATGAGTGTTGAATGTTAAATCTGTGCAATAAAATTTGACATTTAATAAGTAAACTATTATAATGATTTTATAATGCGAATGGCAGTACGCTAAATAGGAAATGCAGGTGAAGCCGAGCCCATGGGCGTTTTTTTTGGAGTTTTTTTATGAAAACAGCAGTATTGGTCACAGAAAAATAAATAATTGATGAACGAAGTCAAACTCAATAAATATAACAATGATTGGTACAATCCTGGCAGTACGCTGAAAAAAACACTGTGGTGTCTTGCCAATATGTTCTTTTTTAAAACCATGCTGCCATTTCCCTCTTCTTTTAAAGTAAAACTGTTGAAACTTTTTGGTGCAACAATCGGTACGGATGTAGTCATCAAGCCCAATGTGAACATCAAATACCCATGGTTCCTGGAGATTGGGAATGACTGCTGGATAGGCGAAGGCGTGTGGATAGACAATCTGGCGATGGTGACCATAGGTTCTAATGTGGTACTCTCTCAGGGAGCGTACCTCTTGACCGGCAGCCACGACTATAAAAAAGTCTCATTCGATCTCATGCTTGGGGAGATTGTGCTCGAAGACGGTGTCTGGATAGGGGCGAAAGCGACCGTCTGTCCAGACGTGACATGCCGTAGCCACGCTGTACTTGCTGTGGGTTCTGTCGCAACAAAAGATTTGGAAGCCTACGGTATCTACCAGGGGAATCCGGCAACACTCAAAAGAGAGCGATCTCTTGAGTCGTGATTGGTGATTTGTAATTCGTAATTAGGGGTAAATACAGAAAATGAAAATATCGATCATCACCTCCGTTTACAACAACAAAGAGACCATTGCCGAAGCCATAGAGTCTGTGCTCTCTCAAACCTATGACAACATTGAGTACATTGTGGTGGACGGTGCCTCAACCGATGGGACGCTGGATGTCATAGAAAAGTATGTAAAGAAGATAGACACGCTTGTCTCTGAACCGGACAACGGCATCTATGACGGGCTTAACAAGGGCGTGGCACTGGCTACGGGTGATGTGGTAGGCTTTTTGCATTCGGATGATCTGTTTGAAGATGCACATGTTGTTGAGAAAATAGCCGATGCCTTTAAAAAGATGCATGTCGACAGCATCTACGGTGACCTGACCTATGTACGTAAAGAGGATACCGGCAACATCGTACGCTTCTGGAAAAGCGGAGTCTTTACGCCGGGTAAACTGAAGCGGGGATGGATGCCGCCGCACCCAACCTTTTATGTGAAACGGGAAGTATACGAAAAGTACGGAGCTTTCGATACGGGCTTCAAGATCGCCGCCGACTACGACACAGTTTTACGTTTTCTCGGAAGAGAGAAGATAAGCACTCACTACATCCCTGAAGTACTTGTCAAAATGCGTGTGGGTGGCGCAAGCAACAAAAACCTGAAAAACCTTGTGCAGAAAAGCAGGGAAGACCTGCGTGCCATGAAAAACAACGGCGTAGGGCATGCGGGGAGCCTCTTTGTGAAGAATGTTTCAAAGGTGCCGCAGTTTTTTCGTAAAGCGAAAAAATAGTGCTACGTGTTAAGGGAATTTTGCATAGTTTTGCTAAAGTTAAACTTCAAACTTTTTTGGAGTCGGAGGCTTTAGCCCCGTCAGAGAAATGACTCTTTACTGGGCTTCTTTTTGACGCGAATGAATTCGTGTTTCCATTCCCCCCCATTCACCCATATTCCCATCCACCCATCTTCCCAATCACGAATTACGACTCACAAAAAGCTTCTGTCCATAGCTCCATACCAGCCGAATCGGACGAAGAACGATATAGAGAAACTTCAGATTCTCAGGAAGTGTGAAGGTCTGACAGTCGGTTGTCGAGATATTGAAAAAAGTCGAAAGATAGAAACGCAGCATATCACTCTTTTTATCGAAAAGTTGGGACTGGTAGAAAAAAGTCTCTCTGTTCTTCTCAAAATCACTTCTTCCCTCCTTTTTTTCAGACATCTGTTCCAGTGTCATACTTTGAAGCTGCAACACCGTGTCGGAAGATATGTGGCTTTGTACACTTTGGGGCAAGGGAGTATGAAAAAGAGACTGTGCCAGGGAAAGGCCCAAATAGAAAGAGCGTTTTGAATGGGACTGCTCCGCTACGGCGATGGCTGCGTCCCAGTGGACTTCCGTGTTTCGGATAAGCCTGTCGATATCGCAGATCCACTCTATGCGCTCGAAAGCATGCTTTGCTCCGTGCAGGCAGAGATAGACTAGCAGAAGCTCATTTTGGAGTGTTCTGACTGCCTTTCCGTTGATGGTAACTGACAGGCACTTCTTCTTTCCGGCACAGGAGATAACGGAGATTGCATATTTCTTTTCAAAAAGCCGCCAGTGCAGCTCTGTAAGTACACCGCTTTTGCTCATAAGGGAGAAATCTTTTGCCGCATGAAGACAAGTCCGGTTATTCAGTATCTTCAATGGCAGCATAGCAGCATGACCATTCTCCGACATCAGTTTTCCTGCCTGATAGGCATCTTTTTCATCCACCAGAATATCGAGATCACTGTACTGCCGCAGCGTGATGTCCCCATATGCCATCTGTGCCAGAGCAGGGCCTTTGAAAGCGAGGGCTTCGATGCCGTTCTCTTCAAGCAGTTTCATGATTTTCAGCAATTCACTTGTCATTAACATATTTTTTTGGACTATGGACATGTAGAGATGCTTCGCATCTGTTAGTAGTGTATTGGTGTATTGGTCATTGGGAAGGAGGTTTTGGTCATTAAGACTTTTTATGGTTTTGTAGACCAACGGCAAGATTCCATGGCTGACAGCCAGATGGAGGATGGAGGATGAATTTTGAATAAATGCTATGTCATCATCGCTCGGGTCTGCCTGGCAGCAGGCGATGAGGAAACGCAGTTCGGGGGAGAGAGATGCTTTAATGTTAAATGTTGAATGCTGAATGTTGAATGTGGTTTGGTTATTTGGCATGGGGTATTATAGCTGTTTAGTGCTAAGTGCTACGGGTTACGGGTTGAGTCTTGTAGGTTTGGCACTGCCAAACGTCTTAATGGAATTTGATCTGTTAATGGGAAGAAGGCATTTGAAGTATGAAAAACATTATGATATACTGATATAGTATATATAAGGCATAAGATGTTTAAATGGAATGAAGAAAAAGATTTGGAATTGATTGCCCGTAGAGGTGTAAGTTTTTATGATGCTGTTGAGCAGATAAAAAACGGAGGTATTTTAGATAACTATAGACACCCCCAAAGCGACAAATATCCAAATCAATATATCTATGTGATTAGATTGAACAACTATGTTCATTATGTACCCTATGTATATGATGGTGATGATATCTTTTTGAAAAATATCATTCCCAGTCGGAAACTGAATAAAATTTATAATAAGGGATGAGAAATGAAATACACACAGGAAGAACTGGAGATTTTGGAAGGCTTGGAGTCAGGTGTGGCAGAACGTGTACCTTTTGATGCTGAAGCATTGTCAAAAATGGCAGAAGAAACACTGGACTACATGAACGAAAAAAAGCAGATCAGCATAAACCTTAAAAAAAGTGATCTGGATTATATTAAAGCAAAAGCGAGAGAGATAGGCATATCGTATCAAAACATCATTCAAGCATTGGTACATAACTATGTGACCAATAAAGTTGAAATCAAAATTTAATATTGGCTGTGTCAGTAGGATCTTAAGAAGTTTATAAATAAATATATATATATATTGTAATATGTACATATCAAAGG
>JALWLU010000077.1 GCA_026996325.1 Sulfurovum sp.
ATGTGATCAAGCAGATGACAGGTTGGGAGCGCAACCGTATCATCGGGCTCTCAGGAGCACTTGACGGTGCACGCATGGCGTATCAGATCTACAAGAAGCTTGGCTTTGGCGCGGGGCAGATCGGTACGCTGGTTATCGGTGACCACGGGCAGAATATGATCCCGCTTCCACAAGAGGTGCAGGTAGGCTCCGTGGATGTTTCCGAGCTGCTCAGCAAAGAGGAGATGGAGGAGATCATAGAGCGTACCAAAAACGGTGGTGCGGAGATCGTGAAGCATCTTGGAACATCGGGTTACTATGCACCGGGCCGGGCTATCGCCTATATGGTCGAGGCGATCCTTAACGACTCAAAAGTGGTCGTAGCCTGTTCCGCACTCCTTGAGGGTGAGTATGGCTACAGCGATGTCGCTGTGGGTGTACCGGTAGTTCTCGGCAAGAACGGCATGGAGCAGATCATCGAGATCGCGCTTGACGATGAGACCAAAGCGAAGTTCAAGACTTCCGTCGAGAGCATTCAGTCTGGCATCGAAGTGCTTCGCAGCAACCAATTTTTCAACTAACTTAAGGGAGAGACAATGGAATACAGAATCGAAAAAGATACCATGGGCGAAATGAAAGTCCCGGCTGACAAATACTGGGCGGCACAGACCCAGCGTTCGGTACAGAATTTCAAGATCGGTGAAGAGAAGATGCCAATGGAGGTTGTTTACGGCTTTGCGAACCTCAAAAAGGCATGTGCACTGGTCAATAATGAGCTTGGACGCATGGATGATGAAAAGGCGAATGCCATCGCAAAAGCGTGTGACGCGGTACTTGCAGGGGAACTTGACGACAATTTCCCGCTGGTAGTCTGGCAGACGGGTTCTGGAACGCAGTCAAATATGAATATGAACGAAGTGGTTGCAAATAAAGCTACCGAGATCCTTGGTGGTGATTTCACCAAAGAGCATCTGGTACATCCAAATGACGATGTCAATAAGGGGCAGAGCTCGAATGATACCTACCCCACAGGCATGCGTATCGCTGAGGTGGTAGCGGTAACGGACAACCTGATCCCGGCACTCAACCAGCTCAAGGGGACACTTGAAGCCAAGTCCAAAGCCTTTGCCGATATTGTGAAGATCGGACGTACCCACCTGCAGGATGCTACACCGCTGACACTGGGACAGGAGCTTAGCGGATACGTTGCGATGCTGGAGACGAACCTCAAGCAGATCGAAGATGCACTCAAGTACATCAGAGAGCTTGCCATCGGTGGAACGGCAGTAGGAACGGGGCTGAACTCCCACCCTGAATTCTCCGAAAGAGTGGCGGCCAAGCTCAACAGCTTTATGGCCAAGGATTACGGTTTCGTCTCCCAGCCAAACAAGTTCCATGCACTCACAGGGCACGATGGGGAAGTGGTGCTTAGCGGTGCGCTCAAGGCCCTTGCGGCAAACCTGATGAAGATCGCCAACGATGTCAGATGGCTCGCAAGCGGTCCGCGCTGCGGTATCGGTGAGATCTCAATTCCTGCAAACGAGCCCGGCTCGTCCATTATGCCTGGCAAGGTCAACCCGACACAGGCCGAAGCGCTGACAATGGTTGCCGTACAGGTGATGGGTAACGATGCAGCCGTAGGGTTTGCAGCCTCTCAGGGTAACTTCGAACTCAATGTATTCAAGCCGGTGATCGCCTACAACATCCTGCAGTCTATCAGACTGCTCTCCGATGCAATGCGAAGCTTCGATGTCAACTGTGCAGTGGGCATCGAGCCGATCGAAGAGAAGATCGAGAAGTTCCTCAACGACTCTTTGATGCTGGTAACCGCACTCAACCCCTATATCGGGTACGAAAATGCCGCAAAAATCGCCAAAACGGCACACGCGAACGGAACGACGCTCAAGGAGGAGGCGATCAACCTTGGTCTGCTCACCGCTGAAGAGTTCGACAAGTATGTTCGCCCAGAAGAGATGATTGCGCCAAAGGCGTAATTGCCTCTTTTTTTACCAAAGGTAGCACTTTTGCTGCCTTTTTCCTAACCTGTTTGCCCAAAACTGTGTAAAAATTTACCACTTTTTTAAAATCACCCCTCATAATAATTCAATTAACCCCATATTATTCGCGTACGCCGTATAATAAAGGAACTTATTGTAAAAAAGGAGACTCCATGAATATTCATGAGTATCAGGCAAAACAGATTTTTGCTCAGTACGGTGTGCCGACACCAAGAGGGATCGTCGCGAATACACCAGAAGAGGCGGTAAAAGCAGCACATGAGCTTGGCGGAGACATCTGGGTGGTCAAAGCGCAGATCCACGCAGGCGGTAGAGGTCTTGGCGGCGGTGTCAAACTGGCAAAGTCCATCGAGGAAGTTGAGCAGCTTGCAAGTGAAATCCTCGGTATGACACTGGTGACACATCAGACAGGTCCCGAGGGTAAACTGGTTCAGAAGGTTTACATCGAAGAGGGTGCGGACATCAAAGATGAACTCTACCTTGGTGTTGTACTTGACAGGGCCAAAGAGATGCCTGTAATCATGGCTTCTACAGAGGGTGGTATGGAGATCGAGAAGGTTGCCGAAGAGTCACCTGAGAAGATTGTCAAAGTAGCGGTCGATCCTGCTATCGGTTTCCAGCCCTTCCACGGAAGAGAGCTGGTATTCGGTCTTGGGATTACCGACAAGAACGAGCAGAAGAAGTTCATGCAGTTTGCTTCAAAGCTCTACAATGTCTATATGGACAAAGATGCGGAGATGATCGAGATCAACCCGCTTATCAAGACAGGTGCGGGCGACTTCCTCGCACTTGACGGAAAGATGGGCTTCGATGACTCTGCACTCTACAGACATCCTGAGATTGAAGAGATGAGAGATATCTCCGAAGAGGATCCTGACGAGAGAGAAGCGGCACAGTACGGGCTCAGCTACATCGCGCTTGACGGTGAGATCGGATGTATGGTCAATGGTGCCGGACTTGCAATGGGTACGATGGATACGATCAACTACATGGGCGGGACCCCTGCGAACTTCCTCGATGTTGGTGGTAAAGCGAATGCCGAAACGGTTGCAAAAGGGTTTGAGATTATCCTCAAAAATCCGAAAGTAAAAGCGATCTTTGTCAACATCTTTGGTGGTATCGTACGTTGTGACAGAATCGCCAACGGTATTCTTGAAGCAACGAAGATGGTCGACGTACACGTTCCTGTCGTTGTTAGACTCGACGGAACGAATGCCGAAGAGGCGGCGGAGATTCTTGCCAATGCGAACATCCCGAATGTCATTCCGGCAAGTGACCTCGCAGACGGTGCGAAAAAAGCGGTAGAAGCAGCAAAAGGAGCGAAGTAAGATGAGTATTCTGGTAAACAAAGACACAAAAGTAATCGTTCAGGGATTCACAGGAAGTGAAGGTACATTCCACGCAGAGCAGTGTCTCGCGTACGGTACGAACATCGTTGGCGGTGTGACACCGAACAAAGGCGGCCAGGAGCATCTTGGAAAGCCTGTATTCAATACTGTCCAGGAAGCGGTAGACGCTACAGGAGCAACTGTCTCCATGGTATTCGTTCCGCCTGCATTCGTAGCCGATGCGGTCATGGAAGCGGCAGAAGCGGGCATCGAGCTTGCTGTTATCATCACAGAAGGTGCACCGGTGAAGGATATGCAGATGGCAAAAGCGTATGCTGTGAAGCACGGCATGAAGACTATCGGGCCAAACTGTCCGGGAATCATCACGGCCGAAGAGTGTAAGATCGGTATTATGCCGGGTAACATTTTCAAAAAAGGAAATGTGGGACTCATCTCCAAGTCCGGTACGCTTACATACGAGGGTGCAAACCAGGTTGTCAAAGAGGGTTACGGTATCACGACGGCAGTAGGTATCGGTGGTGACCCGATCATCGGTCTCAGCTACAAGCAGCTGCTGCCGATGTTCGAAGAAGATCCTGAAACTGAAGCGATCGTAATGATCGGTGAGATTGGTGGTGACCTCGAGATCCAGGCAGCCAAGTTCATCAAAGAGAATATCACCAAGCCGGTTGTCGCGTTCATTGCAGGACAGACTGCCCCCAAGGGTAAAAGAATGGGACACGCAGGTGCGATCGTCTCAGGCTCTGCAGGTACCGCCAAAGAGAAGATGGATGCCCTCGAAGCAGCAGGCGTCAAAGTCGTTGTCTCTCCGGCAGACATCGGAAAAGCGGTCAAAGAGGTTCTCTCCAAGTAAGCTTCTTTCTCCACCGGGTCTTGGCCCGGTTTCTTCTATTATATTATCCCTCTTTTTTATACCTATTGAACTGGAAGTGAAAATTCATTTTCACCAGATTTGTTTAGAAACGTTTGT
>JALWLU010000078.1 GCA_026996325.1 Sulfurovum sp.
TACAAGATAGATAGCACCCACACTCTGACCGATTCCGAGAAACATACGATGCTCACCCCTGAAGGGATCATCGTCGACTCCTCCAACATCGGCATAGCGAAGATTGCTGAAGAATTTTCGGGAGATGAATTTCGAGAGAGCCTTGAGGCTTTCGGACTTGGCACAATGGTGCCTTTCCCTCTCAAGCGCAACAATGCGGGTCGCATGCAGTCTACAGAGCATTTGAACAACCCGCTGTTTCGCATCAACACCTCTTACGGCTACGGTATGAGTGCCACGTTTTTGCAGATGCTGCAGGCATACGGTGTATTTGACAATGACGGCAAGCGTGTCAGACCCAATATCATCGCCTCCATAGAACGTGACGGCAGTGTGACCCTGCCGGAAGCAGCGAAGCAGGAGCGCATCCTCAGCAGTGAAACGACACAGACGATGCGAAAGTTTCTCATCGTCAATGTGCACAAAGGCACGGCACAGAAAGCATATTACCCCGGATTGGAAATAGGCGGCAAGACAGGCACGGCACACATTGCAAGAAGCGGACACTACGTCAAAGAGTACCACAGCAGCTTTTACGGCTTTGTCAATGATGCTTCCGGACACCATTACACCATAGGGGTGCTGGTCATCCGTCCAAAAGCACCGGGAGCCTATTTCGCCTCACGCTCTGCCGTTCCGGTCTTTAAAAGAGTGGTGCAGGAGATGGTAGGGCAGGGGTATCTGCAACATGAGGGGAAAAGCGGAGGTATGAAATGAAAATCGTTTCTACACAAAGCGCATTGGCAGCGGTAGAGAACGGTATAGGCAAAGAGACCTTTACGCTGTATGTACTGCATAAAGAGAACAGGAAAGCGTGGGAACTCACCAAGCTTGTCACCAAAGAAGAGCTGGAAACCCTTACGGACATATTCTCTTCTTTACCGTTATACACCGTACGCAAAGAGAACTCAGGCTTGTGGCTCTACAGTCGCGCAGACAGCAGCGATACATCACCGCTCTTTGAGAGGTTTAAAACCTATGAGGAGGTGCTGCAAAAGATAGGGAGCGGGTTATGAGCGCACATCCACATCAGCATAGTGCAAAGATGTACGGTTCATCGGTATACCATACGCATATCAAGGCGCACAGCAACAGCTGGTATCTGCGAACGGGCGAAGTGCATAACTTCTTTTGCAAGTGCGGGTGCGTTGACCAGTACCGCAAGGGCGTCCCCTCATTGGAACACCACCCCTCTCACCGATGCAGCAGCTGCGGGAACGGTTACTACATCGATGTGGTGGTATTTCGACACAGCAAGCAGGTGAAGATATTTAAGACATTTCACTGGGATGTCGAGTACGCACATGCCAAGAACTATTGGGATGTCACCTATACCGTGAAGTATCCGAAATTCGACTGCAAACAGCAAATGATCGTGATGTACAAAGAGGAGCTGATGTATGCAGATATGGGTACATCCGGCAGTGTTATTCACAGGTTGGAAGGGGCAGACCTTCTTGAAAAGTCGGTATTCAACGGTAGAAAACGACCGGTAAAGATAAGAGTATTGATGGAGCGTAGAATAATAAAGGATCTGCTGCAGTTTGCCGAGAGTACGAAACAAAAGACTGTCAAATGGTTGAAGGGGATACCCGAATACCAACAGTTACCGTCTCCAGATGAGAAAGTAAGAATCATAGTTCTCTTTTTAAAATACAACTTCAAAGATTTCAACTTTTACTACTGGAGAGGAGTGTCACGCGGGTGGTCGACATATTCGGATGATAAGCGTTTGGACAGGCTGCATACCTGTTTCAATCCGGCGAGATCTCTGGAGGTGGTTTTAGGAAGGATATACGACAACAGAAGAGAGCGTAGTGTGAAGCGCGCTTTTTTCAAGGCATATCAGGAGGTGATCGAACAGAAAGCTTATGATCCTCTGCCGGATATGATATTCAGCCGAACGATCGATGATCCCAACCTGCTTGTAAGACTGATCAAGATTCCACCCAAGATAAAACACAGAATGTTCGAACAGCTTGATGCAGAACACATTGAGACGCTGTTTTCCATACTGAGGTTCTGGTTTGACGACAAACAGATCGTACGACTCTTTGAGAGCATCACCCTACAGCAGATAGAAGAGGGCATTGTCCGGGATCTCCTGTGGATGCTTCGAAATGAAGAGGTCATTGGGCAGCTGCAGCGAGACTTTCCTAAACCTGCAGCAAACATGAATGCCGTTCATGAAGCATTTATCAGTGCAAGACATCAAATACAAACAGGTGAATCGCCTGATACGCAGTTTGAGTATAGGGACTATGCGTACAAAGCTGAGACGACAGTAAAAGAGCTTCGTTTTGCTCTGCCAAGGAGTGTCAAGCAATTGAACTTATGGTCCAACCGTCTGCACAACTGCATGTTCAGCTATGCCAGAGCGATCAAGCAGCAACAGACTTTGGTCTATGGAGTATTCATCGAAGATGCACTGCTCTATGCTATTGAAGTCAGGGAGGTGAAGATTGTGCAGAAGCTTGGAAAGTACAATAAAAGGATCGGCGAGGAGCATAGTGCGGTGATATCCATATGGGAAGCAGAGTTCTGGAGTTCTATGAATAGGATGGAAAAGTCATAGTGTAAAACTATTGTCTGTACCAATCACAGGGATCAACAATGTCAATCGTAAATATATCTTCTGACGATTCAACGGGTTCCTTTTTATCTTTCATTCTTGTTTGAGGGCAGGGGGTACGCAAGCGTGACCAGGGTGTCCAAAAGGGCAGTAGTCCTCTGTTGTCGATACACCCAGAAAAATGGTAACGGTCAAAACTCTCTTGGGTCATAATCTCTTTTGCATAATCGTAAATGAATCCTGTTCCACCTAAGCCACCGTCAAATCCGGTACTGTGTGCAATATTGCTAACAGTATGGTTGTATAGCATGCTATCTTCATAGCTGCACGATTCTGAAGAGTGGCAGTAGCCATCTCTAAGCACAATGTTCGCTTTGCTTGCAATGAAACGCTCTTGTGCGTTTTTGCTGTATGCATTTGTTTTTATCAGTACAATGGGTTGCAGCCCCTCTTCCAGGCAAAGCTTGATGAGGATTGTCATTGCCGCTTCGGTATGCGGTGAGCTGTCCGAGAAAAGCAGAATGTCTTTTCGGTCAGAGTGTTTTAGAAAGGTTTTTAGCATTTCCTGCCTGTCTTTGTGGGCAAATGTATGTGGAGTATAGACGATCTCTTTGTGATCAACGCGCATTGTGTAGCTGATGCCGCTGTTCCTATTGTCAATATCTTCTATGACGGCATATGTGCCTGGAGAGAGTATGCCTATGACGGTATAGATGGATGCATCGAACGACTGGAGATTTGTGCACTGTTTAATAAGAAGTTCCATATCTCTATCCTTTGTTCTTTGATAGGTGCCATCCCTTGACATGAGGGCAGGGGTAAATTTTGAGCAGTATGCCTCTTTTTTGTATAACATAACGCTCGATACGTTCTGCTTCGTTAGGGGTTGCATAAAGAAGTTTTGGGATGCCGTTACTGTCGATACAGCGGCAAAAGTTTTCTTCGGATAACTTGTTTGTTTTATCAATGGTTCTGGCAAGAGCATGGCTAATATCGATAAGTTCCGATGGGGATGTGCAATCAAAATATGCCAGGAGCGTCTCTTTTGACATATCACTTAGGTGCGGAAAACTGCTTTTGAGTTTTCTGATGGCAGCCTCTTTTTGTTCATATACTGTCTTAAGATACTTTAGATTCATTGATTTTCTCCCCATTTATTTCAACAAAGTTTATCATTTTCTTGAAATTCTTTTCTATAATCATGTGCCAATGTTTTGGAACACTTGCTTCTTTACCTCAAAGTGATTACGACAATATCGCTGAAAGAATAGATTAGTAAAGACTTTTATGGTATATCTAAACGTAGCTTGACCAGGGCCTCCATGAGCTCAAAATACTTCTGATCATCTATTTTATCTTCACAAAATTTTCCCCATGTATCGCACCGGCAAAGTTCTACAAGATGGAGACAAAACTCCAAGTCTCCATGGAACGCTTCAAGCATCTCTTCGGCAGTGTTATGTGTGTAGAGAAAAGAGTGGCTGGCGATGAGCTTGATGATCTCTCTTTTTTCTGAAGCATTAATCATTCCCTCATTTTCCATCGCATTTAGGATGGGTTCGGATTTTTGTGCGGAGATCTCCTCGTGCCCGGTGAACATGACATGGTTGTTTCTTGGGTTGATGACTCTTGTATCGGGTTTGCCGATATCGTGCATCAGGGCTCCGGTAAAGACTGCATAGGTCCAGCG
>JALWLU010000079.1 GCA_026996325.1 Sulfurovum sp.
TTGGACATCTTTTTTACAACCCATCTGTAGATAATCCCTTTTTAACTCCCATAGTACCGGGCTTTGCTTAGGTTTTTAGCAACCCGTTTCTTTACTTTAACTCCAAAATGACATCTTTTCTCCGTTTTTTTGGCTCTATCCGCTATAATTTATGTTGCATAAGAAACCTCGGAACCGAAGTTTTATTGGAATGTATGCCCTTGGGTATAACTTCGGCCTGAAGTGGAATTGTAGAAGAACGTGATGCGGAGCTATCCCACAAAGGGATATAACTGTGATAAAGCCGCCGATTCCTGAAGTCTTGGAACCGAAAGCTTTAGCTTCGGAAAAACGCTGAATTTCAAAAAGCGTAAAGCGGGACTGAAGTCTCCGACTCCAAAGGATTTGGACCCGAAGTTTTAGCGAAGTGTATGCCTTTAGGTGCAGCTTCGGCAAAACGCTGAATATAACAAGCGTAATGCGGATTAATGATATAAAAGGAAGAGAATGGAAGAGGCCAAGGCACTGTTCAAGAAGCTGAAGATCTATTCGTTGCTCGATCTGGCGCTGATCGTTCCTGCTTCCTACAACGACATGACACTGAGTGAAACGCTGGAGGTTGGCAAGGTCTGTACCGTAGAAGCCAAGGTGATCGACAGCAGTGTCTACAACGGCAAGCTTCGTGTCAACTTTCAGCTGACACGTTTCGGGCGCAGGCTCTCTTCGACCTTTTTTCGCACCACCCCCTACCACTACAAACTCTTTGAACCCGGCAGCAGTCATGTCATTCAAGGCAGACTCGATGAGTATCGCGGTTATCTTCAGATGCCGCAGCCCCGCTCCATAAACAAGGTGGGTACCGTCACACCTAAATACAAAACCGTTCTTAAAGAGAGTGAGATACGTGCACTGATAGAAGCCTACATTACAGAGAAGAACCTTTTTGACGAGGGGCTCGACTCCAAAGAGGTTGCTGTGCTGATGCACATTCATTTCCCCAATGCACTGGAGGAGGTCTACAAAGAGGGAGTTTTCAAGCCGGAGTTTGTACAGGTACTCAAGTTCGTTGAAGCCTATAACCATCTCAAAAAGCTGCGTGGCAAGCGCATCGACTTTCCTGCCATGGCAGCACTGAACGGTTCCATTGGGAAGTTTGTGAACACTCTGCCCTTTACACTTACTGTTGAGCAGCAGCAGGTAATTGCCCAAATACGCAGCGATCTAAGCAATGAAAAAAGAGCTGCACGGCGCATGGTGGTCGGTGATGTGGGTTCGGGCAAGACGATGGTCATACTGGCCGCAGCCATGACGGCACTGCCGCACAGAAGCATTCTGATGGCACCTACTTCGCTGCTGGCACTGCAACTTTATGAAGAGGCTTGTAAACATCTGCCCAAAAGTGTAAAGACTGCACTGGTGATGCAGGGGCATGATGAAGGAGACTACCGCGAAGCGGATTTTATCATCGGTACCCATGCGCTGCTCTACAAAGAGGATCTTCCCAAAGCGCCGCTAGTGATGGTAGACGAGCAACACCGTTTCGGTACCAAACAGCGTCAGATGCTCGAAGCGTTGATGGACACAGGAGAAGATAACAGACCTCATTACATCCAGTTCTCTGCTACGCCTATCCCGCGTACACAGGCGATGATGGAGAGCGAACTGATCGATGTGAGTCTCATTACCACTACACCGTTTGAGAGAGAAGTTGAAACGAAAGTGATAGGACGTCCGGAGTTTCCTGCCCTTCTGGAACATATCAAGGAGGAGCTATCGCAAAATCATCAGGTGCTCATTGTCTATCCGCTGGTAGAGGAGAGTACGGAGATCCCCTACCAGTCACTTGAAGAGAGCAGAGGGTTTTGGGAGGAGCGTTTCGAGAATGTCTATGTAACGCATGGCAAGGATAGGGAGAAAGAGGAGACGCTGCTGAAGTTTAGAGAGAAGGGCAGTATCCTCCTGGCAACGACGGTAGTGGAGGTGGGTATCTCTCTGCCGCGTCTGACTCTCATTGTGATAGTTGGGGCAGAGCGTCTCGGTCTTGCCACACTGCACCAGCTGAGAGGCAGGGTAGGGCGTAACGGTCTTCAGAGCTGGTGTTACCTCTTCAGCAACAAACCACAAAATGAACGTCTGCAGAAATTCTGTGAAACCACCAACGGTTTCGACATTGCAAAGCTCGATCTTAAGTTTCGTGACAGCGGTGACATCATCGACGGTACCATACAGAGCGGACAGAAGTTCAAATGGCTCGATATGGCGGAAGATGAAGCGGTGATAGAGAGGGCGAAGGTGCGTCTTCGGAATATGGAAAAATTAAAAATTAAAAATTAAACAAAATATCATCTTTACATCATTACATCAGTATGATATAATGCAATTAAAAAGGATTTCCATGTCAGTACGTACAACGGTATCGATCGAAGATGATCTTTTAAAGCTGCTCAAGCTCAAGGCGGTGGAGACATCGCGCAGTGTCTCCGACCTTCTGAACGAACTGATCAAGGAGTCGTTTCGTGAGGACAGTGAGGATCTCAAAGCGTTCTACGAGCGGGAAAAAGAGGATAGCATCAGCTTTGAAGCATTCCTGAAAGAGCTTGAAGCCGATGGCAGACTATAGCATCGAGATCAAAAAGTCTGCGGCAAAAGAGATACGCAGACTTCCCAACGATGTATTGAAAAGGATCCTGTCCAAAATTGAGTCGCTTCAGAACGATCCCCGTCCGGCAGGATGCAAGAAGCTCTCATGCGACGAGAAGTATCGCATCAGGGTTGGTGTCTACAGGATTGTTTACAGGATAGAAGAGAAAAAGCTAATCGTCTATGTGGTAAAGGTGGGACAACGAAGAGAAGTGTATGAAAAGCGTTAAGTGGCTAAACGCTCAGCGCCAAACGCTGAACGCTGTTTCCTAATAGAGCCCGAACTTTCCATCGGCTCTTTTGTACATGACGCGCATATTGCCGTCGTAGTCGTTGAAGACGATGAACTGGCGCTTCTTCTCCGCTTTGAGCGCTTCAATGGCTTCATCGAAATCGAGCGGCTTGTGAAGTTCGAGATCCATGGGGACGATCTCGATATCTTCCGCGTCTATGTCCGTTACTGCTTCAGCCTCTTCTCCGAGGTCGGCAAAGCTGTTGACTTTGTGGTTTTTTATCTTGTCCGCATGGCGTCTGAGTGACTTTTTGACACGCTCTGCACCCAGGTCGAGTGCGGCGTAGACATCTTTGTTGTGTTCGGTGATGACGATGGTGTTTTTGTCTTTGAGGTTGACCAGAATCTCTACACTAAAGCCTTTCTTCCCGTTCTTTTCATCCGCTGAAATGACGACACTTCCTGAAATGATGTCGAGGTTGTACTTGTTAAATCCGTCAAGCAGCGCTTCCGCGTACGCTTTGATGGCATCCGTCAGCTCGAAATGTCGACCGGTAATACTTTTATTCATGA
Organism: Sulfurovum sp.; assembly: GCA_026996325.1. Taxonomy (GTDB): domain Bacteria; phylum Campylobacterota; class Campylobacteria; order Campylobacterales; family Sulfurovaceae; genus Sulfurovum. The sequence continues at coordinate 3,425 of JALWLU010000079.1, forward strand.
TAGATCCTTTAGTGTTGAAGTATAAAGAAGCGTTACGCTTTCTTTATACTTAATTGTAACTTAAGAAACTTAATGAGGGGTAAATAGAGCCTCAGGAAATCAGTTAGCCGTCACATAACCGGTTTCTTTTGAAATCGTGAAAACAAGCGGTGTGATATCACTTGATGAAAAGGTGAATGTGATGATGCAGTCCGAGTTGACATAGGTAGCATAATCGTTGCCTGCAGTACTGATACCGCGATGCGGTCTGCCAAGATGGTCAAACGCAATATGTTTTGCGGTGGTACCTGTTGCTCTGGCAATACTGCAGTTGCTGAAGGAGACATCGTTAATGCCATACCTGTCCGAAATAAAGATATTGGAACTTTCATCACTTGCCTGATTGGAAGGATCATTGTTGTACATATACTTTCCGTTTGCAGGATCGACAGCAGCTTCGACTTTGTCTATACTGGTTCCATGGTCACGATTGGTGCCTATTGTATAGCTCCATGTGCTGTCAGCCGCTTTTTCTGTAAAACGGATCTGCCAGAACGTTTTTTGCCAGTCTGTTCGGGAGGGATCGACCTTGTTGTCCATCAGGGCCAGATGCTGGGTATAGCGAAATGCCGAAAGCAGGTTGTTGCGTGCCTCCTGCCTAAGATCTCTGTCCATTCGTGGCAGAGCGAGTGCAGCCAGGATGCCGAGTACCACAATGACAAATACCAGCTCAAGCATGGTGAAGGCGGCTTTTGTTTTATGTAAGTGTTTCATATTTTTTGCAAGCTCCTTCGTCTGTAATGCATTCTTGGGGCGGGATCGACAGGATGGTCAAGTATCGGATAGCTGACATCTACATCTACGATAATATTCAATGGAGAGTTAGGTGTCGTTACACTTGTTGAAAGGACATTCGCACATGAGGCATCAAGTGTTGTTGCTGTATTGGCAATGTAGGAGATATTGACATCAATACTGTATATGCCATAATCTCCATGGATACTGTTCAGACAGTTACTGCTGTTGTGCTCATTGCCGGTAACAGCAAGTATGGCATATTCAGTGTAGCTTTTTGCCAGCAGCATCGACTGTTCACGTTGAAACTGTACAGTAGTACTCTGAACCATTTTCCCTGACAGGCTGACAATGAAACCTGCTACCGTTGCCATGATAATAATGACAAATACAGCTGTGATAATTGAAAATGCTTCTCTCATCAGAATACCGCCTTCTCTTTACAGGATGTGACGTTGATATCGATATCAAGACGCTCATTTTGACATATTTTGAATCGGATGGTATTTCCGTCGCTTTTAAACTTGAATGTTGTCACGTTTTCCAATATGAGAGAGCGTGGTCTTTGATTGTAGAAGGCCGTGGAGGTAGAGGACGGGATCGTCGGTGTGAAATTATAGTAGAGATAGAGGTTTCCGTCAGTAGGGTCTACCACAAGCGCATAGGATGACCAGGCGAGCTTGTAGTGTTCATCTATATGGGATGTGTTGGCATCGAGTGTGACTGTTGCCGTCGTGCCGCTTCCGTAGTTTGCCACAGAACTGCTGTCGTAAGGAAAGAAGAGTGCAAATTTTCCGGTTGTATTCCCCAGATTCTGCTGGATAGTATTCGTAAGACTAAGGTTTGACCCTGGGGTTGATATGACTGTTCTAGAACTTGTGTTCACATCACAGAAACCACTCCATCCGGGTGTCAATGCTGTCTCATAGCTGTCTCCGTCACTACCGACCCACTGAAGTACGTTATAATCGCTGCCGGTTCTTGACATGGCAGATTCAAGATGTTCTATAGTCCCACTCTCCGGATCAATTCTATAAACGGTACGAGGAATGGCGTAGCGAAGCCTGTTGGCAATTTGTGCAGCAGCAAGTTCCGTTTTTATGGAAGCACGGTACTGGGACCGCTCTACGATATAGCTTTCATACACCTGTGCGATCAGCTCTGAAGCAATTGAAGCAACGATACCCAGTACTATAATGACAAACACCACCTCAACCATGGTGAATGCCTGTTTGAATGCATCTGTTCTCTTCATTAAAAATCCCTATAAACCAGTTCGTAGCTTCCAATATTGCAACTGAAAGCCTGCAGAGTGATCGTTTTGTTCATCTCTTCCGAACTTTTGGTGACATCACTCGTCAGTGTAACGGTAATTGCTTTAATGTTCGTAGACGTAGCACCTGCCCCAAAGGGGTTATAGGTAATGTCGTTTTGATCATACCCGCCTACAGTATCGGAAGCATAGACCACCGCTGTGTTGATATTGATACTCTCTTTTTCAATATAGTCCGATTTTGCCGTCTCAACAAGCGTCAGGTTAATATCGCCGATAAAATCGTCGATATCATCGGAATCACCTCCGTCAGACCCTAATGTCGAGGAGGCAAACAGAGTGCCGGTTCCGTCTGAACGTATAAACGATCGGGAGGAGAGAGGAGGCATTCCTTTACGCTTACCGGTAGAGCCTATTTCATTCAGGTCAGGGGCACCGTTGGTGACATGAAGAATGGGGGCATTGTAGAGAGGGTCGGCATCGTTTTCATCCCACGGATAACTCATAATCATATTCATTCTGGTAGCTGCCTCGTTAATGGCTTCCTGTTGCACTGCAACATATCCGCTTTTTACCGATGTCTGTATGAGCAACGGTGCAGACATCAGTACGATTCCTATGACAACAATAGCGAAGATGAGCTCAATCATCGCAATGGCTGGACGAAGTTTCTGCATTTACCAACCTACTCTTTTGTTTTTGTGTGTATCCGCATTGTCGTTGACAACATGGCCAGTTTCACCTTCTCCTGCCCATCCGCTTGTGCCGATAAATCTTACACGGTAGAACGGTGAAGGAACAGTGCTGTTGAATTCATTGTAAATCAGCCATCTGTCTGTATGCACGGTATTTGGATAGAGCAGCAGTTCAACAGGTACGGTCATTGGCAGTGTCGGGTTGCTTCCCCTGTCGACGAAAAGTGTATTGTTCTCTCCATTGGAAGCGTTGATCGCCACACTGGAACTGCTAAGATAAGGTGATCCGGAACCCTCAGTCAGCGTACCGATGGCAAGACCGATACTTCCGTCACCGTCACTTGTATTGTGGTCTACGGCTTTCCACCACTGTATTTCATTGCTCTGCAGATTCAGTCCACGTGCATTACAGCCGCTTAGTCCAAGACCACCGGCTGTAACAGGGGTGGCATCGCAGTAGACAACTACCGAAACAGGTGTCGTTGCTGACGATGTGACAATATTGTCATAGAACGCCTGGGCAGGTTTGAGTCTTCCATAGTAGAAGTGGACACGCTGGTCTATCTCCAGCAAGCCGTATATTTTGTGGTCTGGAATCATGTCTACAGCTATATCCGGTTTGTTCGCATTGCTGAGATTCATATCTCCAAAGAGGATGCGGACAGGGTTGAGAGGAATATTGATATAACGGTCAAAGTTGTATCCAAGATCCATAAAGATTGCCCCCTGCATATCGCGCCTGAAGTTGGCGGCATTCTGGGTGACAACACTGTCTGCGGCGATGGCGAGACTATTGTCTTCTCTTGGGAGTATGATGTCTGTCTGGTCACTCTCGTTGGTGTCGATGAGATCATAACGCCAGGTATAGAGTGACGATACCGGGTCCATAAAGGTATGGCTCAGGTTCATATCAACCGGATCGGCATAACAGCTGTCTACATAGTTTGTCAACTGCTGGCCGGTATAGCTTTGCGCAAAGAATTTCCCCTGAATGTTAAAGGACATGTTCTCATCAACCGGTGTGCCGGAACTTGTGTAGTAGCCTTCCGGATAAGGTAGGGTTTGGCTCACGCTATTTATATAGACGACCGAACCGTTGGCGTCGCGCATTGAGGGTCCTGCTCCGTAAGACAAGCCGGAAACATTGTAGCTGTATGGATGGAATTCCAGTCTAAGCGGAATATAGGTTCTTCCCGTGTCATGGTCATTTGTTGTGACACACCCTTGAATGCTGTTTGTCCCTTCGTTCGCAGTTGCATTGCTGTCTTTTACACAGTCGGTTGCCGGAGTCCCGTCGGTAAAGAGCCAGGTGGAGGCAGTGGTATGGTGCGTCAGCAGTGCAGGGTCCCAGTCCGCACGTGTCCAGTTTTGATCGGAAAGAATGTAGGCATATTCCCCTACCTGTTCCACCGGGTCAGGAGTATATAGTTCAGGAACTGCCGCAATGAGGTTCGTTCCGTTGAACAGAACGGTATTTAGTGGTTTTCCGCTTGTATCGTTACAGCCCGATACTGTTCCCGAAGGACTCCACTCACGTACGGACGGTCCGCTGTTGTCATTGTCAAAGATCATGAAGTATCGCGGTACGGCACTGTCGCTTCTGAAACTGCTGGCATTGATTTCGTAACGGTATTTGTAGCCTGCAGCAAGTTTGGTTGTATTGACCGTATGGGAGTCCGCCAACTCTATGGCTGTGGCAGTGGTACTGTTGTCTTCATTGGTGTCGTAAAGTTTGACAGAGAACGATTCCGGTCTGATGGAGAAGTTGTCTCTGGAGCATACGGGCGTACCGTAGAAGGCTCTCAGGCAGGAGTAACAGCTGTCATTGCCGCTGGCGACACCTATTGTACAGTCGGTCGTACAGTTGCCGTCAGGCCCTTCATGGGTTGCATAGTTGTCGGCATAGAGCGTTTCAAAACAGTCATTGTCGTACCGGTCTGTACAGTGGTGCTGGAGCACACTGCCATCCGGTTCTGAAAGGTACCAGGTTCGGAATGCTGTATTGCGAATGGCAACATTGTAGCGCAGTCCGCTCAAGTCTACCGAATAGGTATTGTTGAACGGCACGAAGAATGGCACTGTGATGTTCGAATCGGGGTTTGTACAGGTGAGATTGACATCGCGGCTAAAGAGCCCTGCATTGTAGAGTTCCACCTCAACTGTCGTATCGCTGTTCATCAGAGTTGTAAGATCGGCAGGGTCGTAACTGAACATTTTAACATCGAACGCTCTGTCGGCCACCTGAGTATTGAGGTTATATGGGGTGCCATCGCTGCTTGAGGTGTCGGAAATAACATTGAAGATGCCAAGTGCCGGGTAATAGCCACCGCTATTTCGGCAGATATCGTCCGGTCCAAACACCATAGCCTGCGGCGCAGGTCCTGAACCGTAATCGACTGTAAACTGTGCCCTGAGACTGAAGGTGGTGTCAACACTGCCATTCAGGTCGTTTTCAAATTTTAAATAGACAGTCTGAAGCTCATCGATGCTTCCTCCTTTTCCTGGTGCAGCTCCGTCACCAATATACATACCGAATCCCAAGGGGCTTTCGTCGAAGGTGAGTGCGGAAGCATCTGTATATCGGTAGACTCCATCAGGTGCAATCATTGTTGTACCTGGTATATACTGTGTCTGGTTGACATCGGCAATTGCATAGGAGATGTTAACATCATTGAGAACGAAATCGGCTTCGTTCGAGCGGATACTGATACGCGTTGTCATTGGAGTATTTGTATAAATTCCAAGATTCGTGTTAATTTCGTTATCGGTTGAAGGAATGATGATGCCTCCGACGTCCAGCGTATAGTCGTAACAGAGAGTCGGACGGTAGAGTTCAACAGAGAATGCAAGCATTCCCGGAACAACATATTCCCTGGCCCACATGTTCAGATAGAATGCAGTCGTGTCCCGCGGAAAATCGCTAACAATACTGCTTACATCAAAATCATCGACATCCAGGCCGGTATTGTTGTTTTGCAGGTCATTGAATTTATTGTCAATATGGTCTCTGTCAATATTGCTCAAAATAGCATTATAAACATTGGGACTACTGTCGTTCGGATCAGGTATGCTTGTCATGTCATTAGTATTGTCAGTAAGACCGATCTTTAGTCCGTCCGGGCTGTAGTCCTCTTCTCCTTCACCGGAGAAAAGAGACATTTTTGCAGTAATTGTCCCAGAAGTCGGTAGTTTGAAACCCTCTATTTTAACAGTTTCACTGGAGTCGTAAAGTTGAATCATGCCTCCGTAGATGGTAACGTTTCTTGGTTTCCCCTGAAACGGATCTTCCGCATAAATAACAACAAGTGACCATCCGCCATAGATACCAGGACTATGTTCCCGCCCCTCTTCAGTAGGAAGGTTCGCTACGGTAAATGTGTGTTTTCCTGCTGACAGATTAGTACTCTGAAGCAGTGCGGTTACATCTGCAATGGCAGAGTAGGTTTTTCCCCCACTATATGAGATGTAATAGAGTTTGTGTGCCTGTATGGGAGTATAGGTACCGTTGTCGATTTTTAATTTTATTTTGTTGGCACCAGCAGCACCAAGGTCTATATTGTCAACGTCTGTATCATCACCCACCTCATGTTCAATTGGTCCATTGTCCCCCTCTGTATAGTAACGTAGCTCCTCTACAGTATTATCTTTATCCCAGGCAAAACGCCCTTGCCACATTAAACCTGCCCAAAGTATTCCTTTCCCTCCGTTTTGGTCATAAATATCGGGTAGTGTAATATTTGATGAAGAGGAGTTCCACGTGTTGGGGTCGTCATCAATGTCAATGTATTTAGCTACATAGTTGTTTGAAGTAGATGCGGGATATGATCCATCGATATTGGTAGAATCTTGACAAATATATGTATCGTCCGGATATCCACTGGTTTTTTGTGTTAAACATAAAACAGTATTCCCCGCAATCAGATAGTTTCCAATTACATTTTGTGTTGAGGCAGGATTGAGTTGTTCGAAACCGAGAGTAGTGTCATAGTCTGTCACAACCTGTACGACAATTGTAACTATCGCAGAGGACGAGCCTGAACCGGTACTGTCCTGAATCGTATATTGAAAGTTTACGGTGCCGGTAAAGCCTGTGTCCGGTACATAGGTGAAGCTGCCATCACTGTTCAGTGTGACCGTTCCACTGTTTGGCTGGGTGTACCCGCTGACATACTTATTGAGTCCAGAATCGTTAGATAAGACACCAGGGGCACCTACTGTCAGCGTTTGGTTCATGGATGTAGTATAGGTATCGTCAACAGCCTGCAGCACAGGTGCAGAAACAATGATGTTGAAAGTTGTAGTGGCATCGGGAGGTGTCCCGTTTGATACCGTTACAGTAACAGGGTATGTCCCTACAGTTGTCGGTGTTCCGCTGATTACACCTGTTGAGGAGTTTATTGTAAGCCCCGGGGGCAGCCCCGTTGCACTATAGGTTAGATTATTCCCTGTAGTATAGGTTGAAACATCAAGTGAAAAGGTAGTTCCCACCTCAACATACTGGTCGGGTATCGGTGAAATGGTTGGTGGTGTAGGGGTCTGTATGGATATGGTAACAGTTGCGCTATCGGAATACCACCACCTCCATACTTTGTAATACATTGTATAGGTAAATGTTACTGTTCCAGTACACGTACCCGGATCATACGTAAAGTCTCCACTAGTGTAAAAACTAGTAATCGTTCCACATGTTGGATAAGAATAGCTATATACATATTTTTCGTCGCCTGAATCATTTGTCAATACATTTTCTGTAAGTTGTGTATTGTATGGTGTGCTGAAACTATCGTCTACCGCAGCAGCCTGCACAAAAACAGATAAAATAGCAATATATAACACAAGGGAAAACAATTTTGTTAAATGTTTCATTTTTCGCTTCCTTTGTTCCGGTATTGACCGGAAGGTAAATACGTATGTACATCGAAATGACATAAGCAACTAACGCTTACGGTAGGCAGCCCGGCTGCCTGCGTGAGGCCCGTGGCTTTCCGTCTCCGCATCGCTGCGGGTTTGGCTTTTCTCCGTACACTACTTAACTAAATATACCATATCTAAGATAAAATAGATATAAAAATAAGTTCAATTTATAGTTGTAAATACAATTAAATTTACACATTTAGTCGGTTTGTATCTTCTGGAACTGAAATCTTTATTGAAATGTATGCCCTTTGGTACAGTTTCGGTTTGATGTGGAACGGCAGCAAAACATATAGCGGGGATAAATCCTTTGACTCCATAAAAACGTGGAATACCGTCATTCCTGCGAAGGCAGGAATCTTCACGCCATTTGCCCAATCAACGTCAAGGTCCCGCATCAAGTGCGGGATGACAAAGAGAAAGGAATCGAACGCTTTATTGAAATGTATACCCTTGGGTATAGCTTCGGTATAGTGTGGAACTTTGGAAAAGTGTACACCAAAGCTTACGCTGTGTTAAAGACAACATCCAATGCCTCTCTGCACGCAAGTAAAGCACTTTCAGAAATCTCCCCCAACTTATGTGTAAGCCGTATTTGCGACACTGAACGTACCTGGAAAAGGTCGATTACAGATTTTTTCTTCAGACCGTTTTTTGCAGTGGGTTCGATGATGACCATCCATGGCACTTGCGCATAGTGGGGTTTGAAATCGGTTATGGGTGCTATCACTTTCAGAGGCAGTTTGCCGATTTTGTCACTGTTGAGTATGACGCAGGGCCTGCTCTTTTTAATTTCGGAACCGACCGTAGGGTCGAGGTTCACCTGCCATACAGAGCCCTGTATCACTGAAAATCCTCGCCATCGAGATTCGTGAAGGATGTCAGTTCGCTGTTGTGTTCATACTCTCCGGTCATAAGATCTACAGCTCTTGCCAGCCTCTCCTCTTCCTGCTTTTTTACAAAATGCTCTATGGCCTGTTTTATGATGTCGGACTTGGAACTTTTCATCTCCTCTTTAAGGGCGTCAAGTGTGACATTCATGCTGTGCGGCAGGGAGAAGGTGATACGGTCATAGGTATGCTGCGTTGACATCATAAAATCCTTTATTATTATGAATATGCTAAATTATACACCAAAATATGATGTTTGTAAAGAGCGTATCGGTGCTCCTCTTCTGGAACCGAAAGTTTTAACTTCGGTAAGACGTTGAATTGTAGAAAAACGTATAGCGGGGCTGTCCCGCAAGGGGATACACCGTGATAAAGCCTCCGATTCCAAGAGATGTGGAACCGAAGTTTTAACTTCGGCAAAACGTTGAACCAGCAGAAAACGCAGGGCAGGGCTAAAGCTTCCGACTCCATAAAACGTGGAAGCCCGTCATTCCTGCGAAGGCAGGAATCTTCACGCCATTTGCCCAATCAACGTCAAAGTCCCGCATCAAGTGTGGGATGACAAAGGGAAAGGAAACGAAAGTTTTATTGCAATGTATGCCCTTGGGTATAGCTTCGGAAAAATGTAGAAGTATAAATGGCGCACTCTAAAGCAAAAGCTTGCAGAGTGATTGTTGTATGACCTCAAGCTCATCTTGGGATAGTGTGGCAAGTTTTTCTTTGATACGCGTTTTGGAAAGTGCCCGGATCTCGTTGATGCAGGCATCGCTGTTTTGATGAAGTGCCTCTCTTTTGCCGATGGTGTACCTGTAGGGCAGGGCATCTTTTACAATGACGGTGGAGAGTGGAATGACAATGCAGGTCTCCAGAATGGCGTTATCCTCGGGCTCACTCATGATGATCGCCGGACGGAGTTTACCTATCTCTCCGCCCTTTGCCGGATTGAAGTCGACAAGGTGTATGTCCCCTCTACATAATGCCATCGCCAACGCTCCCGTCACCGATTGGATCTCTCTTTTGCGCCTTGGCTACGCGTTTGAGCAGCGTCTCCTTTTTTTGCTTTTCGATCTTGTCCAGGAACTTCTGGAACTCCCCTTTGAGGGCGACAGGGACAAAAAAGCCGATCTCCTCTTTTTTCCGCCCGTCCAGTATGTGGATGATTTGGTCTGTCTTGAAAAAGTCGCTTGAGTTTCGCATTTGGCTTAATGTCGTTTCAATCATGCATATCCTTTTGCATTTTAAATATGTATTTTAATTTTATCATATTAAAATGATATATGTCAATATGTTAGCCGCAGGCGACTAATACACTTTTTACATACTTTGGGATATGATATAGATAACATTTACAAAGAGGGTGGCTATGGTATTGAAAAAGAGTCTTTTGGCGGGTGCTGCGGCACTGCTGCTGCTTGCCGGGTGCGGCAGTGACGATGAGGTAACGGAGTTCAACAAACCCGCGCTCTACTGGTATCAGCAGATCGCAGGCAGTATCGCTTCAAGCAATATGGATAAGGCCGACGAGTACTATATTTCGCTCAAAAGCGAGCATATGCAGTCACCGCTGATGCCTACTGCAATTATGATGCTGGCACAGGCGCACATGCAGAACGAAGAGTATCTGCTGGCGGGCTACTACCTCGATGAGTACAACAAGCGTTATGCGGACTACTCGACGATGGAGTACACCGAGTTCATGAAGCTGAAGGCTTCGTTTTTGGGTATCAAGGATGTCTACAAGGACCAGAAGCTCATCATGGACAGCATCAACAAAGCCAAAATATACAAGCTGCGTTACCCAGACTCTCTGTATACGCCGCTTGTCAATACGATGCTCATCCGACTGCACATGGCACAGTACCTCCTCAACGAGAATATCGCGGCACTCTATGAGCGTACAGACAAGCCTGAAGCGGCCAAGATCTACCGCGAGAAGAACAAGCACTCCATCGTGGAGATGGCAGACATTACGCCGCCTGAGAAGGGCATTATCGGAGAGATATTCGACTAAAAGCGTATCCTCGCTTTTGCTCGGAAGGAAAAATTAAAAATTAAAAATTAAAAAATTGTTTACTTCTATTGACTATACTTTCGTTCTTGCAACAACTTTAACTTTTAATTTTTAACTTTTAATTTTCAAAATCCAAAGGATTTTCTATGCAGCTTAGCGATTATGACAACTTTCCCAATACACTGCCGGTGGTGGTGGAGGATGAACTCTTCCTCTACCCGTTTATGATAAGCCCGATCTTTCTGACAGACCAGAAGGACATCGATGCGGCGACCGAGGCGATGGAGAACAATTCGCTGCTTTTTGTCACCGCTTCCATGCCGGGGAAAGAGGGCAGACGCGACTTCGACTCCATCTACAAGATGGGTGTTATCGGCTCCATTATGCGCAAGGTGCACATTCCTGACGGAAGGGTGAAGATCCTCTTTCAGGGGCTTGCGCGCGGACGTATTGTCGAGCCGGTTCCTGGTGAGATAAACCGTGCCGTCATCGATGTGGTGGAGCAGCCCGCCTACGACAAGCTGCGTGCCGACGCGCTGATGGATGTGCTGCGCGACAAGATAAAGAAGCTCTCCACGCTCAGCTCCCACGTCCCTGCAGACCTGGTCAAGACGATAGAGGAGAACGACGAGCCCCAGCGTATCGCCGACCTTGTCTCTTCGATGCTGAAGCTCGACAAAGAGGTGGCCTATGCACTCTACATCGAGCCCAATATCGAAAAACGGCTGCTGGGACTCATCGATGTGATCAGTTCCGAGATTGAGTCTGCGAAGGTGCAGCGCGAGATCCGCTCCAAGGTGCACAACAAGATAGAGCAGACCAACAAGGAGTATTTCCTCAAGGAGCAGCTCAAGGAGATTCAGCAGGAGCTGGGGATGGACACCCAGCGCGAAGAGGAGATCGTACAGTTTCGTGAAAAGATAGAGCAGCTCAAGCCCTACATGAACGAAGATGCCTACAAGGAGATCAGCAAGCAGCTCGACCGTTTTGCCAGAATGCATCCCGATTCGGCCGACGCGAACCTGCTTCAGAGCTATCTTGAGTGGGTACTTGAGCTTCCCTTTGGCAAATATACGAAAAAGAACCTCTCGGTCGACGATGTCGCAAGAGAGCTCGACAAGGACCACTATTCGCTCGAGAAACCCAAAGAGCGTATTGTGGAGTTCTTTTCGGTGCGTGAACTGGCTATGCTCAGGGGTGTGCAGCCCAAAGAGACCGGCGGTGCCATCCTCTGTTTTGCAGGCCCTCCGGGTGTGGGAAAAACTTCTCTTGCCAACTCCATTGCACATGCACTCGGACGTCCGCTGGTGCGCATCGCGCTTGGCGGGCTCGAGGATGTCAACGAGCTTCGCGGACACCGCCGCACCTACGTGGGTGCGATGCCCGGACGCCTGGTACAGGGGCTCATAGAGGCAAAGAGCATGGACCCCGTCATCGTACTTGACGAGATAGACAAGGTCGGCCGCAGTATGCGCGGCGATCCGACAGCGGCACTGCTTGAGATACTCGACCCTGAACAGAACAGCAAGTACCGTGACTACTACCTCAACTTCAACATTGACCTGAGCAAGGCGGTGTTCATCGCCACGGCCAACGACGTTGGGCGCATCCCTGCACCGCTTCGCGACCGTATGGAGTTCATTGGGCTCAACTCCTATACACCCAAGGAGAAGTTCGAGATCGCCAGACGCTACCTGATCCCGCAGGAGCTCAAAAAGCATGCACTCAAGCCGCATGAGTTCTCCATCTCCGATAAGGCGCTGCGTATTCTCATTGATGAATACACGCGTGAAGCCGGGGTGCGTAACCTCAGACGCCGCATTGCCGGTCTGATGCGTAAAACGGCACGCATACTGCTTGAGGACAAAAAAAGGGAGAGCGTGCACATCACGAAGAAGAACCTCGAGAAGTTCGTCGACAAGAAAGTGTTCGAATTCTCCGTGGTGGATAAGAAGCCGCAGGTGGGAGTGGTCTCCGGTCTTGCCTGGACAGCCGTCGGCGGTGATGTACTGACTATCGAAGCGATCAAGATACGTGGAAAGGGCGGTCTGCAGCTTACCGGAAGCCTTGGAGATGTGATGAAAGAGTCGGTACGCATTGCCCACTCTGTCGTGAAGATCCTTATCGATCAGCGAAAACTGAAGATCCCGGCTTCTGTCATTCCTCATACGATGAAGGAGCGCGAAGAGCGCATAGAGGTGGACCCAAGCGAAGTCTACAAGCGTTACGATCTGCATATTCACGTACCCGAAGGGGCAACGCCAAAAGACGGTCCAAGTGCCGGTATTACGATGATGACGGCCATCGCTTCGATTCTGAGTGAGCGCAAGGTCGACAACAAGGTGGCGATGACAGGCGAGGTGACCCTAACAGGAAAGGTCCTGCCAATCGGCGGACTCAAAGAGAAACTCATCGCTGCGCATAAAGCAGGTGTCAAAAAGGCACTGATACCGGTTAAAAATTACGAAAGAGACCTTGAAGATATCCCTGATGAGGTCAAGGAGAATGTAAAGATTATCGGTGTGTCGAATGTGGAAGAGGTTCTTAAGGAAGCGCTGCTGTAGCTGCCGCATAATCTGCCGTTTAACATCAAGATTCCTGCTTTCGCAGGAATGACGGGGTTGGAGAGTTGTCATCCCGCACTCGATGCGGGATCTTGACATTGAGAATTATTTGATTGATTTGTATGTAGATTCCTGCTTTCACAGGAATGATAAAGTTTTTCAGTTTCCCTTCAAGAGAACTGTGACAAAACTCTCTTAACTCTTAACTCTTAACTCTTAACTCTTAACTCTTAACTCTTAACTCTATTTGTCCGACCACTGGTCGATCTTCTCGAAGAGCATCTCCTCTTTGATCGGCTTCCTCAGGAAGTCGTTTGCACCATTGTCGTAGACTTCCGTTTTGCGCGTATCGTCCGTAGAGAGGACGATTACCGGAATGTGTGAGTTGTTCATGTCGGCACGAAAGATCTTCAGAAACTCGATACCGTCTACGATAGGCATCATGATATCGAGCAGAATCAGCCCGATGGAAGGATCGGTTTTGAGCTTGTTAAGCGCATCCGATCCATTTTCCGCTTCAACGATATCTGTAACTTTCGGATTTTTTCTCAACAGTGTCTTCAGCAGCATTCTGTTGATCATATCATCATCAACTACCAGTACTTTCAGTCCCATATATCCTATCCTCTATGTGATTTAATTGCAGCTTCAATCTGCTCTTTCTCTTTACTGTCAGTAACAATAGCAACATTGCCAGCTGCCTGTTTCAGTGCATCGGTGACAAGCTCCTCATCGGCAAAGAGTATGTCATATGCGCCGGAAGCAACTTTTGATTCCAGTTGGCTCATATCTTCAACAATGTCGTAATCATACCCTAAGTTTTCAATGACTTTGGTAAGAATACGGCGTTCAAGAAGGAATTTTTTTGCAACAAGAATCTTTTTCTCTTCGTTACCTGCAGAAATGTCTTTAATCATACCTTCTTCAAGCTGCATTGGTACTTCCTCTTCTGTTGCAGTTTCCTCTTGTACGCTTTCTACCGGGGCAGGCTCCGGCTGCTTCTCTTCTGCCTGCGGTTCCTCTTTTTGAGGTTCGTTTGCTGGAGTAGACTCGCCCGCATCACTCTCTTCGGCAGCTTTTGCCTTGTGAGAGAGGAATTTGTTGAGAATGTAAAGCAGTTCGGTCGTTTCGATCGGTTTGGTGATATATTCATCCATCCCTTCTGCAAGGAAGCGTTCGCGGTCACCTTTGAGTGCGTTCGCTGTCAGTGCGACGATCGGAACGTGTGGCTCTTCCTCATCCTCTTCGAAGTCGAGAATTTCATGTGTTGCTTCGATACCGTCCATGACCGGCATCTGAATATCCATGAAGAGCAGGTCGTAGTCGTTGTTTCTTCGCTTCTCGAAGGCCTCCAGACCGTTATTGGCAATGTCGACCGTAATACCGTGATCTTCCAGGACACGTTTGATAAGCTTCTGGTTGATAATGTTATCTTCGGTAACGAGCACTTTTGCATCGAACTGTGTCGCCTGTGCCTGTACCGCCTGCTCAACCAGCTCAGGTGAAGTGTTTGCCGTACGCGTCAGTACCGCTTTCAGTTTGGTCAGGGTAACCGGTTTGAAGATAACGTTGTCCTGAGAGACACCCATGGTATCGATTTTGGCACGGCTTGTAACATTTGCAATGACAATCAGTTTTGATTTGTCGACATTGGCGACAGCATCCAGAATGTTCTGCTTTGTCTTGTCGACATCGATCCAGAAGGTCTGACAGATACCTTTGTCGCTGAGATCTCTGAGTTCAGCAACCGATTCGAACTTCTTGACATCCGGTCCGAAGTAGTCGAAGTAGGACTGCAGGTAGGTGTCAAGTACCGTTGGTACCTCCTCTTCGTATTTACAGATGGTAACGTCGTTGAAGGCGTTGTTGTAGTTCGGCTCAGTCGTAGCGACCTCTTCAAGCGGAACCGTGAAGTAGAAGGTCGTTCCGTGGTCTTTTGCACTCTCAAGCTCCAGTTTCCCGCCCATCAGTTCAACAAACTGGCTGGAGATTGTCAGACCAAGACCGGTACCGCCGTACTTTCTTGTAACAGAGGAGTCAGCTTGCGAGAAGGCATCGAAGATACGCTCCTGCTGGTCTTTGGTCATACCGATTCCGTTGTCCTGGATAGAGAACTTGATACGTGCGGTTTCTCCCTCTACCGCCTCTTTTTCAATCTTGACATTGATGATCCCACCGTAGCTTGTAAACTTGATGGCGTTACTGAGCAGGTTAATGATGATCTCTTTGAGTTTTGTCGGATCCCCTTTGAGTTTTGGACTGATGGTCGGATCCATATAGAAGTTGAGGTCGATATTCTTCTCTGCCGCACCGACAGCGTAGGTTTCGACCGCACTTTCGAACTCTTCAGCAGCATCGAAGACGATATTCTCGATTTCGATCTTGTTGCTTTCAATCTTGGAGAGGTCGAGAATATTATTGATAATGCTCAGCAGGTTCTCCGAACTCTTTTCGATGATGTTGAGGAACTCCTGCTGCTCGGAGTCGAGGTTCGTGCTTCTGAGAATTTCGGTAAATCCAACGATACCGTTAAGTGGGGTACGGATCTCGTGTGACATGTTGGCAAGGAAGAGAGACTTCGCTTCGTTCGCCTGGAGAGCGATCTGCTTATCCTCTTTTGCCGTTTCGACAAGGGTTTCAAGGAACTTGTATGCCTCTCTTGTACCTTCGTGGGTATCGAGTTCGATGTTTTCAATCATTGCAGTATCGGCAGAGAGGTACTGGTCACTCTGCTTCATATCTTCAACCGCTTTGTTAAGAACGTCTTCGAGCTCTTTAATGTTTCGGGTAATGTCACGTGTTGTGGTGTATCCCAGGTAGGCAAGCAGCAAACTCAGAATCAAAATCGCAGTGGCAATGATGAGCAGTGAGATCTGTTTCTGCAGATAGATTTCCGCTTTTTTCCAGAGGGCATTGGAGACAACCAGTTCAACCTTCGAGAAGAGTGCGATCTTCTGTGTCTGGAGCGAGAACCAGTCCATAACATCTTCAGCGTAGTCACCGTTATCGACGTCGGTCTGAATAGCTGAAGAGGTTTCCGCAAGCTCTTTGAGTACCGCTTTTGCCTGTTTGCTGCCGAGAATTTTCTGGATCTGTGCCTGAAGCTGCGGGTTGGTTACCTGCTTGATATCAAAAATGTTCGCTTTGGTTTTGAAGTTGTCCCAGAGAGCAATCTCATCAAATGCCATAGAGGCTTTTTTGGCCATATAGTAGGAGACGAAGCCTCTTTCCAGTCCGGCATTCTCTTTTACCGTATAAACTTCCGAAAGCGTACCGACCATGGAGGCGATCTCCGTATCGAGTGCAAAGCTGTTGATCTGCAGCAGGTTTTGCATAATCGGAGTAGTGACGGTATCCGTATAGCCCTGGAAGAAGATCTTTTTGAATTCGCTGTCAGGCTGCTGTACTTCTTTACGGATGGCAGGGAGTTTCTTGAAGTTGGCCAGCATACGATCATACTGTGCCTTGTTCAGCTCCGTATTCTCATGAAGCAGTTTTGGCAGGAAAGGGATAAGGTTACCGTTATCCGTGACCAGTTTGCTTCTCAGTGTCCCAAGGGCAGCATCTGTGTTCGCATACTGTTTCTTCAGGACATCGCCATAGGCTTTCCTGTCGCTTCCCATGTAGAGTGCGCTCAGTCCACGTTCTGTTCCTACTTGTGTAAGGGACTTACTCAGGTATGCATTGTTGCTCAGTGCTGTTTTGAGTGCCTGTGCCTTCTCATAGTTGATGTACGAAGTTACGAAGAAGTAACTTGAAAGCATGAGAAGCAGCAGGATCGGTACAAGTGCGATCAGTTTCAGTCTGTTTCGTATGGTCATGGTCTGAATCCTTTAGTTATTTGTTTGAGATAAGTTTGATCTGGTTTTCCAGTGACAGGAAATGGGCCCAGTAGTTTTTGACAAGTTCCGGTACTCTGTCAATCTCTTCGTTAAACTGGATCTCATACAGCGTGTCAGAGAGCGGGTTGATCCGCAGGTTGCTTGCCGTTCCTTTCAGGAGGTGGCCAATCTTTTGCACTGTCTCGAGATCGCCTCTTTCATAGGCTTTGAGCATCTTTTCGGTCTCTTCGTGTGCCTGTGCGATGAAGTCGTTGACAAACTCCTCGATGAGTTCAACGGGTAGGCTGAGGTCCTTGGCCGCCTCTTCGAGCTGGAAATCAAAATGGATCGGTTTGATGTCACTCAGGTCGATTGGGGTACGCTGTTCTGCTCCTCCTTCCTGCAGTGCAGCTTTTGCTCTTTCGCCCCTCTCTTCAGGGGTTTGCGGTGCAGGTGCTTCTTCAGTTTCCGCTTTGGTTTCAGAGACTTCCTCAGGTGCTTCGAACTTGGCAGTGCTCAATCTTCCGAGTGCCGTGAAGAAGGCGCTGATGGCACCCTCCTGTTCCGCATCGGTAGAGGTCTTTATGTTGGAGAGAAGCTCTCCGATCGTAGGCAGTTGAAGTACGTTGGAGAGATGGGAAAGTGCATTGAGCGCCTCCTCTTTCTCCTGGTCGTTGTTGCTGACAAGTGCCTGCTCATATCCAAGCGCAGTATCGATATATTCGTCAAGGAACAGATTGTAGTCTTCAGGAGAGATACCGATCTTTTCGCTGATGCGTGCAACATCGATGTAAATAGGACCTTGCGCTTCAGCAGACGAAGCTTCCGATGTACGCTCCTCTTCGATAGTCGCGATGGCATTGTCCGCATCGGTAGGGATGGTCAGTTCATAGAGATCATCCTCCTCTGTTTGGGCAATCTCTTCTTTCGCCTCCGGCAGCGTTTCTTCTATTTCGGATTCGGGTTCTTTGATTTCAAAGAGGTCCTCCTCTTCATACGAGAGCATCTCTGTCTCAGAAGCAGACGGTTCTTCCTCCTCCTCGATCTTCAACAGCGGTTCGTTCTCGTGAAAATCGATGGGGGTCTCTTCCAATGAGGGTGCTTCGGCAGCTTCCTGAAGACTCTCGGCGGTAATGTCGACAACACGTACGTTCCCCAGCATCCCTTCAAGGTCTTCCACCTGAGCAGGCACTGTATGGGAAGTACCGTTGGCAGTCAAGATGACTTTGTCGCCTTCAAGACTGAAGTCTACCTCATTGAGTGCCATTTTCTGATAGAAAGTGTTGATATCCGGAATGCCAAGTTCATTGAGCAGCCGCGGTGCGACAGCAACAACCTGGTCCAGTTGGTTCAAAATATAGTACATGGGCTACATATCTCCTTATTATTGGTTCTCTTGTGCGAGCATCTCTTTGTACAGTGCCGTAGACTCTTCAACTTCGTTCTCCGACGCGGGTCTTCTGGCAGCTGTGTAGCCGGTGATTTCACCGGATTCATCCAGGATAGGCGTGATATGGGAGTAGACCCAATAGTACCTGCCGTCTTTTCTGAGATTTTTAACGATCCCAGTCCACTCCTTGCCTCCCTGAATAGTGTCCCACAGGTCCTTGAATGCAGCTTTTGGCATATCCGGATGGCGAACGATATTGTGGTTTTTTCCTGTCAGTTCCTGTTTGGTATAGCCTGCAATTTCACAGAATTTCCTGTTTGCATAGGTAATAATGCCTTTGAGGTCTGTGGAGCTGACGATCAATCCGTCAGAGAACTCGTACTCTTCGTCTATGGGTTCGGGTCTGTCCCTTCGCATACATTCTCCCTTTTTGCATCTTAATGCCACTTTACCATCATGGCAATTACTTACGATAAACTTTATAACAACTTAACTAAAAATAGAATGAATTAAAAGAAGTTTCTGCTGAAAAAAAGGGTTTTTTATCAATTTTCATTATCTTGAGCAATAATTTTTGCAATTTTTGCATTGGTTACACGCGCTATCTCGTCAAAAGAGGCTTTTTGGATGGCTTCAAAGGTACCGAAGTAGTCGATGAGTTTGGCGACAGTAGCTTTGCCGATGCCTTTCTTGTTCAGCAGCGAGATTTGGGTATCTTCTCTGCGCTTTGCATTCTGATGGTAGGTGATGGCGTAGCGGTGTGCTTCGTCACGCAGGCGCTGGATCCAGTGCAGTCTGGGATCGTTGGGTTTAAGTTCGATGATACCGTGTGGCGTGTAGAGAAGATCTTTGGCAGCCCCTTTGGCACGGTGTGCTTTTGCATCGAGCTTCTCTTTGGCAATGGCGATGACATCAAGGTTGACGCCGGCGTCTTCAAGCAGTCTGCGTGCAAGGTTGAGATTGGCTTTTCCGCCATCGAGTATCCACAGGTCCGGTGGAGGATGGGCAGTAAAGTCTTTGATGCGACGGCTGAGCATCTCACGCATCTGTCCTGTCTCGTCACGTGCTTCAAGGCGGTAGCGGCGGTAACTCTGTTTGTCCCACTTTCCTTCGTTCCAGACCACCATGCCTCCGACTGTCGCTGCGCCCATCATATGGGAGTTGTCGAAGGTTTCGACACGGTAGGGGATGGCGGAGAGGTCAAGCAGATCAGCGATTTTTTGTTCGATAATGCTGTTTTTCTGCTCTTTACGCAGCAACTCCCGGGCGTTCTGTAGCGCAAGGGCGGTCAGTTTCGCTTTCGCACCGCGTTTGGGATAGCGGATGGTGACGGTTTTTCCAAAGCGCATCGAGAGCGTACGTGACACTTCGGGCGCATCTTCAAAATTGTCTGCGACAAGGATCTCATTGGGAATGTGCGGGGTATCGACCCCGTAGTGCTCCAGCAGCGCCTGGCGGTAGGCTTCATTTTCTTCGAAAATATGTGTATGCCTGAAATAGGTGTGAGAAGAGGAGATGATCTTGCCCTCACGCATGAAGAGCTTGACGATAACGCCGCGTTCATCTCCATTGAGGATGGCGAAGATGTCGGTATCGAGACGGTTGGCAAGGTCGATGGAGGAGTCGACGGTGAGCGCCTCTATGGCGGCAATGGCGTCACGCAGAACTGCTGCCTCTTCGAAGCGCTCCTGCATCGCAAGTTTTTCCATGCGCCCGGCAAGCTTTTTGGTCAGAATATGGCGGTTGTTCAGCGCCTTTTTGGCCTCTTCGACAAGTTCTGCATAGGCTTCGGGGGTCACTTTTCCTTCACAGGGCGCAAGACACTTTCCTATCTGATGGAAGAGGCAGGCCTTCCCTTCCCTCAGACACGACTTTTTCTGTACGAGCGGGTAGGTTTCGTAGAGTGCATCGATGAGTGCCCGTCCGCCGGAAGGGTAGGGCCCGAAATAGGTGATATTTTTGCCCTTGACCACCTTTCTGGTAATCTCGAAGCGCGGATAGGGGTCCGATTCGTCGATGTAGATGTAGGGGTAGGTCTTGTCGTCACGCAGCAGGATGTTGTATTTTGGCTTGAGCTGCTTGATAAGGGAGTTTTCCAGAATCAGTGCATCCTCTTCGCTTTTTACTACAATGTACTCAAGCTTCTCGGCTTCCGAGAGCATCTTGAGAATACGCGGGCTCTGTGCGGGGTTTGGGTGAAGCGTGGGGGTGAAGCGCCAGTAGCTCTTGACACGGTGTTTTAGGTTTTTCGCCTTGCCGACATAGAGCAGTTTTCCCGCCGCATCGAAGTACTGGTAGACACCGGGGGTGTCGGGGAGGTTTTTGATTATCTGTTGCATGCGATCAGTGATCTGGTCTTTTCGAACTTCTCTGCAAGCGACTCGTCGCTGTTTTGCAGTGCAAAGTCGCCGGTGGCACGTTCATGGTAGTAGGGCACGGTCGTCTCATCTGCGCTCTCTTTGATAATAGTACGGTATTTGCTGTGGAAGATGATCACTTCGTTCGCCTTGAGTTCACGACACTCGGCATCAAGCGAAGCGAGCTGTGTTAATACGCTTTTTAATAAATCTCTATTATAATGAAGTTCCATTTTGAAACCGGGATGCGTGATGGCCACAAAGAGCGTTTCGTTGCGGATGTAGACAAAAGCGATGGCCTTTTGCCACTTTGCGCCAAGCAGCGAGATAAACTTTTTGTAGCACGCATGCCGTTTCAGAGATTTGAACTGAGGCTGGCTTACAAGATGAGAGAGAATGAGAGACGCGTTTTTCATAGAGTGATTATAGCATCAATCTGCTGTATCGTACTAAGTGGCTGCGGACACAAGACCGATCCGGTCTATGTGCCGGACGATTCAGATGTGCAGCAGCGTCTGCAGACACAAAAGTAGCGGAGAGATATGTTGGACAAGAAGTATGATGTGATTATCATCGGCGCGGGTATCGCCGGGCTCTATGCAGCAATGCAGCTGCCTGAGAGCAAACAGGTACTGGTGGTCTGCAAGGACATTCCGTGGGAGTGCAACACCTTCTATGCCCAGGGCGGTATGGCGACGGCACTGAATGAAGCCGATGTGCCGGTGCATATCGAAGATACGATGGCAGCAGGTGCCTATCACAACAACCGCGAAGCTGTCGAGATCCTTTCTCGTACCTCACTGGAGACGACACCCGAACTGATCGCTCGGGGTATGGCGTTCGACCGTGACGAAGAGGGGAACATCCTCTACACCAAGGAGGCGGCACACTCGGTACCGCGCATTGTCCATGCCGGCGGGGATGCGACGGGGCGCTACATGCACTACTTCGCGATGGTGCAGAACAAACACCAGCTTCAGCGCAATACGCTTGTCTATGACCTGCTTATCAGAAACGGCCGCTGCTACGGGGTCAAGGCGACGGTCAACTACGAGCCTACGACCATCTATGCCGATGATGTCATCATCGCATCAGGCGGTATCGGGTCGCTCTATGCCTACAATACCAACTCAAGAACCGTCTCTGCGGATATTCACGGCATCTGTGTCGAAAAGGGCATCGAGCTTGCCGATATGGAGTTCATGCAGTTTCACCCTACGGTCTTTGTCGAAACGCCCTTTGCACGTAAACTGCTGCTGACCGAAGCGCTGCGGGGAGAGGGTGCGCACGTGGTCGGTGAAAAAGGCAACCGTTTTCTTTTCGAGTATGATGAACGCGGAGAACTTGCCAGCCGTGACATCGTCGCACGCGGTATCTTCGACTATAAGCGAAAAACGGGAGAAAAGGCATATCTTGATTTTTCAATGTTTGAAGAGAGGTGGTTTCACGAGCGCTTCCCCAATATCACGCGCACCTTCGAGGCGCTGGGGTATCACTTCCCAAAGGACCGTGTGCCCATTTCACCGGCCTTTCATTATGCCAACGGCGGCATAAAGTGTGATACCAACGGCTGCATTCCGGGGATGGAAGGGCTCTACGTCATCGGTGAAGCGGCACGTACGGGCGTACACGGTGCCAACCGGCTGGCATCCAACTCCCTGCTTGAAGGCGTGGTCTTTGCGCAGCGAGCGGTGGAGCATCTGCTTGGCAAGGCGCACAGCGATACACCGATACCTCTCTTTGAGAAGGATTATGGTAACATTCTGCACAAAGAGAACGACAAGACCTATAAACAGAAACTGCGTCAGGTGATGTGGGAGGATATAGGCATCATCCGGACGACCAGGGGGCTGCATGAGGCCAAGAACCTGATTTACGATATGAAAAACCAGGAGATCGGGCGGCTGCTTCAGCTGCGTCTCAATACCGCCTCGGCCATTGTCGAAGCGGCGCTGGCACGTACGGAGTCTTTGGGTTCTCACTATATCGAATCGTAAGATTTGTATAGAATTTTTCAACATACAGGAGAGAGTATGGAAACAGCAGCCGGGCAGGTGGCACAGCATCTGGATCTGACAACGACATGGGTGGGAATCGTCTCACTCATCATTTTCGTGGTAGGGTACTACTTCATCGCCGCCGAGGACAAGTATCACATCAACAAGGCCAAGCCGGCACTGCTTGCCGGTACGGGTATCTTTATGCTCATTGGCCTTTACTTTGCCATCAACGGGCTGGACGGACATCGGCTGGAGAAGGAAATCGAGGAGCTGATCTACGAGATCGCCGGTATCTTCTTCTTCCTGATGGTCGCAATGACCTATATCGAGGCGATGATCGACAGGGGTGTCTTCTCCGCACTGCGCTACCGTCTGGTCTCTAAAGGGTACACCTATAAAAAACTCTTCTGGGTAACGGGCCTATTGGCATTTTTCATCTCACCTGTGGCGGACAACCTTACTACTGCGCTGATCCTCTCGACAGTACTTATAACGATCGACCGTGAAAACAAGAACTTTCTTGTTCCCGGTGCCATCAACATCGTCGTTGCCGCCAACGCGGGGGGAGCATGGTCACCGTTTGGTGATATTACGACACTGATGGTATGGGTTGACGGGAAGGGTGCCTTTACGGAGTTCCTCTACCTCTTCCCTGCTTCGATTCTGGGCTGGTTTGTTACCGCGCTGCTGCTGAGCCGTTTTGTACCGGATGGCGAACCTCCGTTCAATGCTTCTGAAGAGAAAGCGACCATCCAGGAGGGTGGTAAGCAGATTATTGCACTTTTTGGATTGACCATCGTTATGGCGGTCCTTTCGCATCAGGTGCTGCATCTGCCTGCAATGTGGGGAATGATGTTCGGTCTGGCGCTTTTGAAGATCTACGTCTACTACATCAACCAGAACTCGGGCCCTACAACGCTCAACGCCTTTTCATGGATTGCCAAGATCGAGAACGACACGCTGCTCTTCTTCTTCGGTATTCTCGCAGCCGTCGGCGGACTCCACTTCCTGGGGTACCTTGAGTACTTTACCAAGCTTTACGACCAGTTCGGCCCTACAGCGGTGAACATCGGTGTGGGATTCCTCTCTGCCGTGGTTGACAATGTACCGGTAATGTCTGCGGTCCTCAAAGCCGATCCGAACATGGGTGAGTTCGCCAAAGAGCAGTGGATGCTGGTTACGATGACGGCGGGAGTGGGCGGAAGCCTCATCTCGTTCGGTTCTGCTGCGGGGGTTGGTGTCATGGGTAAACTGCACGGCATCTACACCTTCGGTGCACACATGAAGTATGCGTGGACCATTCTGGTAGGCTACCTTGTCTCCATCGCCGTCTGGTACTTTCAGTTCATCGTGCTGCATATCGGATAATATTTAAGTAGCAGGTTAAAAGGAGCAGGGAGCATTGCGTCCTGCTTTGCTTTATATGAATGAATGTTTTTCGAAAGATTGATTCATATAAACAGAAGGAAAAATTGAATGAAACAGGTTCCTATTTTGGTACTCGACTTCGGGTCGCAGTACACACAGTTGATCGCACGCAAGCTCAGAGAGTCGGGTGTCTATACCGAGGTGGTTCCCTACCGTGAGAGCATTGAGGATATCAAGGCAAGAAAACCGCAGGGGATCATTCTCTCCGGCGGTCCGGCGTCAGTCTATGCGGAGGATGCTTACCATCCCGACGAGGGTATCTGGGATCTTGGACTTCCGATTCTCGGTATCTGCTACGGGATGCAACTGATTACCCAGCACTTTGGCGGGGAGGTACTTCCGGCAGACCACCACGAGTACGGCAAGGCGAAACTCCATATCGAAAAAGAGGACTCTCCCATCTTCAAAGATGTCAAGCAGGACTCCACCGTATGGATGAGTCACGGTGACCGTGCGGAGAGACTTCCTGAGGGCTTCGAAGTGATCGGAACGAGCGAGAACTCTCCGTATGCGGCGATCGCCGATGAGAGTAGAAACATCTACGCATTCCAGTTCCACCCCGAAGTGCACCACTCCGAAGAGGGTGTGGTGATGCTCAAGAACTTCGCCAAGCACATCTGCGGCTGTGAGAGCACCTGGAACATGGGAAGCTTCGCCAAAGAGAAGATTGCAGAAATCCGAAAGCAGGTAGGCGACAGAAAGGTACTCTGCGGCGTAAGCGGCGGAGTGGACTCCTCAGTGGTTGCGGCACTGCTGCATGAAGCGCTTCCAAAAGAGCAGCTTGTCTGTGTTTTTGTCGACCAGGGGCTGCTGCGGAAAGATGAGGCCGAGCAGGTGCAGGCGATGTTCAAACTGCTTGACATTCCATTGATCACCATAGATGCAAAAGAGGAGTTCCTAAATGCCCTCAAAGGGGTGACTGACCCTGAGCGTAAGCGGAAGATCATCGGCGAGAAGTTCATCGAAGTCTTCGACAAAGAGGCGAGCAAGCACACCGACGTAAGTTTCCTCGCACAGGGAACGCTCTATACTGACGTCATCGAGTCTGTCTCTGTCAAAGGCCCCTCAAAGACCATCAAGTCGCACCACAACGTCGGCGGACTGCCCGACTGGATGACCTTCGAGCTGGTCGAGCCGCTTCGTGAGATCTTCAAAGATGAGGTACGAAAACTGGGACTCGAGCTTGGATTGCCAAAGCATATGATAGGTCGCCACCCATTCCCTGGCCCTGGACTGGCGATTCGTGTCATGGGAGAAGTGAACGAAGAGGCGCTCAGACTGCTTCGCGAAAGCGATGCGATCATGCAGGAGGAGCTTCGCGCCACAGGCTATTACGACAAGGTATGGCAGGCGTTTACCGTACTGCTCAACGTCCAGTCTGTCGGTGTCATGGGCGATAACCGCACCTACGACAACACTGTCTGTGTCCGTATGGTAGAATCGGTCGATGGAATGACCGCTACCTTCGCGCATATTCCACACGATGTGCTGGAGGGGATCAGCAGAAGGATCATCAATGAGATTGATGGGATTAATAGGGTGGTCTATGATATATCGTCCAAGCCCCCAGCTACAATTGAGTGGGAATAATTTTCCACATTGTACCTCATCTGCAAAATGCATTGTAGGGTGCGTAAGTACGCACCTTTGAGACGCTGGAGATAGTAGAGATCTATTTTTCCAAACGGTTAAAAGGTGCGAAATATCGCACCCTGCAGTAAGCTCCTTCGCAACAACCTCCACAGCTAAAGTTTTTCTTGTCATCCCGGACTTGATCCGGGATCTTGACGTTTGGATGGAACGTGTCGTTTTTACTTGATGTCAAGATTCCTGCTTTCGCAGGAATGACGTGAAGAGCACGTCATCCCGCACCTGATGCGGGATCTTGACGCATTATGGGTGAAAAACGTTTAAGATTCCTGCTTTTGCAGAAATGACGGAGTGGGTATTAGTGGAGATTACTCGGACTTTTTACACCCTGACGTGTTGAACTCCTGCTCGAGGCGTGCTTTTCTTCGCTTGGCGTCGCGGAGCATTTTTGATTTGCTCGTTTCAGTGGTGATCTCTGTTTTGGGGATGGCCATCATCACTTCGTCGGTATGGGCAGGATCCATTGCAGAGACCTTTTTGATGAACTGGTCGGTTTGCATCATCTTCTTTTCAAGTGTGGCACACTCTTCAGCATCAAGCGGTGCAGGAGCGGTCTGTGCGCATCCTCCCATGATGATTGTCGTGAGGGTTGTGGCAGTCAGCAGTGTTATCTTTTTCATCTTTCTATCCTTCTCTTTAGCTGTTTTGAATAATTATAGCAAATAACTATTTAAGGGACGTGAATCGTAACCTGTTATAACTTTAGTCATATTAACTAAAGTTTCTTACAAAAAAACTTGAAATATTTCTAAAAATTGACTATAATCACACAAAAATTCAGCATAATCAGGAGAAACGGTATGGGAAAACATCAGTTTCAAACAGAGATTGGGCAGCTGCTCAAGCTTATGACACACTCTTTGTATTCGAACAAAGAGATCTTTTTACGAGAGCTCATCTCCAATGCGAGTGACGCGATCGACAAATTCAACTATCTGCATCTGACAGACGAGAAGTTCAAAGAAGAGGAGTGGTCCGGTAAAATCAATGTCAAGATCGACAAGGATGACAACTCGCTTACGATCGGCGACAACGGTATCGGGATGAACGAAGAGGATCTGATGGAGAACCTCGGTACTATCGCCAAGTCCGGAACGAAAGCATTTATGGAGCAGATGACGGGGGATGCAAAAAAAGACAGCAACCTCATTGGACAGTTCGGTGTCGGGTTCTATTCGGTGTTTATGGTCGCAGACCATGTTGACGTCATTACCAAAAAAGCGGGTGAGGATCAGGCGTACAAATTTTCCACCGACGGTACCGGAGAGTACGAGATCAACCCGGTAACCAAAGAGGCGCACGGTACGGTTATCTATATCAAACTCAAAGAGGATGAGAAGGAGTTCCTTGACAAGTGGCGTGTTGAAGAGGTGATCAAGAAGTACTCCAACCACATCGCCTATCCGATTGTACTCAACTATGAAGAGGTCGAGTATGAGGGAGAAGGGGATGACAAAAAAGAGAAGAAAGTATGGAAAAGCGAACAGGTCAATGCCGCAACGGCGCTCTGGACACTGCCAAAGAGCGAGCTGAAAAAAGAGGACTACATCGAGTTCTACAAGACCATCGCGCATGACAGCGAAGAGCCTCTGACCTACATTCACAACAAGGTTGAAGGAGCGACAGAGTTTACGACACTCTTTTACATTCCAAGAACGGCACCGATGGACCTCTACCGTGCTGACTACCAGCCCGGTGTCAAGCTCTATGTCAAGCGTGTATTCATTACCGATGACGACAAAGAGCTGCTGCCGCCTTATTTGAGATTCGTGCGCGGTATTATCGACTCGGAGGATCTGCCGCTCAATGTCAGCCGTGAGATTCTGCAGGAGAACCGCATACTGGCGAACATCAAGCAGCATTCTGTCAAGAAGATCCTCGAAGCGATCAAGAAGCTCGAAGGCGAAGATTTCGACCGCTTTGTTTCACAGTACAACCGTGTGATCAAAGAGGGGATTTATACCGACTTCACCAACAAAGAGACGCTGCTTGAGATCGTATGCTACAAGAGCTCGAGCGAAGAGGGGATGGTCTCGTTTGATGATTATATCTCAAGAGCAGACAGTGAGAAGAAAGAGATCTACTACATCATCGGTGAAGATGAGAAGGTGTTGAGAAATTCACCGCTGCTTGAGGCGTACAAGAAGGCCAACATCGAAGTGCTCATCATGGATGACTACGAGGTCGACAGTATCGTCACACCGATGATCGGCGAGTACAAGGGGTGGGCACTTAAGGATATCACCACCATCGAAGCGCCCGATTCGAAGAGCGAAGAGGAGAAGAAAGAGATCGAAGAGGAGTTCAAGCCTCTGGTCGAAAAACTCAAGGAGACACTGGGTGACGAGATCAAAGAGGTGAAGATCTCCACCCGTCTGACCGAGAGTCCGTCGTGTGTCATCAAGGACAGCTCCGATCCGATGGCAGGTATGGCGGCGATGTTTGCCCAGATGGGACAGGAGATGCCCGAGATCCCGCTGATTTTGGAGATCAACCCCGACCACGAGATGGTCAAGAAGCTTGAAAAAGTGGAAGACGAAACCCTCTTTGAGGATATGGCGCACGTCCTGCTTGACACTGCCAAACTCTCAGAGGGGCTCGAGCCAAAAGACAAAACGGCATTTGCGCACCGTATCGCCAAGCTGGCGGCAAAAGTGCTTTAAACTTCTTCCATTCGGGGCACATAGCCCCGTCTGCTTTATGGTATAATTCCCCTTTACCTTTTCATCACAGGATATAACTTTGAACAGTAAAACCATGTCTTCACAGAAAAAAGCGACGGTCGTCTCCACATCGGTCGCGACTCTGCTTGTCTTCGTCAAGCTTATCATCGGGATCGCCAGCGGTTCGGTGGCGGTGCTGGCGTCGGCTATCGACTCCCTGCTTGATATGGCAGTCTCCATTTTCAACTTCTTTGCGATCAAAAAGGCTGAAGAGGATCCTGATGAGAACTACCACTACGGCAAGGGGAAGATACAGGCGATCGCAGGTGTGATCGAGGGAACCGTCATTACGATGTCGGGGCTCTACATTATCTATGTCGCCATTGAAAAGCTGCATAAAGGAAGCGAGACCTCTCTGCTTGGACCCTCTATTGTCGCTATGCTTATCTCTATTGTTGTTACCTTCTTTCTGGTACGTTATCTGCTCAGAATCGCCGAAGAAACGGACAATATCGTCATCAAGGCCGATGCGCTGCACTACCAGACCGACCTGCTCAGCAACGGTGCGGTACTGGTGGCACTGGGACTGGTCTACTTCACCGGTATCGATGCGATCGATGCGGTCTTCGGTATGGCGATTGGTGCCTACATTATCTATTCTGCCTACGAGATCATTGTCGAGGGGGTACAGATACTGCTTGACAAGGCGCTTGACGGTGAAGTGGTCGCGAAGATCGGGGAGATCATCGCAAACCATCCCAAGGTGACAAGCTACCACTGGCTCAAGACACGAACGGATGGTACGACCAATTTCGTGGAGTTTCACATGGTGCTTCAGCCCGATATGACTCTGCTTGAAGCACACCGTATCGCCGATGAGGTGGAGCTGCAGATCATGGCGATCGATCCTGAGAAGCGCTGGGTGATCAGCCCGCACTTCGATCCGTACGACGATTCGGAGATGAACGAGGCGATGTTGCACGGCAAGGCGCTCGATCTTCTAAAGAAGAACATCGATGCGTAATGCCTAAGATATACCTGCTCTCACCAACCCCAAGGGAGGGGACCGAGCCGCTTCCGATGATCGAATTTTCCCTGATAGCACCCTCGATTGACTTTGGCGGAAGCGATACGCTGATGTTCACCTCCAAACAGGCGGTCAAGAGTGCCGAGGCGATCGATCCATCATGGAAGAATTACCCGTCAGTCGCGATCGGTGGGGCGACAAAAAAGCAGATAGAGGCTCTGGGCGGTAGGGTGATCTACCACCCCGAACACTTCTACGGCAAATCGCTGGCGGAGGATATCATCCGTTTTTTCAGTGACAGAAAACTGCTCTACCTGCGTCCCAAAGAGGTCTCGTTCGATTCGAAGGGCTATCTGGAGAAGGCCGGTATCGTATTGCGGGAACAGGTCATCTATGAGACTGCATGCCGGAAATACGGTTGGCAGATGAGGCCGGAGGCGGGGAGTATCATCATCTTCACCTCACCATCGACGATCCGCTGCTTCCTGAAAAACTTTGGATGGGACAGCAGTTATAAAGCAGTGGTAATTGGAGAAGCGACAAAGGCCCATCTGCCTCCCGAAGCGGAGACTTATGTGGCTGATAGAGCGCTGATTGATGCTTGTGTGGAAAAAGCGCGGGAAGTTTTAATCACTTCTAACTCCAAATAGGCTATAATTTTCCTACCTGGATGGTTCGACCACTGTAATATGGGGTCCAACATTTTAGTATTTGCGGGACATGTAGCGAGCGCTGTGTGCGGACACTTCCGTTCGAGCCCGGAGACGGGCGAGGATCTGCCCCCTAAAGCGCTCCTCTCTCCTGCACCGTTGGCTTATTAGGGCCGACTGATATACAGAACGGCCATCCGGGCCTCATTAGTCATTGTCATTGCACGCACAGGCTTTCCAAAATGTTTTCGACACACTTCAAGTGTGCCTCCAAACCTTTTGAAAACCCTCTGCGCACAAGCACAACGACTACTGAGCCGATGTTGTATACCATTGAACTGTAACTACTGAAAAATCTCAAAAATACTATCTACTAAACGGGAGAATCACAATATGAACATACTTATTATTGGCAGCGGGGGAAGAGAGTACTCCATAGGACGCGCACTCAAGTTTGACGAGAATGTGGAGAAGATATACTTCTCTCCGGGCAACGGTGCGACCGATGAGCTTGGAGAGAACCTCTCCATTACCGATTTCAACGCGCTGGCGGATTTCGTGGAAGAGAATGGAGTCGATCTAACGATCGTCGGTCCCGAGGCACCGCTGGTTGAAGGTATCGTCGATGTCTTCAAGGCAAGAGGGCTGACCATTTTCGGACCTACGGCAAAGGCTGCACAGCTTGAGGGATCGAAGATCTTCATGAAGAATTTCCTGGCACGCCACAATGTACCTACGGCACGCTATATCGAGACAAGCTCCATCGAAGAGGCGTACCGCTTCATCGAGACGCTTGAAGCTCCTATTGTTGTCAAGGCTGACGGTTTGTGCGGCGGCAAAGGGGTGATCATCGCCAAGAGCCATGAAGAGGCGAAGAAGACGGCGGGCGAGATGCTCAGCGGTAACGCTTTTGGCGAAGCGGGAACGGCCATCGTTATCGAAGAGTTTCTTGATGGCTACGAACTCTCCGTCTTTGCCGTCTGTGACGGAAAAGATTATGTCGTGCTGCCTGCCGCGCAGGATCACAAACGGCTGCTTGACAACGATGAGGGACCAAACACGGGCGGGATGGGAGCGTACGCGCCGATACCACTGGTAAACGACGAGATCTACCGCAAGCTCGACGAGCGGGTCATCAAGCCTACACTCAAGGGGATGGAAGAGGAGGGGATGCCATTTACCGGTGTACTTTTTATCGGTGTGATGGTGGTCAAGGGTGAGCCGATCATCCTCGAGTATAACGTACGCTTCGGAGACCCCGAGTGTGAAGAACTGATGCCGCTGCTCAAATCGCCGGCAAGCGATCTCTTCTACAAGGCGGCAACGGGTGACCTGAAAAATGCTGTGATCGAATTTCACGACAAGTATGCCGTAGGTGTGGTGATGGCAAGCAGGGACTATCCTTACAAGAGTTCACCACCGGCAGAGATCATCATCGACGAGATTCATCATGAGGAGCTCAAAGAGAATGCACACATCTCCTTTGCCGGTGTCAGCCGCGGAGAGGATGGCAAGCTCTATGCCACGGGCGGCCGCGTACTGGTATGTGTGGGACTTGGCGACAGCATCAAAGAGGCACGTGACCGTGCTTATATGCTGGTTGGGCAGGTGCACTTTGCCGGCAAGCAGTGCCGTACCGATATCGCCTACCAGGCACTGCAGGAGGCGTAATGGAGGCCGCTTCTCTGCCGATCGCTCCCAATGCCAAGCGTGTGGGTTCGTTCATCATCGATGATATGGTGGTCAACCTCTTTTTGATGATCATCTTCTCTTCACAGATCAATGCGCTGATGTCCGAGATCACGACCGTTGATGAGACGGCGGTGATGACAATGAATGCCTTTATTATGGATAATATTACAACCGTATTTGCGATCAAGGTACTCTACCATACTGTACTGATATGGCAGAGCGGTCAGACATTCGGCAAATATATCATGAAGATCAAGGCAGTCGATATGAATAGCGGGAACCGGCTCAGTTTCCAGCAGGCTTTCTGGCGTGCATCGGTAAGGCTTGTCAGTGAAATGTTTTTCTATCTTGGTTTCGTGTTTGCTTTCTTCTCTCCCCTGCACCAGACCCTGCATGACAAACTCTCCAACTGTGTAGTGATCGATGTCTAAACATCTTTTCCTCTTTATTTTATGGTTCTATGGTACGGTGGTACTGTATGCTATGACAGAAGAGAAACGCAGTAATATCGAAGTCTCTGCGACACATGTCGAAGGAACGGGCACTACGATGCACGCAAGCGGCGGCGTGGTCGTCTACTATCAGGACAGTGTCATTCATGCCGACAGGGCTGTGTATGAAAAAGAGAAACACCTGCTGACACTTGACGGTAACATTGAGATGATCGGTTACAGCGGCACCAAAGAGCATGCTTCGCATATGCAGATCGATACCGAAACGAACAGGGTACACTTCAAGGAGCTCTTCTTTACCAATGCCAACGATGTCTGGCTCTTGACCAACGATGCGAACAAAACGGACGGAAACTATACCTTCGGAAGCAGCATACTCTCAAGCTGTGACATTGAAGATCCGCTCTGGAAAATGGCTTTCTCCGAAGCGACCTACGACAGTGCCGAAAAGTATATGAAGCTCTACAGTACCCGTGTCTATTTTGGAGATGTGCCGGTTTTCTATACACCCTATCTGGCCTTCTCTACGGATAACCGGAGAAAGTCGGGTCTGCTTTTCCCTTTGATGGGGTACAGCAATCAGGATGGATTCATCTACGAACAGCCAATCTATTGGGCGATCAACGAGAGTATGGACCTTGAGTTCAATCCGCAGGTAAGGAGCAATCGGAGCCTGGGCATGTATGCAACATACCGATTCGCCGACTCTCCCCACTCGTCGGGCCAGCTCAGGCTTGGATACTTCAAGGACAAGCAGGCGTTTGTAGAAGAGTACGACCTGAGAAACGACACACATTATGGCCTAGAGTTTCTTTATGACTCTTCTGACTTTCTTGGAAAGTATCTTCCTGCAGAGTATACGGACGGGCTCTATGCAAATATTACGCTCTTGAACGATATCGACTACCTCAATCTCCAGCAGACTTCCCTGTCACACTTCGGGCAGGTTCCTCTGCAGGAATCCAGGCTCAACTACTTTCTTTACAACAACGACTGGTATGGCGGCCTCAATGCCAAGTACTTCATTGACACCAGGCTGGAGAACAATGACAGAACCATTCAGACCCTACCGGCACTGCAGTTTCACAAGTTCCTTGATCGTCTCTTCATTGACAACCTGACCTATTCACTGGATATGCAAACACGTAGACTCGACAGGAAAGAGGGTGCAACGCTCAACTCTGCGGAGTTTCGTATTCCCATTGAGTTTACAACCTCCTTTTTCGATGATTATCTGAGTCTCTCTCTCGGAGAGCAGCTCTACTATGGCCGTTTCTTTTTTGGTAATGTCCAGGAGCCTACCCCGGACTACTTTCAGTACTACAGCAATATACACACTGCGAAACTCTTTGCAGATTTGACAAAAGACTATGGCAGTTTTATCCATGTGCTGC
Organism: Sulfurovum sp.; assembly: GCA_026996325.1. Classification (GTDB taxonomy): domain Bacteria; phylum Campylobacterota; class Campylobacteria; order Campylobacterales; family Sulfurovaceae; genus Sulfurovum. The sequence goes on from JALWLU010000079.1 coordinate 37,070, forward strand.
AGCCCTCCATCGGATATATAAAACCTGGCTCCGAGAGCCAGAAGCCGCTGCCCTTCAAGGAGCTGATCGACAGCAACCAAGAGTTACAGGAGCTTTTTTCGGTAGGACTCCCAGAAGAGGAGGCCAGCTTTGCACTCAACCAGTATTTCTATGACGAGGATATGAGGCTGATTTTCTTTCAGCGTATCTCCCAGCGCTACTATCGCAACAGGGAGTATGAGTTTGCCGACTTGAACAACGAGATGCAGTACAACTGGGAGAACTGGAGCTTTTACAACAATCTTTACTATTCGTTCGAACAGAGTGCCATCCATGAGGCCTCCAGCAGGGTATCTGTTCATGGTTCGGGGTATTACGTTTCACTTTCACATACATACAAAGAGAACTTTGAAGTTAGCCCCTACAAGGTTACTGCAAACGATTTCCTGTTCGATTTCCGCTACGATGTTGATGAGCGTATCTACTTCAACGGAGGTGTCAGCTACAGTCTGAGAGAGGATGAGAACGAAAACTTCTCAAATCTGAAGCTCTGGCGCTTTGGCGGAGGCTACAGGCGTGACTGCTGGAGTGTGACAGCGCAACTATCTGCCAATATTGTACCCCGTTCAACGGTACAGGGTTCTGAATATGTACAGGAGTATAGTTTCGTGTTTCAGCTGAACTTCATTCCTTTCGCCAGCATCGGAACAGGCAGGCAGTGATGGAGAGTCCGGTCGATATTATAGAAGAGGCACTCGAGGCCCTTGAGCTTCCAAAGTTCATTACCAAAGAGGACATCAAAAACCAGTACCGTTTTCTGGCCAAGAAGTATCATCCGGATGTAGGTGGTGATGCGCAGAGGATGGAGCAGCTAAACCATGCCTATAAGCTTTTGATGAAGTATATAGAGGATTTTCGTTATACTTTTGATGAAGATGAGATCAACAGACAATTCCCGGGAGTGGACCATGCACGACGATTCAAACCATGACCGCTACTATTTCGAAGACAGAAAAGATGCCGCTACGCAGCTGATCGAGACACTTCCCCTGGAGCTGCTGCGTGAAAACGAGACGGTCGTTATCGGTGTCAGTGAGGGAGGGGTCTATTTTGCCGACCGGATCGCAAAGGCAACGGGTTCGCAGATGGATATTCTGCTGACAGAGCCTATTGTGGCACCAAACAACCCGGAAACGGTAATAGCAATGATTTCGGAGACCGAAGAGGTGGTGATGCACAAGGCGCTGGTGGATGCTTTCGATATCAATGAGGACTTTGTCTACAGTGAAGCGCAGCGCAAATATGATGAAGAGATTCTCAGCTACGTCTACCGCTACCGCAAAGGCAAAGACCTGCTGCCGCTCAAGGGCAAGTATGTCGTTCTTGCCGACGAGTGTGTGGAAACAGGGCTTACAATGATGGCGGCACTGAAATCGGTTATCGCAAGAGAGGCGAAGAATATCTACATCGCCACACCGATTCTGGACAGGGCCGTGTATGAAAACCTTCTGACAGTCTGTGACGGTGTCTTCTGCCCTCATAAGATTCAGGACTATATTTCGATAGAATACTACTATAAACACTTTTCGCCCCCAAGTTTTGACGAGATTCTCCATATTGTGGAGTCTTACGAAAAGTTTGAAAGAGCAGACGAAGAGACAAAAGAACAAAGTAAAAGGAATAATACAGCATTATGAAAGAGACGATTATCAAAGTCAGCGTAAACAACCTCGAAGAGGTCTATGAGTGTAACAAGATAGCAAAACAGGCAAGCGGTGCGGTCATGTACCGGCAGGGCAAGGCGGTACTGATCGCTGCCGTGGCAGTCGATGAGAAAGCGGTGGAGGAGAACTTCCTTCCGCTGACGGTGCAGTACATTGAAAAAGCCTATGCAGCAGCGAAGATACCGGGAGGATTCATCAAGCGTGAGACAAAGCCCGGAGATTTCGAGACACTGACATCGCGCATTATTGACCGTTCGATCCGTCCGCTTTTCCCTGACGGCTTCTTCTACCCGGTAAGTATCAGTGTCATGGTTGTCAGCAGCGACAGTGAGGTCGATATGCAGGTAGCAGCCCTCCATGCGGCATCCGCAGCGCTCTATCTTTCCGACATTCCTGTCAAACGGGCACTTGGTGCGGTGCGTATCGGAAAAATAGACGGTGAACTGGTCATCAACCCCTCACTCTCCAAACAGGATGAGAGTGTGCTTGATCTGCTTGTCGTGGGTTCGGGCAGAGATATTCTGATGATCGAGATGCGTACGATGGCATCCGAAGTGATCGACGATATTGAAGTCGATCCTGTCGATCCTATGCTGGGAGCCGCACCGCTGATACTGGAGCATCAGGAGAGCAATGAGATAGACGAAGAGGCTCTCATCGAAGCGATCGGACTGGCGCAGGATGCCATTGAGGAGGCGAGCGGTGTATATGCGGTTGAACTTGAGCCTGTGGCAAGAGAGCCGATAGCGCTGGAACTCAGTGATGTCAAGATCGACGAAGCACTCTACGAGTACATTGCACAGCACTTTGCGGAGGCTGTCGAAGCGGCTGTCTCCCATATGGCAAAGTCTGAACGCTCTACCGAACTTAAAAAGGTGCGCAGTGCCGTACTTGAAGCGCTGGAGGCAGAAGGCAAAGAGGCTGACAAGGAGCTGGTTGGCAGAGTGCTTGAATCGTACAAGAAGAGTGTGGTTCGGAAGATGATCCTTGACAAGGGTATCCGTGCGGATGGACGGGCGCTCGATCAGGTACGTCCGATAGCGATCGAGACGAATATCCTGCCTTCCGTACATGGATCGTGCCTCTTTACCAGGGGACAGACGCAGGTGCTTGTGACAGCGACACTTGGAGACAAGAAAGATGCACAGATGTTCGAACTCATCACCGACAAGAGCAGCCAATCGGAAAACTTCATGGTCCACTACAACTTCCCGGGCTACTCGGTAGGCGAGGCGTCATACATCGGTGCACCGGGAAGACGCGAACTTGGACATGGAAACCTGGCAAAGCGTGCGCTTGAACCGACCATTCCTCTTAATTATGATGGAACGATCAGACTGGTCTCCGAAGTACTCGAGAGTAACGGTTCCTCCTCCATGGCGACAATATGCGGCGGTTCACTTGCACTCCGCTCTGCCGAGGTGGAGATGACATCGCTTGTTGCGGGTATCGCTATGGGTCTGATCCATGAGGGAGACCGGTATGCCATTCTCTCCGACATCATGGGGCTTGAAGACCATGACGGCGATATGGACTTCAAGATCGCCGGGACACGCAAAGGGATCACTGCGCTGCAGATGGATATCAAGCTTGGAGGCATAGACCTGCATGTGCTTAAGGATGCGCTCGTGCAGGCGGGCAGAGGGAAAAACCATATTCTCGACTTGATGGAAGAGGCGGAGAAGAACATTGTCGAGAGTGAAGCGCTGCCTGCAACGGAGCACTTCATGATCAACCCCAGCAAGATCGGTGACATCATCGGTAAGGCAGGAGCGACGATCCGTGATATCATCGAAAAGTTCGAAGTAAGTATTGACCTTGACAGGGATGCCGGAGGGGTCAAAGTTTCCGGAAGCGACAAAGAGAAGGTCGCTGCGGCAAAAGAACACATCAGGAAGATCGCTGATGCTCCTGTACGAAAACAGACGACTTACGAGGTTGGGAAGATGTACAAGGGAAGGGTCAAGCGCGTGGTTGACTTCGGTGTCTTTGTGGAGATGCCTGACGGTTTCGATGCGCTGCTGCATATCTCAAAGGTGGCAAAAGAGCGTATCAATGATCTCTCCGAGCGCTACCATGAGGGCGACGAGATCGATGTGGTCGTGATGGAGCAGAAGGGCAAAAAGGTTGAGCTAGCCACGCCGGAGTACCTGGCGTAATAGAACAGAAGCACGAAAGGAGAAGCGATGAACGGAACTTATATAGAAATGGCCCTTGCACTGCTTCTTCTTTTTGGTGCTCTATGGTATGCAAACCGGGAAAGGATTAAGGCGTTCTTTGAAAAAGAGCCTGAAAGGGAAGCGGGCAGGGAGCAGCAGCCCTCTTTGGTGTTGAGCACGGAAACCGTACCTTTGGAAAACAAGAAGGAGTCTCTGCCACAATGGACAGAGGAGGGACGGACAACAAAGAAAAAAACGCAGAAACCACATATCTATACAAAACTCATCCCCGAATCTGAAAATATCGATCTTGACTGCTTTACCTACTTCAAGGGAATGCGTCTGCTGGTTGTCGAGGACAATCTGATAAACCAGAAGATCGTCCAGAACGTTCTGAAACATTCCGGTATTATCATAGACATTGCCAATAACGGTAAGGAGGCGCTGGAGTATCTCTTTACCGAACATAGAGACTATGACCTGATACTGATGGATATCAGCATGCCTGTGCTTGACGGGATCGAAACGACGAAGATGATCCGACGGGTGCATCAGCTTGACCATATTCCCATTGTCACCTTTACCGCATTCAGCCTTGGTCCTGAGATAGAGGCGATGTTCAAAGCGGGTGCGAACGCTTACCTGACCAAACCGCTCAATGTCAACCAGCTTTACACGGTCTTCACTCTTTTTGTGGGAAATGTCAACAGGGGCCTTTCGCTTGAGAAGATGCTCGAGATCCAGGGACTTGATGTTGTTGCGGGTCTGGAGCATGCAGAGGAGAATAAAGCACTTTACCTGGAGCGTCTGGATACCTTTGTGCACAAATATGCGCAGAGTGCCAAGCTGCTGCCGCAGTGGATTGAGCAGAAGCGCTATGAGCGTGTTACGCATGAGTGCAAGGAGCTGCTTTCGGACCTTACGGAGATCGGTGCCTTTGATATGAAGGCACTGGTGCATGAGATTCTGATGCAGTTTGCCTACAAAAACGAGCATCTGCTGGGGCGCTATACGCTCCTCTATGAAGCGAAGATGCAGGCGCTGATTGAAACCATAAAAGTCTATCTTGACAAAGAGATGCATAACGACTCCCCCACCCAAAGGAGCAAGATTTAGCGAAAATTAACGGTGCAGAGGATATAATTACGCCGTTTGTACAAAGTGACAAGTAGGGAAATCGGTTGCATTTATGTGCCGGTTGGCAGCCATAGGCTGTTTACGCTATCCGAACGGACTTTGGAAGACAGTCGAAGAGACTTAAAACCTACTAACTTAAAGGATATGAAATGAAAAAGTTTTTCCTGCTTTTCCTGGCACTCGGTGCTGTTGCTTTCGCTGGTGAAGGCGAATCTATGATCAAAGCATACTCAGTAGTTGCTGCTGGTGTCGGTCTTGGTCTCGCTGCTCTTGGTGGTGCGATCGGTATGGGTCACACAGCTGCTGCGACAATTGCTGGTACAGCGAGAAACCCAGGTCTCGGCGGTAAGCTGATGACTACAATGTTCATTGCTCTGGCGATGATCGAAGCACAGGTTATCTATACACTGGTAATCGCGCTGATCGCTCTCTACGCTAACCCATTTATCGGGTAAGTTAAGGAGACTTTAAGGTTGTGGCGGTATACTTCCGCTACAACTTTTTGTTAAGCCCTCATTTTAAAACTTCAGATAGTTTCAGACTATCGAAAATGCGTCAGTGGTGGAACGGTAGACACGCTACCTTGAGGGGGTAGTGCCCTAGTGGTGTGGAGGTTCAAATCCTCTCTGACGCACCATTCTTACAAAATTATCCAATCAACTTCATTCGCCAATTCAAATCACAAGTACAATTCACCTACAATCATGCAGAGATATCCTTGCTGAGTTCTTTGCCCAAAATAGACTTTGAACTTACTCGGTAAAAGGCTCGGGGAATTTTTATCTTTTGGACCAGGCATTGACTGTCATTCTCAAAAGTGATCCCAGGAGAGTGTTGATAAGTTTACATGGGTGCAGTCCCCCCCTTTTTTTCCGATGCTTTTGGCGTATTACGCTACTGTTTGACAGAGAGTATCCCGAAAGCTTAAAATGACTTTTTCGTGACATTTCGGAAAGAAGACGACAAATCCTATGTTAAAAGCGCAAAAATGCTCTCAAAAGCCCATTTTATGGGAAGTTGCAGCTATCTTTTATGAAATTTTAAGAATAGTTTGTGTTATAATAAACCATCTTAACAATAAAGGAAGAAGAATGACAAAAGCAGAATTCGTAGAACTGGTTCAGAAAAACGGAGAGTATGAGAGCAAAGCAGCAGCGGAGAGAGCGGTAAAAGCGTTCATCGACTCTGTAACTGAAGCACTGACAAAAAAAGAGTCAGTTTCTCTGGTTGGTTTCGGAACCTTCTCTACAGCAGAAGTTGCAGCTAAAAGCGGTAAAGTACCTGGTACCGACAAGACTTATAGCAAGCCTGCGCACACTGCACCAAAATTCAAGTTTGGTAAAACACTCAAAGACGCTGTCGCAGCGGCTAAGTAATTGCCTCGAGGCTGCCTAAAGGCTGCCTCTCTTTCTATCCCCTTTTCCCCTTTCTGAAATATAATTATTTTTTCGTCATTCATACACATATTACGTGCTTTCTTTACACTGGAGCAGTTAGCCACCTGTGAAGTGACATAGATGACCGTTACAAGCATAAAGATCAGCATGCTGCCGATGAATGTCGATACCAGGATGACATTGCGGTACTCTTTACACTTTTTCCAAAAATTACGCCACCACATTTTCCGCTCCTTCGCTTTTTTTTAAGTATAAATCGGTTATGTGGAATGTATGTGGAGTACAAAATGGTATAATGTCATCAAAAAAAGTGAGCTTCGATGGATTTGATAGAGACAATAGGTTTGGGTGTGGCGGGAAACTTCGCGCACCATCTCGAGCAGGCGGGAGAGCTGAAAGATTTTGAGAATGTTGTAACAGAGGCTCCGGAGGCCCCAAAGGGCATTTTCCCTTTTTATCTTCCCAGAAACGATGGGTTTTTGGGTATCTACCCTATCGGTACCGATACGCTTCAGCTTCCAGACTATGAGGCAAATGCGCAGGTAGAGCCGGAGATCGCAGTACTGTTTGAGATCGTTTATGACGAGGCAATGCGTGTGAGCGAGCTTGTAGCCAAAAGATTTACCACCTTCAACGACTGCACGATCCGTAAGGAGGGTGCTAAGAAGATTTCGGAAAAGAAATCCTGGGGTCCGAACTCAAAGGGGATCGGCGACAAGTGGATCGAAATAGACAAGTTCGAGGAGGGAGGGGTGATGGACCGCTACCGTCTCTGCTCCTATGTCAGACGTGAGGGTGTACTGCATCCGTATGGTGTGGATGCGCCGCTGCCTGGTTACAGCTACTTTTACGGAAAGCTCAAAAACTGGCTGATCGAAAAGATAATCAACCAAAAGGACTTCGGTCCGCTCGAGAACATTTACGAGCATCTCAAAGCGTGTGGGTACCCCAAAGAGGCGCTTATCTCCATCGGTGCGACCGCCTATGCCGAGTTTGGGGAGAAGAACTATCTGGAAAGTGGAGATGAGGTGTATGTGATCGCTTATGACGAAAGTCGTGAGAAGGGGGATCTGACCCCTTCTGAGAGCAAGGTGATATTACAGCAGAAAGTAGTGTGATTACCCGTCGATCTGCTGCTTTATCTCTGTGACGAATTCGGTGATATCGTCATGGAGAGCCTGCAGGTCCTCTTCGTGCTCCACTTCATCCGCAAGGATCTGAGAAACAAGATCGTAGGTGACAATGTCTTTGTTGTGTGTCGCTTCAGCGATCTGGGAATAGACACTGATGGCACACTGCTCCCCTTTGATGGCATCTTCAAGAATGTTAACCACATTGTATGTTGTAGGGGCATCATAGCCGCAGTTGGTGTGGGTGAACCACGCTTCAGGATGCAACAGCGGTGTACCCCCAAGCTGGAGGATACGGTCGGCAACCATGTTGGCGTGCCGAAGCTCGTCTGCAGCATGCTGGGTAAGTTCCGCAATAGCGGAATCTTTCATAATGCCTGTGATAACTTTTGCTTCGATGAAATATTGGTAGTATGCCAGCCACTCATCTGCATACGCCCGATTGAGCATGGTGATGATCTCGTTGATCTCGATACCGTGTATGATCGAATTTCCTTTGCGTGCCATGGTAACTCCTTATAGATTATGTTTTAAAATAAGATGACATAATCTATAGTAGCAGAGTTATACTTAAAGGAAAATAATTATTATTTAACTCTTGAACCACCCTTTGATACGTTCGAATGCCGACTCAAAGGTACTTTTGTGGGGATGGCTCTCCACACCGTAGCTCTCCTGCAGTTTTTCAAGCAGCGCTTTCTGCTCGTCGTTAAACTTTTTGGGAAGCACGAGTTTGATCTGCGCGATGAGACGTCCCTTTCTGCCGCTATGAACATCCGGCACCCCTTCGCCTTCGAAGACGAACTGCTCTTTGTCCTTGGTACCCTGCTTGAGGTTGAGTTCGAGTTCGCCTTTTAGGGCAGGGATGGAGATGGTCTCTCCCAGAATGGCCTGCGTGAAGAAGACAGGCACTTCGATGTAGATGTCGTTACCGTTTCTTACAAAGTGCTCATCCTCTTCGACATAGAAGGTCAGGTACAGATCACCGCGTCTGCCCTCTTTAGACTCGTTTCCGTGGCCCGGTACTCTTAGACGGTTTCCGCTGTCCACCCCGGCAGGGATCTTGACCGTGACGCTCTCCTCTTTGACTGCGTACCCTTTTCCGTGACAGGTCGGGCACTTCTGCTCTATCTTCTTGCCCATACCGTGACACTTCGGACACTCCTGGGCAAAGGTCATGAAGCCCTGGCGCATAACGATCTGTCCCTGGCCGCCACAGTAGTCGCAGGTGGTCATCTTACCGTTCTTGGCACCCGTACCCTGGCAGTCACGGCAGTAGGTCTTGTAGCGGATATCGACGGTCTTTTCACAGCCGAACACCGCTTCGTTGAACTGCAGCGTCAACTCCATTTCAAAGTCGAGTGCATACTTCTGTCCCGGGTCGCGTCTGCTCTGTCCAAAGCCGCCAAATCCACCGCCGCCACCGAACATAGAGTTGAAGATATCCATGATGTCATCCATGTTCGCACCGCCGAATCCGCCGCCGGCTCCCTGCCCCTGCAGTCCCTCTTTGCCGTAGCGGTCGTAGATGGCGCGTTTCTCTTCGTCACTGAGGATCTGGTAGGCTTCGTTGATGAGCTTGAACTTCTCTTCTGCCTCTTTGTCGTCCGGGTTTCTGTCGGGGTGGTACTTGAGTGCCAGTTTGCGGTAGGCTTTCTTCAGCTCCGCACCGCTGCAGTCTCTGCTGACCTCGAGTATTTCGTAGTAGTCCATTTCGCTCATTGGCGTTCTCCTGAAATAGGTAAAATATTGGGCGAATTCTACCATAATTTCGTTATAATGGCTAATCAAAAAAAGGTGGGCAGCAATGGTCGTACATATCGTACTTTTCAAATTCAAGGAAGAACACAAACAGGCCAATATGATCCAGGCAAAGCAGATGCTCGAAAATCTGATGGGAGCGGTACCCTCACTGCGCAGTATCGATGTGGGGATGAACTTCTCAGATGAAGAGCGTGCAATGGATCTGAGTATCATCACGACATTCGAGAGTAAAGAGGGGCTGGAGGCGTATGCCGTGCATCCGGAACACCTGAAGGTAGTTGACTTCATCAAGCAGGTGGTGGAGTATTCGAAGGTGGTCGATTATGAAAAGCCCGATGGGCTTTAGTGGGGAGTGAAGAGTGATGAGTGAAGAGTGTCGGTATGCTTTTCTGCGAAAAGCTTTTATAGGCAGTGCTGTAGTATATGTAACGGAGCAAGATGAAGCAGCATAGAATTGAGGCGTTCGAGAATCTGGTAGAAGCATTTGGCTCACTGCCGTCGGTGGGTAAAAAGACGGCGGTGCGGCTGGCGTACCACGTGGTGATGGAAGACGGATTTGGTGCGCTCAAGCTGGCACATGCCATCGAACATGCGGTGGGAAGCATCCAGAAGTGCAGCAAGTGTCACAACATGAGCGAAGATGAGCTCTGCTCCATCTGTTCGGATCCTTACCGTGATACTACGAAGCTCTGCATTGTCCAGAGTGCGAAAGATATTCTTACCATCGAGGAGAGCGGACAGTTCGACGGGGTCTACTATGTCATCTCGCAGGTACAGGATATGGATGAGTCGCACCTCTTCTATGCCGTAGAGGGGGTAGAGGAGATCATCTTCGCCTTTCCGCCAAGTATCGCAACCGATACGATGATTCTCTATATCGAGGACAAGCTATCGGGTCTGCCCATTCGGTTTACAAAGATCGCACAGGGCGTGCCTACGGGAGTGGAGCTGGAGAATATCGATATGATGTCGCTTTCACGTGCGCTTGAGGCAAGGGTGGAAGTGTAGCGCTTTGCCTGCGGACGGTTTTTATGAGCGTTCGTTGATGTAGTCCTGCACGAACTTTCGTACATCGGCATAGACGAACGAGTCTTTATACCCCTCTATCTTCCCGCCGCTGGCATTGGGGTGACCGCCGCCGTTGCCGATCTGCGCCGCCATCTGAGAGACATCGACTTTGTTGTTGCTGCGGAGCGAGAAGTTGCCCCTGAAGTTGACATCCATATAGAAGTCGTAGTCGGGGTTGTTGACAAGGAAGGTGTTGCCGATAATAGAGGTGTTTCCGACGTTGTAGCCGAGGATACCCTTGTAGTCCCTGTAGTGAATGGTCAGACGCTGTTTGTCTTTGCTCAGCAGATCGGTCACGTAGTCTGCCACGAGGTTGTCTTTGGTCTTGTTGGTGCCTTTGTTGAAGAAGGCCTTTTTGATCTGGTGCAGATCGTCGTCGAGCTGGATAGGGGCTTCGTGTGCGCTGATGCGCTCTTTTGCCGCTTCGATCATCGCAAGTTTGAAAGCCCTGTCCTTATCGGGAAAGAGAATACGGTTGATCTCGCGCGCACCGGAGATCATCCCGAGCATCACTTTGCCATATTCGAAGTAGGGATCCTGGTCTTTCCAGATGTCGATAGCGTTAATGGCTTTGACGATGTCAGCATATGCGTTTTCCGGGTCGAAGCCGTAGTGCTTTTGCAGCCAGCCATAGGTAATCAGTGTGGCACAGCGGCTGGTATCGAGGGTGTACCAGGCAAAACGCTCCGCGGCGTTCGCACCGGTAGCGTGGTGGTCGAGCAGCTGCAGTTTGGCGCCGATGCGTACGGCCTCCTTTTCGATCCAGTTGCCCTCTTTGGTCGTAAGGTTGAGGTCCGTGATAAGGATAAGGCGTTCAGTATTGTCTCCCTGGACGAACTTGTCCTGTTCGATCTTTTTGACCATCTCTTCGAGGCGTGCAGTCACTTCGGGCCCGTAGTTGGCGTTGTAACACTCGATCTTTCCAAAACATTTGGTGGTCAGATACTGGCATCCGTAGCCGTCAAGGTCGATGTGTGAGAGGTGATAAACGTGTTGTGCCATTAAAGAATCTCGCCGAGTGTCAGACCATGGAGGAAGTCATCGATCTTGGTTTGAAAATTGGCCAGAAAAGGGGAGATGGCACAGTTTCCGATGGCACCGTTGGGACAGGTATTCATGTAGCTGGTGCAGTCAAAGACTGCAGGTGCCTTGCCTTCGGCTGCAAGAATGATGCTGTGTATAGTGATCTCATCGACGTTACGGCCCAGTACAAATCCTCCGTGCGCCCCTTTTCTTGACTCGAGAATGCCTGCTTTGGCAAGACTTTGGAGAATCTTTGCAAGAAAGCTTTTTGGGATACTCAGTTCATTGGCCAGCTGCTCTGCACCAATGGGTTTTTCTGCATTGCGAATGACATCCAGCGAGAGCAGGGCATATTCGCTTGCACGTGTTAATAACATAGTAGATACCTTTAACATAATCTAATTAGGAGTATTTTACTCTAAATTCGATTATAGATA
>JALWLU010000080.1 GCA_026996325.1 Sulfurovum sp.
GTTCAAAAACCAGCCTGAAGATATGACTGTCGCCTGGGCCTATGCCCTCTTCCCCGACAACAAGGGGGACTTCATCGACAAGAAGATGAGCGAATGTTCAGGCAGAGAACTGCTGCAGGAGCTGCTCTACCACCTTGGTATCGACGCGGACGAGATGCAGCCCTACATCGACGAGTGCATCGTCATTCCCGTCATGATGCCCTACATCACCAGCCAGTTCATGCCGCGCCTCAGGGGTGACAGACCCGAGGTCATCCCGCAGGGCAGTACCAACCTCGCTTTCCTGGGGCAGTTCTGCGAGATCGAGAACGACTGTGTCTTCACCGTAGAGTACTCCGTACGCTCTGCCATCATGGCGGTATACGGGCTGCTCAAGCTGGAGAAACCGGTACCCGAAATCTACCCAAGCCTCTACGACATTCGTGCATTGGCAAGGGCTGTCAAGACGATGAAACCCGAAGATGAGGGAATCTTCAGCAAAGTGATTGAGCACGTACTCAAAAGGAAGCTTGAGAACACGACCTTTGAGGAATTGCTGTAAGCAGAATACAACTCACAATTGAATACTTAATAAAGGAGAAAATATGGCACATATCGACCTACCCGAATTTGAACAGATGAGCCCGACGATACAGGAAAAGGCACGCCCCATTCTGGAGAAGACCGGTAAGCTGGGAGAGATCTTCAAGCTGCTGGCCATTGACGAGAAGATCTACATGGCAACAGACGGCATGGTACAAAAATATCTGCTTGACGAAACAACGCTCAGCTACGACATTAAAGAAGCCATTGCCCTGCTCATCTCCAAAGAGAACGGCTGCAAAATGTGTGTGGATGTCCATAAAAGCATCGCCAGGATGCTGGGGGGGGCTCAGTGACGCGCAGATAGAAGAGATTCTCCAGGGCGTTGAAGCGATGCAGGCTGATGTAAAAGAGAAAGCGCTGCTGAACTTCTGCATTCGTGCGGCACAGAAAGACAACTACAAGATCATGAAAGAGGATATCGACGCACTCAAAGCGATGGGATGGAGTGACGTGCAGATCATCGAAGCGGTCGCCATTACTGGCTATTTCAACTACATCAACACCCTCTCAAACGTCTTTGGTCTGGGAGAGTCCTGATGCGAAAATACCTTCTTTTGGGCGCACTCACACTTGCTGCCCTGCATGCAGAAACCTACAAGGCCGTATTTGACTGCAGTTCCGATAATGCCTCCTATATCAAAAGCCGTATGTGGCTGATAGGCAAGACCATCGATATGATCGAAAAAAAGGGAGACAAAGCCGATTTTGTACTGACCCTGCATGGCAAGTGCGTACCGATGGTATCAAAACTGTACGATGAAGTCGTAGATGATGAAGATGAAGCCGATATCAAGCAGGCACAAAGCTACCTCAAGACACTTGCCCAAAAACGCGGTGTCAAGGTGATCGCCTGTGCCATGTCTCTGGAGTTCAATGACATAGCACCAAAAGAGGTGCTGCCCTTTGTGAAGATCTCCCCCAACAGCTTCATCGACACGATCCACTACCAAAACAGCGGCTATGCGTTGATGACGTTCAAATAGTGAACTACTTGAAATTGCGCATCTTCATCAGTTGCAGCTGCCATGTCGCCTCACCCGGGACCAGCTTGTATTCTAACTGCCGCTTACCACCTGTGGGGCAGCAGTTTGGGTCATTTTCCCTGTAAAGAGGAAAACGTCTGACAAAGGTGTTCTCTACAATGGAGAATTCGTCATGCCCCATATAGCCTTTGGCTGCCTTTTTGTTCTGCTCCAGCGGCGGCAGGTAGATTTCCGAAAGCGACGCTTTGCTGTTGGCACTGTAGGCAACCAGCGTTCCATAGGCGCCGCTGCCTGCCGGAGTGACGTAAACGTAGATCTCGGGCGAACCATCATTGTTCAAGTCGGCGATCTGGGCACCGGTAACCATACCGTCGATCTTCTGTTCGATGACATCGTTTCGTTCTGAAAGTCCGGAAGGTGTGATGACAAGCGTATTCTCAGAGCCCTTGTCAGTTGCCTGTACATGAAAAGTAATCCCCTGAAGCTCGAACGTTTTATCAAATCCATACTTCATATCAGCAGCGAACAATACGCCCATCAACAGCATTCCGACAATCAAGGTTTTTTTGGTTCGCATAGGCAGGTCCCTTGGCATTGTTTTTTATATCATACCAAATTATGCCGCTGTCGAACATAGCATCTGACAATCACTTTTTAAGAGCCAGATGACAACTTGACATTCTCTAAGGCTCAGTGATGACGTAGTGACCGTTTACCACCTCTACCCTTGGTGGTACTTCTTCGGCTTCAAAGTAGTCGTACCCCTCCTTGAGCTCCATCCAGAAATCGTACCATCGGCTCTCACTGTAGGCATCCATTGTCTCGTCCTCCATCCTGAACGGAAAAATATGCACCGGTATATACTCCTGTCCGTTACGTAGCGCGGCAGCGACCAGTCCATAGATCTCCTCTATCTTTGCATCAGTCATCGCGTAACATCCTATGGAGACACAGTTGCCGTGCACCATCAGAAACGAACCTGTACGATGGTGTGCCCGGTCGTAAGCATTTGGGTAGCCGAGGTTGAAGGCAAGGTGGAATTTGCTATGGGGATTGAGCTGCTTTTTATAGACACGGTAGAAACCCTCCGGCGCCTGCTTGTCCCCCTCCCTCAGCTTGGGACCGAGATGTCCTGAGTAGGCACAGATGGCGTAGTCTTTGAGGTGCAGATAGCGCCCCTCCTTTTGCATCCACACCTCCAAGATCGCCTCTTTCTTGAAAATGCGGATATAGACTGCTTCACCCTTTTTGAGCCCAAGCGCCTTAAGCCGCTCATTAAGGGAGACATACTGATATTTCCGCCTCTCAAGATACTCCTGCATCGCTACCTCCTGTGAAATACGCATCACCTCTTCAAGGCTCATCGTTTGGTTTTTCTCTTCTGTCAGAAGATCCATGAGCGAGAGTGAAACATTCTGTTCCGGCAGCGGACTCGGCGTACATGCCGAACCGTTGCTCTCGTTCTGTTCAGACGGTATCTTTTGTATAACAGGGGCTGTCTGCATCGTAACAGGCTTTGGGATTTGCAGTTGAGGTATATCGATAAAGAGGGGAAGAAATGAAAGAAGCAGCAGTGAGATGACAAGAAGATCGGCCAGGATCAGCCATCTTCTTGTCCATTTCATCCGTACCCCTTACTTTTTGAGTTTCTGGATTCTGTCGTATCCGTAGATATCGTTGAAGAAGTGCAGCGTCCCGTCATCTTCGACATAGGCAGTCAGATAGGCCGTATGCACAGGCAGCGGCTTGGTGATGGAGATGAAGTGGGTCTCAAGACTGTCGTACTTCTCTTTTGCCTCATCCCACGTCAGGTTCGTATAGTGCTCGATAATGTGCTTGAGCATCTCGTTTGGCCGCTCCAGCCGGACACAGCCGTGGCTGTAGGTACGCACGGCACGCTTAAAGAGGTGTTTTGTCTGCGTATCGTGCATATAGACCGAATGGTTGTTGGGGAAGAGAAACTTCACACGCCCAAGGTCATTGCGGTTCGAGGGCGGTTGGATGAACTTGAACGGTACAGGCCCCTTGCCTCCGACATAATTGCGCGCCAATGCCGGGTCGAACTTCTGTGCAGGTGATTTGAGGTTGTAATCTTTGCGTATCACCAGTCCGTTCCGTTTCAGGTAACCCGGATTTTTCAATGTTTTTGGTATCACTTCGTTACGTGCGATGGAGTCAGGCACGTTCCACTGCGGATTGACGACAATGTACTTGAGGTTCTCTCCAAAAATCGGAGTTTGCAGACGCTTCTTGCCCACGATTACTTTCATACTCACCGCCGTTTTGCCATCCTCGATGATACGCACGCGGAATTCGGGGATGTTGACCAATGCGTAGTTTTTGCTTGTAAGCGGCTTCATCAGCTTCACACGCTCAAGACTCAAGCGCACTTTACGCAATTTCCCAGGATCGACATCGGGCTGTTTTTCAAGTCTTTTGTACGCACTAAGCAGTCTTCCAAACTCTCTGTAGGTCGGCACATAGGGCTTGAGTATCTTTTCAATACTTTGACCCGCTTTCAACTGTGCTCTGATGGTGTTCTGATCCACTCTCTGCGTATAGAGTTCATAAACACTCTTGAACTTGGGAGTCTTACGCTCCGCCTGTGCTGTTTTGAAACCTGGAATATCGATACAGCTGTTGGCAAGGTGGTTCGTATAATCGACCAGCAGCTTGAACATCAAACGGGAATCTTCACTCTGGCGTACCTTTTGGTAAAGTGTTTCATCACCACAGAGCGAAGCGTATTTATCATCCTGCAAAATCTGCAAAAACTCCTCTTTCTGGCTGCTGTGCCACCCTTCGCTGTCCGGCATTCCCACACAGCCGCTTAACAGCAGCGCAAAGAGTGCCGCCCACACAAAACGTTTTGTCATACTTCTCTCCCCTGTTTTTTTAGTTCTTGTGCACAGACATAGGCACTTGAAAAGGCCCACTGAAAGTTGTAGCCTCCAAGCTGACCCGTAACATCCATCACTTCACCGATAAAGTAGAGTCCCTCTGTTGTCAGGCTCTGCATCGTTTCGGCATCTATCTCATCGGTTGCCACACCGCCTCTGGTGACTTCGGCCTTGCTGTAGCCGAAGGTCCCTGCCGGTGCGAATGCATAACGGTGAAGTGTTTGAAGCTGTTGCAGTTCCCTTTCAGACAATGCGCTCCCCGCCTTATCCTCGATTGCAAATTGTACCAAAAATGCCTTAGCAACCCGCTTTGGGAGCGGCAGTAGCGAAGTAAGACGCTTTTTACTCCCCTGTATCTGCCCCCACTCAAAGCCCGGCAGAAAATCGATCTCAATTTTCCCTTTCTCCCAGTAGAGCGACGCATCAAGTACCGCAGGACCGCTGATACCTTTGTGTGCAAAGAGCAGTGAACCTTCACACCGCTTCTGCCCGACAGTGATGACCACATCGGTAGAAATACCGCTCAACTCCTTGAAAAAAAACTGCTCCTTTTGTACCGTAAAACCTACCAGTGCCGGTGCTGTCTTCTTTATCGTGTGTCCAAAGTGTTCGGCAACCTCATACCCGATACCGCTGGCACCCAGTTTCGGAAAACTTAATCCGCCAGACGCAATCACAACATTGGGGGCGGTCAGCGTACGTTTGTCGGTCCTGACATAAAACATGTCACCCCTTTTACGCACCTCCATCACCCTTTCACGGTATAAAAAACGCTGTTTTCGGCTCTGCCTGAGCAATATCTCAAGCAGTTCCTGTGATGACTTCGGACAAAAATACTGACGGGCTTTCCGAAGTACAGGCTGAAGCCCCTGCCGTCTCAACCACGACAGCAGCGCCTTTTCATTGAACTGTTGAAGAACATGCCCGATAAATGCCCTATCTCCACGATAATAAGATGCATCCATCACTGCATTGGTAATATTGCACTTTCCGCCTCCCGAGATTCGTATTTTCTCTCCAGGTCTGGCATTTGCATCAATAATAACAGCATCTCCCGGAGGCAGCAGAGAAGCAAGCATCAGCGCTCCTGCACCACCCCCGACAATAATCGTTTTGTGTTTCATAGCACGCATTATACCCAATGAAGACTACACACCTTCTACACAGATATTTCATATAATCCATGACAAAGGAGTTAAGTATGAAAAAAAACGGATGGATACTGCTGCTCTACATCGGCTTTTTCTGTACCTGCACCTCGGCTGCGGAGAGGTATGATACCAAAGCATTCCGTATTGTTACAAAACTCTGCTCCCCATGCCACGGCACGCCCTTCTACATGGCAAAACAGATCGATGAGGATAACTGGGAGTATTTTTTCAAGACACCTGGCGAACTTGAAAAGATACATAAGGGAAATACCCAAGCGCTTTCATCACTCAAAAGCAGTATCTTTCAGCAAAAGAAGAAGAGAATCATGAAATATTTTATCAATAATTCAAAATTTTCCGGAAGTGTACATGGATGCGACGCAAACTTCTGCGGAACCCACCATTGAGATAAAACAGATATCTGCCTTGCCGCATGCAGAGATCATTATCAATCTATGTTAAAATACTGTATGGGAATAAAACTATTACTTCTGCTGTCGGCACCGTTTCTGCTCCATGCCGCCAACCTATTTGTCATCACCGACAAAAAGGGAAAAGTCGTCGAGGAGAAGCAGCTGAAAAAGTGCAACAACGCCTGCCTTAGCCAGGATGCCAGAGAGTACTCTCTGCAGGCAATCTACGATGCGCTGCACCGTGAAGAGAATCTTGCGAGAGCGGCACAGATGGCGCGTGAAGCGGCCGAACGTATCGCCAAGGCGAGTGCCGCTGCCAAGAAAAAGGGCAAGACCTACCACCTTACCTCTGCCGACCGTGAAGCGCTGCTGCGCTACGCCAAATACTTCAAAGGCGGCAAGTATGTCTGGGGCGGCACGACACCGGAAGGGTTCGACTGCTCGGGGTACGTGCAGTACCTGTTCAAAAAGAACGGAGTCAACCTCCCGCGCACCGCCTGGGCACAGTCAAAAAAAGGAGTACCAGTCGATCTTGACAACCTGCAAAAAGGGGACCTGCTCTTCTTCCTTACCGACAAAAAGCGCGGCATCCCCGTCACCCATGTGGGCATCTACCTTGGAGAGGGCAAGTTTATCCATGCAGCTTCCAAGAAAAAAGGCATTATCATCTCACCTATTACACACGGCCACTACCGCGACTGTTTCGTTTCGGCAAGGAGAGTACTGAAAAGGGTTAAGGGTTAAGGGTTAAGGGTTAAGGGAATTTTGCATTGTTTGGTTGAGGCAAAGCTTAACCTTTGTCATTCCTGACTTGATCAGGAATCTTTGCATCAATTAGCTCAAAAGCGTCAAGATCCTGGATCGAGTCCAGGATGACGGAAAAGTAAAAACCCCAATAACCAGTGTATCAATGGGCAACCGAAAGCAGACCAAAAAGAGGGAAACATGCACATAAAACCGGACTGTATCACCTGCATTATGAACCAGACACTGAAGGTCACCAAGCTGTTACAGCTTGACGATGCGACAAGCAAAACACTGCTTGACAAGACGGCAAAGATCCTCATAGAGAGCTCTCTTGCAATGACACCGCCACAGATAGCGCAGCACACCTATGCCAAAATCGCCGAAATCACAGGCATCGACGACCCTGTTGCCAAAGCCAAGGAGGAAGCGACAAAAGTAGCACTCAGTGTCGATACCTCCTTTGTCAAAACACTGCACGATGCCGTCAAGTTCGCCGTTATCGGCAATGTCATCGATTTTGGCGCGCAGCAGGAGTTCGATCTCAACGAAGTCATCCGGAGCCACTTTCACAGAAAATTCGGCATAGACGATTTTGACGCATTCACAGAATCCTTGAAAAAGGCAAACAGTCTCGTCTACCTTGGCGACAACACCGGAGAGCATATCTTCGACCGGCTGCTCATCGAAAAGATCAAAGAGGCCTACGACATCGATGTCTACTACTTCGTACGCGGAAAACCCATCATCAACGATGTTACCATCAAGGAGGCAAAACTGTTAGGGGATGTCGCAACCATCGTAGATACCGGTGTTCCCACCCCCGGCTTCGATCTTGGCTATGCCAACACCTATGCCAAAGCACTCTTTGAAAACGCGGATGTCGTCCTCTCAAAAGGAATGGGCAACTACGAATCGCTTTACGACGTCTGTGACAGAACGGTTTTCTACCTCTTCATCGTCAAGTGCAACGTTGTTGCAAATGCCATCGGACAGCCGGTTGGGGAGCTGGTGTTTGTGGAACACGGGAAGAGTGAGCAGTGAGCAGTGAGCAGTGAGCAGTGAGCAAATTTTGCATCACTTGACTGAAAGAGAACTTAAAGTTTCGTCATTCCTGACTTGATCAGGAATCTTTACACCAATTAGCTAAAAAACGTCAGGATCCCGCATCAAGTGCGGGATGACAAAGCAATTCAGTCCGTCATTCCTGCAAAAAAGCAGGAATCTTTGCGTCAATCAGCCAAATAACATCAAGATCCCGGATCAAGTCCGGGATGACAGAATGTCCCCAATAACCAATATACCAATCACAAACCTACAACCTCTGCAACTTCTTCAACCCCTCTTTGACCAGCGTCGCTGTATCGCCGCTGCATCCGGCAAGCGCTTTCTGGATCGCATCTTTCTTGAAGCCGAGGCTCTCAAGTGCCATGACAGCTTCGACCATCGATGCACCCACGCTCTCTCTCTCACCATCACCATCGACAATGAAGTCGGCAAGCTCGACAAGAATACGGCTTGCCGCCTTGGGACCGATGCCGGGGACCCGTTTGAGCATGCCGACATCTTTTGAGGTGACCACTTTGGCAAAGGTTTCCGGGGTAAAGGTCGAACAGACGGCCAATGCCACTTTGGGTCCCACGCCATTTATTTTGATGAGGGTATCGAACATCTTCTTTTCATTGCGCTCCATAAAGCCGTAAAGCGCATCGGTATCTTCCCGGATGATGCGTGTGGCAAAGAGCTTCACCCGTTTCTCTTTGATGGCGTTCGAGGTGTTAATGGAGATGTGCACCTCATAGACCAGTCCGTTGACATTCAGATGCACATAGGTAGGGTCCTTGTGCTCCACACTCCCTTCGATTCCGACTATCATCACTATCCTTTGCGTTTGTTTTGGAAAGTATAGCACGAGTGCCCCATCTATACACCAAAAAGATGTCATATTGTCATTTTTTTTGCAAAGTAGTGAATCTTTGCTATAATACGGTAATACATTAATACAAAGAGGTACCGATGACAGCTACCGTACGACTCAACGATGAGCTGAGTGAAAAACTCGAAACACTCTCTGAAGTATTGCACAAGAGAAAAAGTGACATAATCCGTGAGGCAATTTCACTCTATGCAGAGAGTGTCGAGAAGAGCAAACGCTCCCGCATCCAGAGGGCTGTTGCAAAAGTCAAAGAGGCTGATGCTAAACTTTATCGCGATTTCGAAGAGAGTATTGATGACGGTCTGTAGAGGGGAGATATGGCTTGCCAACCTCAACCCCGCACGAAAAGCCAATGAGGTCGGCAAGATACGCCCTGTCGTCATCTACCAGACCGACGAGCTCAACCGCAGCGATTACCCTACAACCATCGTATTCCCACTAAGCACCGATCTCATCGATAATGCCCAGCCGCTGCGACTGCGCATCACAAAGCGGCACAGACTTCAACACGACTCCGATATTCTCGTCGCACAGATCCGCACCATAGACAACAGCCGGCTTATCGAAAAGCTGGGCAACTTGACAAACAGTGAAACCATCCAGCTAAAACAGCTCTTCGATGAGATCACCCAATAGAGGGGTTAAAACAACCTTTCGCTAAAATACGCAAAATTCACATAAAAAGAGTACCATGCGCCTGCGATCGATATTTACCAACAGTTTTGGCATCCTCTTCTCCCGTGTTACGGGGCTTGGGCGCGACGTACTCATGGCTTCGGCACTTGGCGCATCGGTCTGGTCGGACATGTTCTTTGTCGCATTCAAGCTTCCCAACCTCTTTCGACGCATCTTTGCAGAGGGTGCCTTTACACAGGCTTTCATGCCCTCCTTTATCGCTTCAAAACATAAAGGAGTCTTTGCCACAAGTATCTTTTTGCGTTTTCTGCTCTTCCTGGTCTCCTTTTCACTGGTTATCACTATTTTTCCAGAGCCCATGACCAAACTGCTTGCATGGGGGTGGAGCTGGGAGCAGATAGCACAGACCGCGCCGCTTACGGCGATCAACTTCTGGTATCTTGACCTCATCTTCATCGTCACCTTCCTGGCGACGCTGCTGCAGTACAAGGAGCACTTCGCGACAACGGCCATGTCGACAGCCTTGCTGAACATCTCGATGATCACCGCACTGTGGATCTTCATGAAGCACGACCCCAAAACCGTCGCCTACGCCCTAAGTTTTGCCGTACTCATCGGTGGACTGCTGCAGATCATCGCGCACCTCATCACCCTCCACCGCTTCAAGCTCGACCGGCTGCTCATCGGCGGATGGAAGTACCGAAAAGAAAAAGATGTCAGAGAGGAGGAGAAGCACTTCAAGTCTCTCTTTCTGCCGGGGATCCTCGGTAACTCCACTCCGCAGATCTCCGCCTTTGTCGACACCATTCTGGCAACATTCCTCGCTACCGGATCGGTCTCCTTTCTCTTCTACGCCAACCGCATCTTCCAGCTGCCGCTGGCCATTATCGCCATCGCCACGGCAACCGTGCTCTTTCCAACCGTCTCGAAGGCACTGAAGAACCATCAGGAGGAGAAAGCCTACGAAAACCTCACACAGGCCTTCTGGCTGCTGGCTTTCCTGCTTGGAGCAGCAATGATCGGCGGAATTCTGCTTGCAGAACCTATCATCTGGCTGCTTTTCGAACGCGGCAAATTCACCCACGTAGAGACCATTCAGACAATGGAGGTGCTGCGCATGTATATGGTAGGCCTGCTGCCCTTCGGCCTTGCCAAGCTCTTCTCGCTCTTTCTCTACGCCTCCCACCGCCACAGAAAAGCGGCAAAAGTGGCTGTCTACTCCCTTGTTACCTCCGTAAGCTTCTCTCTGCTGCTGATGCACCCCCTCGGCGCAGCCGGTCTGGCACTGGCAGGCAGCATCGGCGGCTGGGTACTCTTTGGCTTTACTGTCAAAGAGGTGGGCTTTGGCATCCTCAAACGCATCCTGTTTAACAAACGCAGTATCTACTTTCTTGTTGGGATGCCGATCTTTGCTGTGGCGATGTATCTGCTTAACGGGTGGGTTGTCGGTCTTATTCGATAAGTTCTTATTAATCCCCGTCATTCCTGCAAAAGCAGGAATCTTTGCTTCAATTCGCTAATATACGTCAAGATCCCGCATCAAGTGCGGGATGACAGGAAAAACATATCTCCTATAAAACACTCAAGGGAATATGACAAAAACCACGCGTTATCGTGTTTTCTTTTTTTCTTTGCTTCGTTTCTCTTTTTTCTTTGTCACGTGAACAAAGAAAAAAAGAAATGAAGAAAAACGTCAAACAAACAACCAACATCAAGATCCCGCATCAAGTGCGGGATGACAAACACACCCATCAACCAAATTTTGCTATAATCCCCAAAACCATTCACCAAGGCATCTTCATCATGGTCATCTTCGACTCCGTTACCAAAACCAAACGCCCTTTCGAACCCATCAAAGAGGGGGAAGCGAGCATCTATGTCTGCGGTCCTACCGTCTACGACGACGCACATCTTGGGCATGCGCGCAGTTCACTGGCCTTTGACCTGCTTGCACGTACACTGCGTGCACTTGGCTACAAGGTTACGATGGCGAAGAACTTCACCGACATCGACGACAAGATCATCAAAAAGGTCGAAGCAACCGGAAAAAGCATGCAGGAGATCACCGCCTACTACATCGACCGCTACCTTAAGGAGATGGCGCAGCTTGGCGTGCAGCGTGCCGACATCGAACCCAAGGCGACCGAATCGCTGGATGCCATCGAAGCGATGATCCAGCGGCTCATCGACAAAGGCTTTGCCTATGTCGTCAGCAACGGCGATGTCTACTTCGACACCAGCAAGGACCCCCGCTATGGAGAGATCTCCCACAAGGTCCACGATGATGAGGAGAACCAAAGCCGCGTAGCGCACAACAGCGAGAAGCGCAACCCCAAAGACTTCGCACTCTGGAAAGCCTGCAAGGGTGAAGAGGATATCTGCTTTAACGCTCCCTTCGCTTCGGGACGTCCGGGGTGGCACATCGAATGTTCGGCGATGATAGAGAAGTATTTTGATGGCAACGGAGAGTACAGCATCGACATCCACGGCGGCGGGGCGGACCTGCTCTTCCCCCACCACGAGAACGAAGCGGCGCAGAGCCGATGTGCGACGGGACACGAGCTGGCGAAGTACTGGATGCACAACGGCTTCGTGCAGATCGACGGTGAGAAGATGAGCAAGAGTCTTGGCAACAGCTTCTTTCTCAAGGATGCCCTCAAGGTCTACGACGGCGAGATCCTGCGCTACTACCTCAACTCGGTACACTACCGCAACGACTTCAACTTCAACGAAGAGGACCTGCTTGCAGCCAAGAAGCGCCTTGACAAACTCTACCGTCTCAAAAAGCGCCTGCTGCCCGGCAAAGCTTCTGCGGTGAATCCTACATTCAAAAAAGTGCTGCTCGATGCGATGGCAGATGACCTCAATATCTCCGTCGCCCTCTCCGTTATTGACGAAATGGTAGCTGCTGCCAATGAAAAACTCGACGAGAACCCCAAAGAGAAAGCCCTCAAAAAAGAGACGCTCGCCAATCTTGAGTTCATCGACACCCTGCTTGGCTTTGGAGGCAAGGAGCCCTACAGCTACTTCCAGATCGGAGTGGATGAAACGCTCAAAGCACAAATAGAAGCGCTCATCGCCAAACGTACCGAAGCCAAAAGGGCCAAAGATTTCGCCGCTGCCGATGCGATCCGTGACGAACTGACCCGGATGGGCATTGCCATCATGGATACACCGGAGGGCACGGTGTGGGAGCGCGCCTGATGGTAAAAAAGCTGTTACTGCTTACACTTGTCACAGCGACTGCACTGCACGCTGAAGAGCAGTTTCCCTTCATCGGCGCATCGGTAAGCTACCATCAGGCAGAGCTTGAGAATGGTGACAACAGCAGTCACACCACCGGCGCCTTTCATGTGGGCAGACAGACGCTGCGCTGGCGTACCACCTTCGGGCTGGAGTACGGACAGGATCTCGGCATGGTCACCCTCAACGTCGACTACATTCCGTTCGATACGATGTTCGGCACCCCCAAGATCCGCCCCTACATCGGTGCGAACATCAACTATATTCACTATGACAACGATGCCGTGGACGACAGCAACGGCTACAGCTACGGTGGACAGGCGGGTTTCATTCTCTACGCCAGTGACCGCATCGACATCGACATCGGCTACCACTATAATGTCGTTAAGAAGATAGAAGGGCTCGACACGCTCCAGGGGGCGACACTCTCCCTGCACTACTTTTATTGAGATTGGGGTATAATCGCACAAACAATACCGGAGAGACCCGTGTCACTTTTTTCCTACGAAACCCTTAAAAAACTGCTCTTCAAACTCGACCCTGAAACGGCACATACCGTAGCTGGGCTTGGGCTTAGAGCCGCCGCCTACTGTCCCCCAGCACTGCGCCACTTTTCAAACGAATTCTTTGTCTCCGACCCTATGCTCAAGCAGCAGTTTTTTGGAAGAACCTTTCAGAACCCTGTGGGGCTGGGTGCAGGTTTCGACAAGAACGGGCAGTACATCACCGCTATGCCAACGCTCGGATTCGGCTTCACCGAGATCGGAACGGTCACGCCAAAACCGCAGCCTGGCAACCCCAAACCCAGACTCTTCCGCCTTGTTGAGGAGCAGTCGGTCCAGAACGCCATGGGCTTCAACAACAAGGGTATGGGGTATATGCTGGACCAATTAAACAAACTTTACTTCTTCGACTACCCCATCGGTATCAACATCGGAAAGAACAAAACCACCCCTGAAGAGAAAGCACTGGAGGATTACGAAACACTCTTTCACGCGTTCAAAGAGTATGGCGACTACATCGTCATCAACATCTCCTCCCCCAACACACCGGGGCTGCGTGACCTGCAGAACGAACAGTTCATCAATGACATCTTCGCCATGGCAAAACGTATCACCGACCAGCCCATCCTGCTCAAAGTCGCGCCCGACATGGCCCCCGAAGATGCCGTCGCGCTCTGTACCACCGCAGTCGAAGCTGGAGCGGCAGGCATCATCGCTACCAACACCACCATCGACTACAGCCTTACCCCCAACGCCAAGGATTTCGGCGGTATCTCCGGCGCACTGCTGACACAAAAGAGCTACGAACTCTTCAGGGCCGTAGGCAAAGCGCTCTACGGCAAGACGCTGCTCATCTCTGTAGGCGGCATCGACTCGGCAGAGGAGGCATACAGACGCATCAAAGCCGGCGCCTCACTTGTACAGGTCTATAGCATGCTCATCTACCGCGGCCCCGCCCTCATTAAAGAGATCAACGAGGGACTCGTTACCCTGTTAAAGAAAGACGGGTACACTCACATCAGCGAAGCCGTCGGTGCCGACTGGCGGCACCAATGAAGAACGAATAGTTAATAGTGAATAGTTTCGGTTTGCTTTGCCTCCGGCAAAGCCTCTATTTTATAAAGGATTGTCATGCATAGAACAGTACAAACAATAAAACAGATACTCTACCCACTATTCACTATTCACTATTCACTATTCACTTCAACCATAGTGCTAGCACTATGGTTGAACCCAGGAGTTCTCATGGCCAATTCACTGCCAAAACACTATACCAAAACGCTCGACAACGGTCTTGAAGTCGTCGTCATCCCCATGCACAACGAATCGGGTGTCATCACGACCGACATCTACTACAAGGTAGGAAGCCGCAATGAAACGATGGGCAAGAGCGGTATGGCGCATATGCTCGAACACCTCAGTTTCAAATCGACCAAGAAGCTCAAAGAGGGAGAGTTCGATGTCATCGTCAAAAGCCACGGCGGTGTCAACAATGCCGCTACGGGCTTTGACAAGACACACTACTTCATCAAGACCGCCAGCAAGAACCTCGGTATGACGCTTCAGTTGTTTGCGGAGCTGATGCATAACCTCAAGCTCGATGACGAAGAGTTCCAGAGAGAGCGCGACGTAGTCGCCGAAGAGCGCAGACTGCGAACCGATAACAACCCCATGGGCTACCTCTACTTCCGCCTCTTCAACACCCACTATGTCTACCACCCCTACCACTGGCTGCCCATCGGCTTCATGGAAGACATCCTAAACTGGAAAATAGAGGACATCCGCGACTTCTACCACCGCTACTACCAGCCAGAGAATGCCATCCTCGTCGTAGCCGGAGACATAGAGCCGGAAACGGTATTTAAAGAGGCACAGGCGAAGTTCGGCGACATCAAAAACGAACACGCCATTCCGAAGGTCACCGCCGTAGAGCCAAAAAACGACGGAGCCAAACGTGCGGTACTGCACAAAGAGAGCAACCAGGTCGACACCATCGCCATCGCCTACTCCATCCCCAACTATGAAGATGACGACCAGGTGGTCCTTTCGGCTATCAGCCACATTCTCAGCCACGGCAAGAGTTCACGCTTTGAAAAGAGACTGGTACATGAAAAGCATCTGGTCAACCAGATCTACGGCTACAACATGGAGATGAAAGACCCCGGTGTCTTCGTCGTCATGGCCATGGCCAATCCCGGCGTTGCCATTGAAGATGTCGAAAAAGAGATTCTCAGCGAACTTGAGAAGCTCAAAACAGGCGATGTAACCCAAGAGGAGCTTGATAAGGTCAAGATCAACACCAAAGCCGAATTCATCTATTCGCTCGAGAGCTCCAACAACGTCACAAGCCTCTACGGCGACTACCTTGTCAAAGGCAACCTCAAGCCTTTACTTGAATATGAAGAGAAATTGGATAAAATAACGCTCAAAGATATCGTGCGTGTGGCGAAAAAGTACTTCGACCACGACTATGCGACCACAGTCATATTGAAAAAGCACGACACTGACACACCAACGCAGGAACAGAAGTAATGGAAAACTATATCACCGGTGCAACGACCGCACTGATCACCCCGCTCAAGAACGGCAAGCTCGATGAAGCCACCTACGCCAAACTCATCCAGAGACAGATCGACAACGACATCGACGCTGTCTGTCCGGTAGGTACAACAGGGGAGAGCGCCACACTCAGCCATGACGAGCACAAGCGCTGCATCGAGATCGCCGTAGAGGTCTGCAAGGGTACGAATACAAAAGTACTTGCGGGTGCGGGAAGTAACGCTACGCATGAAGCCATCGACATCGCCAAGCACGCTGAGGCGTGCGGCGTGGATGCGCTCTTCTCAGTAAGCCCCTACTACAACAAGCCAAGCCAGGAGGGGCTCTACCAGCACTACAAGGCCATCGCATCGGCAGTGGCAGTGCCTTTCATGCTCTACAACGTTCCCGGACGTACCGGTGTGGACATTCTGCCAGATACTGTCAAACGCCTCTTCGATGACGTGCCCAACATTATGGGTATCAAAGAGGCTACAGGCTCCATCGAGCGTACCGTGGAGCTGCTGGCAAAAGTACCAAACCTCTACGTCTTCAGTGGTGACGACGCCATCGACTTCCCCATTCTTGCCAGCGGCGGAAAGGGTGTCACATCGGTAACCTCCAACCTGCTGCCAGACCTCAAGGCCAAACTGGCACACGCGGCACTTGCAGGCGACTTCAAGACCGCCAAATCGATCAACGACGACCTCTTTGCCATCAACAAAGTGCTCTTCTGCGAAAGCAACCCCATCCCCATCAAGGCTGCAATGTACATCGCAGGCCTGACGGAGACGCTGGAGTACAGACTGCCGCTGGTACCGCCAAGCAGCGAGAACATGCGCAAGATTGAAGAG
>JALWLU010000081.1 GCA_026996325.1 Sulfurovum sp.
GAAAGGTTGGCCTCTCTTACGATCAAAGCAGTCATACCAATCTGTATGTAACCCTTTCAAGGGGCTATAAGCCTGGCGGTTTTAACCCGGTACCCGATTTTGATCAGCTTCCGAAACACTACAAGTCTGAATCACTCTGGAATATCGACTTGGGAATGAACAATATGCTTATGGAGAACACGCTACAGAGTAAAATAAATCTCTTTTACGGAAAGCGAAGAGACCACCAGGTGGGTACATCTTATAATAAAACGATCAATGGCATTACCAAATACAACGATTATATTACCAATGCAGAAGAGAGCACCTACTATGGATTGGAAGCGGAGCTTGCCTATCAGCCGATAGAAGCTTTGAGTCTCTATGCCAATCTTGGTTTGCTGCGTGCAAAGTTTGACAAGTTCTATAACGAGGTTGATGATGTTTCCAAAGATGGGCGTACACCGGCGCAGTCACCGAAGTACCAGTATAATGTCGGGCTTGACTATACATTCCTTGAAAGCTGGATATTTAGAGCCAATGTAGAGGGGATGGGCAGTTACTACTTCTCCAATACACACGATATGCAATCAAAGCCCTATACACTGGCCAATGCAAGTTTGACCTATATGGGAGAGCACTGGACAGCGACTCTGTGGGGTAGAAACTTGGCGAATGAAGAGTATGATACAAGAGGGTATTATTTTGACAACTTCGGTAACGGAGATGAACTCTATACGCAAAAAGGGACACCTAGAACATATGGTTTCACCCTCAGCTACGACTTTTAAAGGATAGAGTATGAAAGTTTCCATCGATATCAGTATGTATCCGCTCCAAAGCGAGTTTGAGAAGCCCATTTCGGCGTTCATTGAAAGGCTGGCACAGGAGCAGAGAGTGAACATCGTGCGTACGGAGCTCAGCACGCAGGTATATGGTGAGTACGATATCATTATGGGGCTGCTTAACGATGAGATCAAGGCGGTTTTCGAGAAGATCCCGCAGTCAGTCTTTGTCATCAAGATCGTCGGTGAGGACAGGAAGGGACGCTTTTAAATGGATATCTCCACAGCGACCATAGTGGCAGCGTTCGCACAGATGTCCGGCTGGGAGATCGCTGCGACGCTGCTTGGCATCGCCTATGTCGTGCTGGCGGCCAAAGAGTCGCAGTGGGCCTGGCCCTTTGCCTTTTTCAGTACGCTGATCTACACCGTCATCTTCTGGGACGGGGCGCTGGTGGCCTCCTCTTTACTGAACTTCTACTATATGGTGATGGCCGTTTACGGTTTTATGCTCTGGAAAAAAGACGAACACGGTGAGACACTGCCCATTAGCAGATGGTCTCTGAAACACCATCTTATTTTCATCATTGCAGGGATCATCGGCACGCTGCTGCTTGGCTATCTCACCTCCACCTATGCGGGTGCGAAGTTCGCCTACCACGACGCGTTCGTGATGGTCTTTTCGGGTATCGCCACCTGGATGATGGCCAAGAAGGTACTGGAGAACTGGCTCTACTGGATGGTGGTCGACTCTACTGCGGCGGTACTCTACTACAAATCGGGCTATCTGGCAACCATCGTTCTTTTTGTGCTCTATGTCATACTGGCATTCTACGGTTATGCAAGCTGGAAAAAGGCGTATGGTGAACAGAACCGCATTTGAGAAGCTTCCGCTTTTCAAAGATGATCCCATACACTCCATAACACCTGTCGGTGCACAGGGCTACTGTAACCTCAACTACCGTATCGAAACTGCAAAAGAGGTCTATCTTTTGCGTCTTTTCAAAGAGGAGGGTATCGATCGCAAAAGAGAGTTCACGCTGCAGCAAAAGGCGGCAGCACTCGGCATTGCACCCCGACCGCTGCTGCTTGACCTGACAGAAGGATGGATGATCACGGAGTTTGCGGAGGGTGAGCACCTGGAGGTGTTAAGCAAGAGTCAGAACAGGGCACTGGCAAAAGCACTGCAGAAGCTGCATACCATCGGAGCCGATATGCCG
This sequence comes from Sulfurovum sp., assembly GCA_026996325.1. Lineage (GTDB taxonomy): Bacteria > Campylobacterota > Campylobacteria > Campylobacterales > Sulfurovaceae > Sulfurovum. Next base: position 1,982 of record JALWLU010000081.1, read on the forward strand.
CCTCTGGCACTCTACGAACTTGTCAAAACACATAGTGAAACGATCGAACACGCATTCAAGGTACTTGAAGCCTCTCCCAAAGAGATTGTGCTGTGCCACAACGATCTCAACCCCAAAAATCTTCTCTGGCAGGGGAGTAATGTGGCACTTATCGACTTTGAGTACGCCGCTGCCAATGATCGTTACTTCGATGTTGCGGCAGTATGTGAAGAGTTTGCTTTTTCGCAAGAGTCACAAGCGAACTTTTGTACTTTCTACTTTGAGGAAGTGTACATAAAAGAGAAAGTGGAAGCCTGCCGGGTGATCTACCGGCAGTTGTGCAAAGAGTGGTTCGAGGGGCGTTAACCCCTTTACATTACTGGTATTGGTGCTGTGCAGGCTGGCTTTGTTGTGACGCTTCGACAGGCTGCAGCTGAATCACTTTTGGCTGGCTGCTTACAGTGTCATCCTGAGGTTTGGGTGCCGGTTGTCCAACGTTTTGCGGTACAGCGGGGTGTCCTAACGATTTGAGGGCAGCGATGGAGTCGTTAATATTCTTGTCGTTTGCTTCTCGTGCACTGCTGATAAGCTGGTACTCCGCTTCGAAATCGAGCTGTGGGCTGGCACCAAGACCATACGCCTGCTGGTATGCTGCAATGGAGCTGCGTGTCATCGGGCCGACGGAACCGTCGATCTTTCCGTGGTAGAAGCCAAGTACTTTGAGTGCTGTTTGAATACGTTTGCCACGGGTGATCTTGTCGTTTCCACGTGCGATGAGGTTTCTATCGAAAGCGAAGAGGGTACCAAGGTAGATGAGGGTATCACGCTCCTCAGGTTTGAGCGAAGCGGTATTGCCGATGCCGTAGGCATTGTTCATCTTCTTGATTGCCGTGCGCGTCTCAAAGGAGTTGACCTCACCGTCGAGTGCACCGTGGTAGAAACCAAGGCCCTTGAGAGCCTTCTGTATCTTCATCTCATCGGTCATTGCCGGTGTGGCAGCTCGTTTTGTCTTTCGGCGTTTTTTTTGTGATTTTGTATGAACGGGTCTGTATTGGGGCTGTGACGCTTTGTTGCTGTTATAGACCTCGTTGGTAATGACAGAGCCGACTGCTCCGCCAACGAGTCCACCAACCAGCCCGTCGGCAAAATCGGCGTAGGCCAGTGTCCCTCCAAGAAGTAGTCCCGTCAACGTGAGTGAAAGTGGTGCCTTTTTCATCTATTCCATCCTTTTTTTGTGTCTCTATGGAATATTGTATGACAAAGCGGCTTAAAGATGCTCTTCTACCTTATGGCTACAATAACTGTTATTCTGGGATTGCAGTCAATATAATAAGTTTTAGATAAAGAGCGAATAGGAAGTTAAAAAAGTGTTTTAATATGATCCATAAGCATAGATTCATTTACTAAAGTAATCTCATACATTGTAGTCAAACTTTCAGCCTGTTTTTTATCAAGACCAAAGACACAAAGTAAAAAGTGTTCTTTTTTGATTCCCAATTTCTTTCGTAATTCAAAATATTTGTTTAGATCTTGTCTGAATTCTCCTGTTTTACATTCGATACAAAAGGGTTCATCTTTATTGTTCAGGAAAAAAATGTCAAGTTCATTTTTTTCTTTATTTTGGAATGTCAGATCTGCTCCTCTTACGATAGGGAGATTTAGATTGTTCTCTTTGAAAAAAGTAATTAGTTTGATAAGAACAAACCATTCCATCCACATGCCACTGAAAAAATTTTTAATTCTTGGAATGTCTTGTATTGTTAGATAAATGATATTATCTTTCTTTACATGGTTGTATCTTGCAATAAAAGTGAACTGATGAAGTTTTTTGCAAAAATCTAATATTTGTTTGATTTCTTCTTTACTATATTTTGACAAAACAATTTTAACAGTGGTATAGTTTTTGCTTTGTGCATATCTTATCTGCTGAATAATAGAACCAATTGTATTGTAATGGGTTCCCATATAAATTGCAACTTCATCAAAATAACCTCTGGTATCCATCATTTTTGGATCTACTGTAGCTTGAATATGTTTTTGATTAAACCACCGTACAATTGGAGCATAGTGGTCTTTTTGGGAAAAAACATCTGTATTGTGTATATCGTAATCATCAATGGGGATCGCATCATGTACTTCAAGTATAGATGCTTCGTTTTTCGTTGATGTCGGTTCTTTTGTTTGTTGATCTATTATCTCTTTTTGTAAAAGATACTGTTCCGTTATTTTTTTTACATATTCTACTGTGTTGTAAATAGTTCCTTTTTCTTTACATTTGGGACATTGTGCTTTTTTCCCAATATACTGATTTGACGTTTCTTGAATATGGTGACATGCATCGCATTTAAAAAGAGCCATAGTGTTTCCTTTATTCTACAGTCACCGATTTTGCCAAATTTCTCGGCATATCGACATCGTTTCCAAGCCTGACGGAGATTTCAAGTGCGAGAAGCTGAGTGACCACCATCATTTCAAAGAACTCCACCATTGGGTGGGAGCTGTAGTGTGTCTGCACGAAGTCGTCGGCAAGTTCGAAAGGCAGAGGGGAGATGGCGCAGATGGTGGCATCACGGGCACTTAGCTCCTCTACGTTGGATTTTATCTTGTCGTAGTGCATCGTCTTTGGCATCAGGGCGATGGTGAAGAGCTCCGCATCGGCAAGGGCGATGGGGCCGTGTTTCATTTCGCCTGCGGGGTAGCCCTCTGCGTGTAGGTAGCTGATCTCCTTAAGTTTGAGCGCACCCTCGAGCGCGAGGGGGTAGAAGATATCGCGTCCAATGAAGAAAAAGCCGTGCCCGTGCAGGTAGCGCTTGCTGAGACGGTGCAGTCTGGCGTGCAGTTCGTCGGTGACCACAAGCGCTTTTGGCGTGTGGAGCATCGCATCGATCTCTGCTTTTAGCACCTCTTTGGGAAGTGTCTGCTTGACCTGTCCGACATAGAGTGCCAGCATCCAGAGCACCATTGTCTGGGTAGCGAAAGCTTTGGTGCTTGCCACACCCTTTTCGATGCCCGCACGGGTGAGGATAGCGGTATCGCTCTCTCGAACGATGGAGGAGTTGTCGACATTACATATGCTGAGGCTCTTCAGCCCTGCGCGCTTCGCCATTTTAAGCGCTTCAAGCGTATCTGCTGTCTCACCGCTTTGGCTGATGGTGACAAAAAGAGTATCTTTGGTAAGCAACGGCTCTTTGTAGCGGAACTCCGAAGCGATCTCCACATCACAGCGTATCTTCGCCAGCCTTTCAAAGAGGTATGCCGCAGTCAGTGCGGAGTGGTACGAGGTACCGCAGGCACAGATTTTGATGGTGTTAATGCCTTTAAAAAAGTCGGCATCGAGCTCGTCGAGTACAATCTCCTCTTCAAGTACACGCCCCATCATCGTCTCACCCATCACACGGCTCTGCTCGTAGATCTCTTTTTCCATGAAAAAGCGGTATCCCTCTTTTTGCGCCATTGCCTTGTCTGCAATGAGCGGCTGTGTATGGAATACTTTTTCACCATGGCTGTCAAAAAGATGGACTTTGCCGTTTTGTACATAGCCATACTCGCCGTCTTCAAGGTAGTAGACTTCATTCGCCTTGCCGATGATAGGGGTGTCGGAGGAGGCGAAGTAGACCTCTTCGCCATCAAAGCCAATCAGCATCGGAGAGCCGTTTTTGGCAAAGAAGATTGTATCGGGTGCTGCTTCGGTAATGAGCAGTGTGGCATACGCGCCTTCAAGGCGATTGACAGTTTTTTTGAAGGCTTCAAAAGGTTCAAATCCTTCGTTGTGGTACTTTTCAAAGAGGTGTACGATGGTTTCCGTATCTGTCTGGCTGAGGAAGGTGACTCCCTCCTGCTGCAGCTCTTTTTTGAGCTCCTGGTAGTTTTCGATGATACCGTTGTGTACCACATAGGAGTAGGCGCCAAGGTGCGGATGGGCGTTGAGTTCGGTAGGTTTGCCGTGTGTCGCCCAGCGGGTGTGGCCGATGGAGATGCCAAAGCCTTTGGAAGTGTAATCTTTTGTCTTCTCTCTCAGGTTTTTGAGCTTGCCTACAGCCTTGAAGCTGTTGAGCTTCTCTCCCTGGATAATGGCGATACCTGCAGAGTCGTAGCCTCTGTACTCAAGCTCCTGCAGTCCGTCAAGGAGTATCTCTTTTTTCTCTTTTGGGCCGATGTAGCCGACAATCCCGCACATTTACGCTTCCTTTTTGTCTGTTGTAAGTTTCTCGATAATTCGTTCCGTATTATGGCAGAAATTTCCATTCTTTTCGATGAGGAACATGTCACGTACACGGTTTTTGAGGGTATGGACCTTCGCAGTGACGATGTCGATGCCCATCTCGTCGAACATGTCGATGATATAGGCAAGCAGCCCGCGCTGGTTCTTGCTTCGAAGATGCATGATGGCGTAGGTTTTGGAGTGTTCACAGTCAATGTCGATATCCTCCTTTTTTATCAGTGGGATCGACTCGATACTCTTTTTGGTCGGATCGAACGCATCGTTGATGATCTGCTCGATGCGTCCTATCTCATCGTCATCCACTCGTGTAGCGAAATCTATCTTGAAGTATTTGAGCTCGTTGAAGAGTTTGCTGATATCCATATTGACCACCTCGAGCGTACTGAGCTTGCCCAGCAGGTAGCTGAGGTTGATGGAGTCGGCACGGATAATCTCGATGGTCAGATACTCCTTGTTGCTGATGTGGTAGGTGAAGTGTTCGGTCTCAAACGCTTTTTTTGCAATCTCGATGATGCGCTCGGGCCGGTAGCGCAGAAAGAGGAGGTTGGAGGGCATCTGCAGGATCTTCTTCTGCTCGCTGCGCTTGAGTGCCTGAAAGGCAGGATGACGTTTGAGTGCCTGCTCCTTTTTGGCACGTTTGGCCGCTTCATCAAGCATAGCCGTACGTCCCAGCACTTCAAGTGAATGTTTGTAAAGCGTGCGCAGCAGCCTTGCTGAGAAGGAGTTGTAGATGTCGCTGCCGACTCCATTCATATCGGCATAGGTAAGGATGTAGATCATATCAAGCAGCTTTTTGGTCGGAAAGTGTGACGCAAAGCCGAAGATGATCTTTTCACTGTAGAGGTCTTCACGCTGCGCAACGTTACTCATCAGTGTATGGTACTGGATGAGGCGCTCACCCATATCGATGAGGTCGGCTCTAATGCCAAGTTTCTGTGCGAAGATCTTGAAAAGCGATGCACCGACAAGATGGTGGTCGCGTTTGCGTCCCTTGCCCGCATCGTGCAGAAAAACAGCCAGTTTGAGCATTGCACGCTCCTCATCCCCAAGAGCGTCATAGAGCTCCTTGACCAGCGGCTCCTCGATATGTTCGAGGTGGTAGACACAGCGCAGTGAATGGATGTCGACCGCATACTGGTGGTAGCCGTCGAACTGGGGCAGGTCGACCACCTTTTTGATAGGGGGGATCGTGTATCGCAGCAGTCTGACATAGGAGAGGGTGCTCAATATGGAGTAGGCGTGAGGTTGGCAGAAGATCGCCGAGATGGTTTTGTAGAGTATCTCGTCGGGGCGTTCGGGATGTCTGGCATCGATGAGGGCGCGCAGGAAAGTGGGATGGGTGCGGAAAGGTGTGTGCGCTTCTCTTACCATCTGCTTGAGCAGGCCGTTGAGGTCTCTGCTCTTTTTGGGATAGATAAATCGTTTTTGTGAAGGTATCTCCACATAGTCACGGGTGAGCTTCTCCAGCCAAATGGTGCTGTAGAGGCGGACAACCTTGAGGGATTCGGTCACTTTTTTGGCGAATTTAATCTGCCCGTTTGGCGTGTTTTCGTACCCAAGCAGTGTACCGACCTGAGGAATATGCTCGAGCCTGAGGCGGTCCTCCTTTTTGTGGGTGGCAAGGTGCAGGGCCGAACGGACACGGAAGAGAAACTCAAGGGCGATGCGAAAGGGTTTGTATTCGCTCTCTTCGACTATCTTCGCAGGCAGATCCTTGATGGCATTGATGTTGTAGCGTACCTTTCCTATCCAGTAGACAAGGTTGGCATCTCTGAAACCGCCCGCACCCTCTTTGAGGTTCGGCTCCATTGTCAAAGGATATTTATGGTGTTTTTGTGCCTGCTCTTCGAGTTTTGCCTCGATGAACGCTTTGATATCGTCGTGACGTATCTGCGCAAGGGCATTCTGCGTCTCGGTCCAGATGAAGTGTGAACCATCAATAAAACGTGATTCGATAAGTGCGGTCTTGATAGTAATGTCGGTTTTGGAAACCTCGTAAAGCTCTTCAACGGTGTGGACACGGTGTCCCAGTTTCAGCCCCGCATCCCAGAGCAGGTAGAGTATCTTCTCTATGAGTGACTTGGTGTTGTAGCCTGGAATATCTTTGTAGACGATCATCAGGTCGATGTCGGAGTAGACGCAGAGCTGCTCCCGCCCGTAGGAGCCCAATGCGACAAGGCCGACAGGGATGGCGTTTTTCAGCGGGGTATAGTTGCCAAACATCGAACGCAGTGTCACCTGGTAGGCGAGTTTGATAAAAGTGTCTATTTTGCGGGTGTGTCTTACAAGAAAGTCCTTGCCCCCGGTGGTAGAGAAGGTCTCTTCGAGGGTTTCGAAGTAGGCTTTTATCTCCCTTTTGAGGACCTTGGCGATCTCAAGGTCGCTTGCTCCTTCATACAGCAGTGCTTCTATTTCAGACTTTAGCCGGTTCATACGCTACTCCTACGCTCAGGCGGTACGGTGCCCTAAACAATTAGTGATATAATACCGAAATTTATGATGAAATGGACTGCAATGGATCTGATAGAAAAGGTACGTAACAAGGAGCGTCTGAACCAGGAAGAGGGTGAAGCGCTCTATGAGCTCGATCTCTATACACTGGGTGAACTTGCCGATGCGATACGAAAAGAGAAGTATGGCCGCAAGAGCTTCTTCAACGTAAACCGCCACATCAACCCCACCAATGTCTGTGCGGACATCTGCAAATTCTGCGCCTACTCCGCCAGCAGGAAGAACCCGAACCAGTACACGATGAGCCATGAAGAGATACTGGCCATTGCGGAAAACTCGGTTAAAAACGGTGTCAAAGAGCTTCACATCGTCTCTGCACACAACCCCAACGACGGTGTGGAGTGGTATATGGGTGCCTTTCGCAAGATCAGAGAGGCGCTGCCCGATGTCCATATCAAAGCGATGACCGCTGCGGAGATCGACTTTCTGCACCGTCAGTACGGACTCAGTTACGATGAGGTACTCGACCTGATGATCGAAAATGGTGTCGACTCCATGCCCGGAGGCGGTGCGGAGATCTTCGATGAAGAGGTACGCGAGTATCTCTGCAAAGGCAAGGTGACCTCCGACCAGTGGCTCGAGATCCATCGAAAGTGGCACGAGCGCAGCAGGGAGAGCAACGCGACAATGCTTTTTGGCCATGTCGAGACGCGTGCACACCGTATCGACCATATGCTGCGTCTGAGAGACCTTCAGGATGTGACGGGCGGCTTCAACGCATTCATTCCGTTGGTCTACCAGCGCGACAACAACTTTCTGAAAGTCACGGAGTTTCCTACCGGACAGGAGATCCTCAAAACCTACGCCATCAGCCGTATTCTGCTGGACAACATCCCCCACATCAAAGCCTACTGGGCGACCTCTACGATCAACCTGGCACTTATCGCCCAGGAGTTCGGTGCGGACGACCTTGACGGCACTATCGAAAAAGAGGCCATTCAGTCCGCTGCCGGTGCAGCTTCGGCACACGGTATGCCTCTGGAAGACTTCGTTGCGATGATCAAGAATGCAGGTTTCATTCCTGTCGAACGTGACTCGCTTTACAATGAACTGAAGGTCTACTGAAAAGTTATGTTAGAATATAGCTTCAAAACAGCAAGGGTGTAATTATGGTATTGATGATAGACAACTACGACAGCTTTACCTACAATGTCGTGCAGTACTGCCGTGAACTGGGAGCGGATCTCAAAGTGATCCGAAACGACGAGATGGAGATAGAGCAGATAAAAGCGCTAACCCCTGAAAAGATCATTCTCTCTCCCGGCCCCTCCACGCCCGATGATGCGGGTGTGACACTCGATGTCATCAGGGAGTTTGCCGATACGACACCGATCTTTGGTATCTGTCTTGGCCACCAGAGTATTGCCCAGGCGTTCGGTGGTGAAGTTGTTCGTGCCAAGAAGATGATGCACGGCAAAACCTCTCAGGTCAAGGTTGACGCCAAGACACCTATCTTCAAGGATATCCCGGACGAGTTCCGTGCGACACGCTACCACTCGCTGACGGTCAACAAGGAGAATCTGCCAGAAACTATCGTGCCAACCTCCCATAGTGAGGATGACGGAGAGATCATGTCGCTGCAGATCAAAGACAGGCCCATATATGGCGTGCAGTTTCACCCCGAATCGATCATGAGCGAATATGGGCACGAGATGCTCGACAATTTCCTCAAACTGTAAAGTAGGAAACTCTTATGGGGAAAAAGCTCTTTTTATGGCTTCTCTTCCTCTATGTAGCCCTCTCTTTCTTTCTAGCTGCCACCACACCCATCACGCCCCATGAGGCGAAGAACCTTTACGAGTCACACTCGCTGGTAACGTTGCTGATGGAGTGGGGAAGGCAACTCGTTCCGGGTCTGCTTGGTCTGCGGCTCTTTTTTATGCTCTTTGCCTTTTTGAGCCTGCGTATCTTTTACGAACTGAGCCAGCGCTACTTTAAAAAACGTGAAGATGTCTACCTCTCCACCGCACTCTTTATGTTCCTGCCGGGCATTATCACCGCAACAGTGCTTGCCAATGTCGGTATTGTCGTGCTGATGCTTGTTCTTCTTTTCGTACTGCTGTATGAACGGCGAAATTTTGCGCTACTGCCCTTTATTATGCTGGTACTCTTTTTTATCCACGAAGCCTCCATCATCTTTTTTGTCGCCCTCTTTTTCTATGGCATCACACGCAAAGACAAACCGCTGGCTGTGCTTTCAGGTGCATTTATCTTCGCTTTCATCTACTTGGCAAAAGGTATTGAAATAAGTGGCCGCCCTACGGGGCACTTTATTGAGGTCTTCGGACTCTATGCCGCAGTCTTCTCTCCGCTGCTTTTTCTGTACTTCTTCTATACAATGTATAGGATCCTTTTGCGCGGCCCCAAGACACTGATGTGGTACATCTCCTTTACCGCGCTGGTCGTCTCCCTGCTGCTCTCCATCCGACAGAAAGTCTACATTACCGACTTCGCCCCTTATGTGATGATCTCTACCATCGCGATGGTAGAAGTCTTTATGAACAGCCTGCGCGTACGCCTGCCGCAGTTTCGCAAACGCTATAAACGCGCTTTCTATGTGGTAATGGGATTTCTCGTGATCTCCGTAGCGATGCTGCTCTTCAGCCGTCCGCTCTACCTCTGGACGAAGCAGCGTAGCCACCCCTTTGCCGCACAGGTTTTCGCTCCCTACTATCTTGCCAAAAAGCTCAAGGATGAAGGTATGGGGTGTTACGATGCGAAAGGCAGGATGGCACTGCAGCTGCGTTACTACGGCATTTCTGCCTGCAAGCCGTAGCCAACTGTTTCCAAAATACACAAAAACCATAGATTTCTTATCGTTTTGATTACAGAAACGAAACTTAAACCCTTCGCATGCTACACTTTAACGAACAAAATTAAAGGAGAACTCGATGGCTCAAAAAGCGATTAGAGAGTACGACGCCAAGTCGATCTTGGCAAGACATTGGGATGTATACTTTCCAAACTTCAACTACCCGTATCAGACGATACTGGTTCAAACCGGTGATGAACTCAGAGAGGCTGCAAAGACCACACATCCGTGGCTGGCTGAGAAGCCTCTCGTTGCCAAGCCGGATATGCTGTTTGGTAAAAGAGGGAAGAACGGTCTGGTTCTTTTCAAAGTCAACAAGCCCGGTGACGTGACACTGGAAGATGCTGCAAAGTGGATCGATGAAAAGAGAGCCGAGAAGCAGAAGGTCTACTTCTCGTTTGACGGTGACACTCCTGTCGGAGAGCCTTCTGAAGACTACCTTACACACTTCATCGTTGAGCCGTTCACTCCGCACGACCAGAGCGAAGAGTATTACATCTCTGCTACTGTTGTCGGAGACGAGGATGTACTCTATATGTCTGCCGAAGGCGGTATGGAAGTTGAAGAGGGATGGGACGAAAAAGTTACTGAAGTAGCGTTCCCTATCACTGCGACTGAAGAGGAGATCGAAGCGAAGATCAGAGAGAATATTCCTGCTGATGTAAAGCCCGAGGACAAAGAGGCGTTTGCCGAGTTTGCCATCGGTTTCTTCAAGGCGTATAGAGAGCTCAACTTTGCATATCTGGAGATCAACCCGTTCGTACTTCAGGGCAACAACGTCGAGCTGCTCGATATGGTTGCAAAGCTTGACGACACTGCGGGCTTCATGATGGTCGACCACTGGGGTGACATCGAGTATCCTACAGCGTTCGGTATGGAAGCGAAGTCTCCGGAAGTAGAAGCGATCGAAGAGGCGGATGCCAAAACGGGTGCGTCACTGAAGCTGACACTGCTCAAGCCTGAAGCACGTATCTGGACAATGGTTGCCGGTGGTGGTGCATCGGTTGTTTACGCAGACACCATTGCCGACTTTGCAGGTATCGATGACCTGGCAAACTACGGTGAGTACTCCGGAGGACCGACTACGGGCGAGACTAAGTTCTATGCAGAGACTATCCTTGACCTGATGACAAGAGAGAAAGACCCAAAAGGGCGTGACAAGATTCTCATTATCGGTGGTGCGATCGCGAACTTTACCGATGTTGCAAAGACCTTTACCGGTATCATCCAGGCATTCGAAGAGTATGCGGACAAGATGAAAGAGGTAGGTGTAAAAGTCTACGTCAGACGTGGTGGACCAAACTATGAGAAGGGTCTGAAAGATATCAAAGAGGCAGCCGACAGACTGGAGATTCCTATCGAGGTTTACGGTCCTGAGACACACGTGACAGATATCGTACGTATGGCACTAGAAGAGAAGTAGGGAGAAGAGAATGTCAAGACTATTTACTAAAGATACACAAGCGATTTTTTGGAACAACAACAAGACAGCGATCCAGAGAATGCTGGATTATGACTATGTGATCAAGAGAGAGAAGCCTTCCGTTGCAGGGATCGTTGCTCCGACCTCTTCGAACAAGTTCGAGAAGTTCTTCTGGGGTGCCGATGAGGTGATGATTCCTCTCTACAAGAGTACGGAAGAGGCAAAAGCAGCTCAGCCGCAGGCAGATGTTCTGCTCAACTTCGCATCGTTCAGAACAGCATACGATGTGACAATGGAAGCCCTTAACATCGGTGGCTTCAAAACCATCATGATCACTGCAGAAGGTATTCCTGAGAGACTTGCACGCGGCATGAACGCATACGCAAGAGAGAAGGGTGTTACCGTGATCGGACCTGCAACTGTTGGTGCGATCTCTCCGGGTGCGTTCAAGATCGCAAACATCGGTGGTACGATCGATAACATTATCAACTCCAAGCTCCACAGAGCGGGATCTTGTGGTCTGGTAACACGTTCGGGCGGTCTCTTCAACGAGCTTTCAAACATCATCGCTATCAACGCTGACGGTATTGCCGAAGGTGTTGCGATCGGTGGTGACAGATTCGTTGGTTCCGTATTCATCGACAACCTGCTCAGAATGGAAGAGAACCCGGATGTCAAGTACATGGTTCTTCTTGGAGAAGTAGGGGGAACTGAAGAGTACAAGGTCATCGAAGCGGTTAAGTCCGGCAAGATCAAGAAGCCTATCATTGCATGGTGTATCGGTACAATCGCGAAGTACTACGACTCGGGCGTACAGTTCGGTCACGCGGGTGCTTCTGCAAACGATGACAGAGAGACTGCCGAAGCGAAGAACAAGGCGATGAAAGAGGCTGGTATTCATGTACCGGCTTCATTTAATGACCTTCCAGAAGTTATCAACGGTGTCTATAAAGAGCTTCATGCAGAGGGAATCATCAAAGATATCCCAGAACCGACGATCAATACGATCCCCGCATACAGAAGACCAAAGCAGTTCATCTGTACAATCTCTGACGACAGAGGCGAAGAGGCAACTTATGCAGGATTCCCTATCTCTTCTGTGGCACTTCCAAGCACAGGCAAGGGAATCGGCGATGTCATCTCACTGCTCTGGTTCAAGAAACAGTATCCGAAATGGGCGACAGAGTTCATTGAAACGGTCATCAAAACTGTTGCAGACCACGGTCCTGCGGTTTCCGGTGCACACAATGCCAAAGTTACTGCACGTGCAGGCAAGTCCGTTGTCGAGTCTCTGGTTACCGGACTGCTCACTATCGGTCCAAGATTCGGTGGTGCCATTGACGGTGCGGCGAAGTACTTCAAGTATGCTGATGACAACGACCTTTCACCAAAAGAGTTCCTCAGCTACATGAAGAAAGAGGGTGTGCCTATTCCTGGTATCGGGCATAGAATCAAGTCTCTGAAGAATCCTGATCTCCGTGTCAAGGGTCTGATGGACTTTGCAGCGGAAAACTTCCCTGCAACACCACTGCTTGACTATGCAAGAACGGTTGAGGCGCTGACTACATCCAAGAAAGAGAACCTGATTCTCAACGTGGATGGTACCATCGGAATCCTGATGGTCGATATGTGGAGAGCGCTTGGGTACAGCGAAGAGGAGATCGACGAGTTTATCGAGTCCGGTACACTCAACGCATTCTTCATTGTTGGTAGATCCATCGGATTCATCGGTCACGTACTTGACGAGAAGCGTCTTGCAATGCCAATGTACCGCCACCCAATGGACGACATCCTCTACGATGTCAAGAAGGCAGAGCCTATCGGTTAATGCCCCCTTTAAAGACACGGGCTCTCCGTGTCTTTTCTCACTCTTTTTCCTCTAAATACATTTTTCTATAAATCTTTTCTCTATATTTTATTTGATTTTATAAGCTGGTAAACTATTCGTCATTTCACGATCGATGAGAGATCTTGACGTTTATTTTGTGTTTAACGTTCCTCTTCATTTCTTTTTTTCTTTGTTCGCGTGACAAAGAAAAAAGAGAAACGAGGCAAAGAAAAAAAGAAAACACGATAACGTGTGATCTTTGTCATATTCCCTCATGTTTATCAATGGCAATGTTTTTAATTCCGTCATCCAGGACTTGATCCGGGATCTTGACGTTTTTTGGAAGATTGACGCAAAGATTCCTGCCTTTGCAGGAATGACGGAGTGCTTTTAAGGTTGACTTCAACCAAACAATGAAAAAGGGACTGTTAGAAATTTTGTGTCAATCCGATAGAATTACATATTCTAAAGGAAGGACACATGAACGACACGTTCGATTTAAATGAAGCCCTTGAAGCGATCAAGGCAGGTGCAAAGATAGACGGCAAAGACGGAGTACTTGCTCCGCTGATCAAACAACTGACCGAAGCTGCTTTGGAAGCAGAGCTGGAAACCCACCTGGGTAGTGAGATTCGTAACCGTAAGAACGGTAAATCCTCCAAGACTATGAAAAGCTCCGTAGGTGAGTTTGAACTCGATGTTCCCAGAGACAGGAATGGTACCTTTGAACCCCAGTTCGTCAAGAAACACCAGACCCATATGAGTGATCAGATAGAACAGAAGATCCTGTCACTCTATGCTCTTGGCAACTCCTATGCACAGATCTCCGAACACATTGAAGATTTCTATGGCGTACATTTTTCCAAAGCCACTATCAGTGCCGTTACAGACAAAGTGATTCCTTTACTAAAAGAGTGGCAGCAAAGACCGCTTGAAAAGGTTTATCCCTTCGTATGGCTCGATGCCATCCATTACAAAATAAAAGAGAATGGCAAATATGTCTCCAAAGCCATCTATACCATACTTGGAGTCAATATAAGTGGTAGAAAAGAGATACTGGGGCTTTACCTCTCAGAGAGTGAAGGTGCCAACTTCTGGCTGCAGGTACTGACTGATTTGCAAAACAGAGGTATAGAAGATATACTCATCGCTTCAGTGGATGGACTCAAAGGCTTTCCTGAAGCTATTAATGCCACATTCCCTCAAACAGAAGTACAGCTCTGCATTGTACACCAGATAAGGAACTCCCTGAAATATGTGGCTTCCAAGAACCAGAAAGAGTTTATGAGAGACCTCAGGCTGGTTTATCAGGCAGTCTCCAAGGAAGCAGCAGAGTTTGAACTGGACAGACTTGAGGAGAAGTGGGGAGGCAAGTACCCTATCGTCATCAACTCCTGGCGCAACAAATGGGAGAACCTCTCTTACTATTTCAAATATCCGGAAGATATCAGGCGTATTATATACACCACAAACATTATTGAATCAGTACATCGGCAGTTCAGAAAACTGACCAAGACCAAAGGGGCTTTTCCCAATGAAAACTCACTGCTGAAACTGTTGTATATGGGAATTCAAAATGCCCAGAAGAAGTGGACAATGCCAATGAGAAACTGGTCTCTGACCATCTCTCAGTTGGCTATCTTCTTTGAAGGAAGGCTGGATAAGGCTCTGGAGTTGTGATATAATTCACTCAACTATCGGTTGACACAAAACTCTGAACGGTCTC
>JALWLU010000082.1 GCA_026996325.1 Sulfurovum sp.
GGCAGCAGCTGCATCGTATCCGAAGCCTACCTGTTCGGGGCTGTGGGCATCCGAGCCGAAGGTAATGGGGATCTCAAGCGCATAAGCTTCTTCAAGAAGTGCTTTGGAGGGGTAGATCTCCCCGACGAGTTTGCGCAGTCCTGCAGCATTGAGCTCAAGTACCATATCGCTCTTTTTAATGGCTGCAAGGGAGTCTTTTGCCAGCAGGCGTACATCCTGTTTTGGCAGATACTTGAAGACCTTGATGAGGTCGAGATGCCCGACAATGTCGAACTGCCCCGATTTGGCCATCGCTTCGGTCGCTTCGAAGTATGCCTGCCATATCTCGTCTATGTCGCGCTCTTTCCAGCCGCCGATGAATTCGGGGTTGTCGAAGCTCCACTTGTCGATGAAGTGCACCGAACCGATGAGGTAGTCCACATCGGCATTCAACACCCTCTCATCCATATGTCCGGGCAGCCAGTCGACTTCGTAGCCAAGCAGAATCTCGATGTTGTCGCTGTACTTTTCGCGTGCGGCAAGAATATCGTTTTCATACGCGCTCATCTCTTCAAAAGAGAGTCGGTACCCCTCATCGAAATCCATCGGTGCGTGTTCGCTGAAGCCGTAGATATCTATGCCAAGTGCGATAGCCTTCCGGATGTACTCATCGACAGTGCCTTCGGCATGGTTGCAGCGTGTGGTATGGTTGTGCAGGTCTATACGTGTTCTTTTCATAGGGCTGATTATAGCACAATCCTTTTAGCAAAGTTTGAGTAGAATGGGTGATGCAAAAAAGACTTCTTATCTTCATCATCATGATTTTGACACAGCTTGGCGCCAAAGAGGCAATCGGCTCCCTTGGCGAACTTCGTACTTTTATGGAAAAGGGGCAGGCGGAGGGGTACTTCCCCAAAACCGTTCCCATAGACGATCCGCTCGGCAGGGCGTTCAAGCTTGAAACGGTTGATTTGCTTTTTCGCAAACTGATACGCTGGAAGATCAACAGTCGTTGTCCGACAGAGTATGACCAGATTATTCTTGCCACAGGCAGCGAGGGGCACTACATCGTCTGTAATACCGGCCGTACGGCGGTGATTCTCGGTGATGGAGATGATGAGGTCGAGGATGCTAAAGGCAACGATATCTACTATCCCGGCGGGGGAGACGATACGCTTTCGCTTGGTAGCGGGAGCGATATTGTCATTCTTGGGCCGCACTGGGGAGACGACCGCGTCAGACTGCGCACGTCAAGAGTCAATACGTCGAAGATCCTTGGGTATGACGGCTCCTTTCCCTACCGCTACGGTGATTTTGTTATCTTCATAAAAGAGATAGCACGTGAAGATATTGTCTGGAGAGGCAATGCGCTGTGCCATAGAAAAACAGGCGATTGTCTGCATCTGCCAAATAGAAAAGTCAATGTGCTTTTTGCCTCACACCCCAAAGAAACCGATTATACTGTTCCTGAAGAGAAGGTTGTCCCTCTAACCCGGCTTCGTGCGGAGGGCGTGTTGAAGCATGGCAGTCTGCTCTATGTCGCCAAGGGGGATAAAGGGCTGGAGATTTTTGATGTTGCAAATCCGGATGTACCCTTGCAACTCTCCAAAACGGTACTGCCCGGATGCGCACTGTCGGTAAAGGTAGAAAAGGGCATCGCCTATGTGGCGCAGGGTGATTATATGCTCGAGGGCAAGCGAGGCTGGGTCAGTGTGATCGATGTACGCAATGCCAAACATCCAAAAGTGCTTGGCAATTTGGTTTACGGGAACATTGTACGCACGGTGGATGTCAAAGAGGGGGTGCTCTATGTGCCGGTCAACTATAAGGGAAGAAGGAAGAGTGAGCTCTACATCTATGCTTTAGACGAAAAGAGCAGGCCGCAGCTTCTTAAAAAGCTGCCGCTTTCATCAAAGCACGTGAATGATATCGCACTCTTTGGCAGCAGACTCTATGTGCTGGGACGGCATACAGAGATGGAAGTGTTCGAAATTGGCAGCCCTAAAGATCCACAGCCTGTTATGCGTGATCCGCTCTTTGGCAAAAAAGGGTACACCCTGCACGCCCAAAACGGAATGCTCGCTTTTGTCGATAGAAAACACCAAATACGCCTCTACCAAACTGCAACAGACGGTTCACCAAAGCAGATCTGCATGCTTTCCGGTGCAGAGGGGCAAATGTACGATAGTGCGCCGGGTGAGAACAAAATAGTTATCGGGGCAAACCGGCTTTACAAAGCGCAGGGCGCAGCGGGTATTGCCGTGTACGATCTTGAAAGATGCAAGGCAAAAACGGGCTTAGCTGCAGGAGCGAATGAACCTTCCGTATCGGCTATTGTCAGAGTCGGTTCGTGTTTACTGAGTTTCAAACTGCTTAAAGACGCGCGCTGTTACCCGCTTGAGAGGAAAAAGTCCTCATCGGTACGTATGGCAGAAAAAAGGGGTAACCAAACAAAACCCATAAGCCGCGGAAAAGTGCAGCAGCGGCTCTATAAGGCAGCGCTGTATGATAATGCCACTGAAGCGAAGCGGCTTCTTGCACTGGGCGCGAACCCGAATCTCAAGGGACATGAGAACGCCACGCCGATGCAGATTGCCGCACGGGTCGGCAGTCTGAGGGCACTTAAAGCGATGCTTGAGGCAGGCGGCAAAGCCGATGATGAGAGTATGATACTGGCGGCACTGACCGAACAGGTCGAGGCGATGAAGTTGCTGGAGAAGTACGGCGGTAACATTCGGGCAAAGGACAGCGACGGCTGTACGACGCTGCATTACATCGCCTCGGACGGGCCGCTTGAAATGGTGAAGTACCTCATTGATAAAGGGGTACCCTACAACACGGTATGTCGTAAGGGTGAAGCACCTATTCACTGGGCAAATGCCCAGAGCAACTGTCCGGTCATCAGATATCTTGAGCGCCTCTACCCCAAAGGGACGATGAAGATTGTCAACGTACCGTGCGAAGGCAAGGAGCAGAGCGATGCGATGCGAAGAAGAATGGAGGTGAAGCGACTGGAAGCGGGAGACTATTCGCAACTATACAAAAAGATAAAAGCGCACCAAAATGCCACGAAGCAGCAAAAGAGGACTCCCAAACCGCCACTGCCCCAAAACCCCGTAAAGATCAAAGCCAAACAGAAAGGCGATATACTCAATGTGAAATTTATGATCAAACACCCTATGCTCACCCCAAAGCAGGCGATGAAGAAAAATCTCTATCCACGCTATATCGAACATATCGATTTGCGTGTGGGCAGACGGCTCATTGCCGATATTTCGACAGGATACAATATCAGCATAAATCCCCGTTTTAAGTTCAAGAATATTAAAAACAGTGACACTACATCACAGGTATATCTGAAGGCGCGGGAGAATACGGGAGAGCGCTACAGAGGAAGCGTTTCCGTAAAAATAAAAGAGGTATCGGCTATGTCCGGTATGGCAGATGACAGGAATGAAAATAGTATTGACTATTACCGCACAAACCCCGGTTTTTTCGATGCAGATACTGTCGATACCGCGCTTGAAGCACTATACGGCAAGGTACATTACGAAGAGGGTGGCATAGAAGTGACAGTACCGAAAGTTGTTTCTAATCCGGGGGCCATACCCGTTACGCTCAAGTCCGACCTCGACCTTGAATCGGTTGCGGTATTGACAGACGGAAATGCGCACCCTGCCGTAGCTGTTTTTCACATTCCCAAGGGTCTCAAGGTCGATATTGGGTTGAAAATGAGAGTACAAATGCGTTTCGATAATGTACGCCTCATCGTTGTGGGCAAGGAGAGGAACGGGCGTTATCACATTATCGAAAAGCCCTTTGTCGTCGCCTATGGCGAAGCGACATAGATACGCTAAATCTCTTCTTTACTGCAAATAGGGTAAAATTGAAGCCATTTTAGAGGGCGTGTGCGCCTGTTACAATTACGGTTTGGAGAGATATGGCAACGAATAGAGTGGAACTTTTGGCCCCTGCGGGCAACCTTGAGAAGATGAAGATCGCCCTCAACTACGGGGCGGATGCCGTCTATGGCGGTACGAGCACCTTCTCGCTGCGCATCCGTTCTGGCAAGGAGTTCGATATGGACTCTTTCAAGGAGGGGATCGACTATGCCCATGCACGCGGCAAGAAGGTTTACGCTACTGTCAACTCCTTTCCGTTCAACTCACAGATCAAGCTTTACGAAAACCACATCGCCAAGATCGCCGAGCTGAGCCCCGATGCGCTGATCGTCTCCTCTCCGGGAGTGGTGAAAATCGCCCACCGTATCGCACCGGACATTCCCGTGCACCTCTCCACACAGGCGAACGTGATGAATGCGATGGATGCGGAGGTTTACTACGACCTTGGTGTCAAGCGTATCATCGTTGCACGCGAGATCAGCCTCAAGGACTGCGAAGCGATCAAGACACATCTGCCGGACCTCGAACTGGAGGTATTCGTGCACGGATCGATGTGCTTTGCCTACTCGGGACGCTGCCTCATCTCCGCGCTGCAGACAGGGCGCGTGCCAAACCGCGGCAGCTGTGCGAACGACTGCCGTTTTCCTTACGAGGTCTATGCGCACAATCCCGAAACGGGTACGACATTCCGTCTCGATGAGGAGCCTGATGTAGGCACCTACATTATGAATGCCAAAGATATGAATATGGCCTCCCACATCGACGAGATTCTTGAAAGCGGCGTCATCGATTCGCTCAAAATCGAAGGGCGCACCAAGTCTCCCTACTATGCGGGGGTGGTGACCAAAGCCTACCGCCACGCGATCGATGACTTCTACGCGAACGATTTCGAGCCCTCGCGCTACCAGCGGGAACTCAACACGACGCAAAACCGCGGCTTTACCGATGCCTACCTTATCTCCCGTCCTTTCGAGCGTAACGATACAGAGTCGCACGGCTTCTCCATCCAGTACGGTACCCACCAGGTGGCGGGACTGGTAAGCGAGGACGGACTTAGCTGGAAGTGTAAGGACAAGACCTGTGTGGGCGACAGTGTGGAGATCGTTCTGCCGGTGGGTGCGAGTGTGGAACTTGTGGACAACGAGATCGGCAAGATAGACGAGATAAACGGACAGTACTGGCTGACCTTCAACAAGATAGAGACGGTAGAGGGCAAGGAGCGCGAGTGTGTCCACAGCGGCTACCTTGAGCCGATCAAGCTGCCGACAAAACTGCCCGGCTATACCATTTTGCGCCGCAGGATCGACGAGGCGCTGGAGAAAAAAGGGTTGCAGGAGGCTTCGACGCCAATGCAAATGAAACCCAAAGAGAAGAAGGTGTAAAATGAAATTCGTATCTATTGTGATGGGATCCAAAAACGACTACGGGACGATGAAGGACTGTGTGGAGACGCTGGTGAAGTTCGGTGTGCCATACGAGTTGATCGTCTCTTCTGCGCATAGAAGTCCGGAGCGTACCAATCTCTACGTCAAAGAAGCGGAAGCCAAGGGGGCGCAGGTTTTCATCGCAGCAGCAGGCATGGCGGCACATCTGGCGGGGACGATCGCTGCCAATACGACCAAGCCTGTGCTTGGGGTGCCAATAGAATTCGGTTCGCTCAAGGGTGAAGACGCGCTGCTGAGTACCGTAATGATGAGCGAAGGGATGCCTGTGGGCACACTGGCGATCGGTAATGCGGGTGCGGTCAATGCTGCCTACCTTGCCATTCAGATCATGGCGTTGCAGGATGACGAACTCAAAGTGAAACTTCAGGAAGACCGTATCTCCAAAGCCAAAAAGGTTGAACTTGATTCAAGCGAGATTGAAGTCATCCTCTGAGTTGAGTTTAGTGAATAGTTTTGGTATGCGGTGCGTGGCTCCGCTTTGATTTTATATAAAAGAGAGAGATATGAACAACGATGCAATTACATTCAGTGAGCTGCTGCTGAAACTTCAGCAATTTTGGGCCGAGCAGGGGTGCAACATAGTACAGCCCTACGATATTCCTGCAGGGGCGGGAACATTTCACCCCGCTACGCTGCTTCGAAGCCTTGACTCCAAACCGTGGAGTACGGCCTACGTGGCACCAAGCCGCCGTCCGACAGACGGGCGTTACGGGGAGAACCCGAACCGCCTGGGGGCTTATTACCAGTTTCAGGTACTCATCAAGCCAAGCCCGGATAACATTCAGGAGCTCTACCTGAAATCTTTGGAGTATCTGGGGCTTAACCTAAAAGAGCACGACATCCGTTTTGTCGAGGACAACTGGGAGTCGCCTACACTTGGTGCCTGGGGGCTTGGTTGGGAAGTATGGCTTGACGGGATGGAGGTGACGCAGTTTACCTACTTCCAGCAGGTCGGGGGCATTGCGTGTGATCCGGTAGCCGTCGAGATCACCTACGGTACGGAGCGTCTGGCGATGTACCTGCAGGGGGTGGAGAGTGTCTTTGATATCGTCTGGAACCGCAACGGTGACGATATGACCACCTACGCTGATGTGCACAAAGAGAGCGAGTACGAGTTCTCCAAATACCACTTCGAAGTGGCGACAGTGGAGAAGCTCTTCAGACACTTTGACGATGCCAGCGACGAGTGCCGTCTCTGCCTTGAGAAGGGGCTGCCGCTGCCGGCGTATGACGAGTGCATGAAGGCTTCGCACGCATTCAACGTGCTTGATGCCAGAAAGGCGATCTCGCAGGCGCAGCGCCAGAACTATATCCTCAAGGTGCGTGAACTTGCCATCGGATGTGCGCAGCTCTACAAGGCGCAGGAAGAGGAGCGCAACAGTCGGGTGAAAGGAGAGAAGGCATGACGGACCTGTTGGAGAAGCTGGCACGCTCCGAGTTGAAGCTTGGTATCATAGCGGGTGGACAGCTTGGCAAGATGCTGATCCAAGAGGCAAGCAGATGGGCGATAGTCACTCATGTGCTCGATCCCGATCCTGACTGCCCGGCCAAGCGCATAGCCACAAGACATGTTGTAGGTGACTTTCTCGATTTTGATACAGTCTACGAGTTTGGCAAAGAGGTGGACATTCTTACCTACGAGATGGAAAACATCAATATAGAAGCGCTTTTGAAGCTGAAAGAGGATGGCTACAGGGTGGTACCCGATCCTGAAGTTTTGGCACTGATTCAAGACAAAGGTCTTCAGAAAATATTTTATTCGCAGCACGCGATACCGACCTCGTCTTTTGTCTGCTATGAGAGCAGAACAGATATTGAAGAGGCTGTTGCGAGAAAGGAACTTCGGTACCCCTTTGTTCAAAAGCTTCGAAAAGGAGGCTATGACGGACAGGGGGTTGCCGTGATATCCTCTGCCTCCGACACGCTGCTTGAGGGGGCTTCGGTAGTAGAAAAGAAGGTGGAAATAGACAAAGAGATTGCGGTGATCGTTGCAAGAAACAGTGCGGGAGAGACGCGCACTTTCCCTGTGGTCGAGATGACCTTCAATCCGCAAACAAATCTGGTCGAAGATCTTTTCTGCCCCGCGAATATCAGTGAAGAGGAGAAGCGGACTGCCGAAGCACTGGCGATCGAAATCATCGAAAAGCTGGATATGACGGGATTGCTTGCCGTAGAGTTCTTCGTGGACATAAAGGGAGAGATCCTGGTTAACGAAGTGGCGCCAAGACCCCATAACAGCGGGCATCATACGATAGACGCCGTGCTCACTTCCCAGCTTGAGCAGATGTTGCGTGCGATTCTCGGACTGCCGCTTGGAAGTACGGAGATGATTATGCCTTCGGTGATGCTCAATCTCCTTGGAGAGGAGGGGCATAGAGGGGATGTCCGATACGAGGGACTCGAGGACGTTTTGGACATAGAAGGGGTCAAGGTACATCTGTACGGGAAGCATCAAACACGCCCCTCCAGAAAGATGGGACATATTACAGTGCTTGCCGGTACGCTTGAAGAGGCATTTCAAAAGGCGGACAGTGTCAAAAGTATCATAAAGGTGAAATCGTGTCAAAAATAAAAGTCAGTATTGTTATGGGATCAGATTCGGATCTTCCGGTGATGGAGGCGGCAGCCCAGATGCTCGAAGCGTTCGGTGTGGGGTATGAGCTCGATATCGTCTCTGCACACAGGACACCGCAAAAGCTTTTCGAGTTTTCGAAAAATGCCCATACCAGAGGCATTGAGGTGATCATTGCCGGAGCCGGCGGTGCCGCCCATCTTCCCGGTATGATTGCCTCTCTCTCGCCGTTGCCGGTTATCGGGGTGCCTGTGAAGTCGAGCAACTCCATTGACGGATGGGATTCGGTGCTTTCGATTTTACAGATGCCTGGCGGCGTGCCTGTGGCTACCGTGGCACTCAACGGTGCCAAGAATGCCGGTATTCTCGCTGCACAGATAGTCTCGGCATCAGACACTAAGGTAAGAGAGGAGATCATCGCCTACAAAATGATGCTTGCCGAGCAGGTGGAAGAGAAGTCTGAACGCGTCCGGAGGGAAGAGGGTTGATGAGACTTTCGGAAGTGTTTGATTTTCTCGACACGATAAGCCCTTTCGAGCTTCAGGAGAAGTGGGACAACTCCGGGCTGATCGTGGGTGACCTGCGAAGAGAAGTGTCGCAGGTCGTTGTTTCGCTCGATATTGACGAAGCGATGATTGATGAAGCAAAAGAGGGAACACTCTTTGTTGTACATCACCCGCTCATCTTCGGTAAACTTTCCGAACTCGACTTCGCTGCATACCCTGCCAACCTTATTGAAAAACTCATTCTCAAACGCCAGTCGCTCATCGCGATGCACACCAATTTCGACCAAACGCACCTGAACCGTTATGTGTTTGAAAAAGTGCTGGGCTTTGAGCTGGAACGTCAGGAGCCCTTTTTGTGCTATGCATGCGGGGAGTGGAGCAAAGAGGCACTCTACAGTCATCTTAAAGAGCGGCTGGGACTGCAGTGTATCAAAAGTGTAGCTCCCAGAGAGAAGATCGAAACTATAGCGCTCTGTACCGGTGCGGGTGCATCGCTGATGGACGAGGTGGAAGCAGACTGCTTCCTGACCGGCGATATCAAGTACCACGATGCGATGAAAGCCGAGAGTCTCGGCCTGATGATGGTCGATGTAGGACACTACGAGAGCGAGCGCTTTTTTGCGGAGATTATGGCCGAAGAATTGAAAGTTTTACCAATTTTGGCTATAATTGCGAATTCTAAAAACCCGTTTCATTTTGAAACACTTTGAAACACCCCTCAAAACCTTAAAGGATAGAGATTGAACAAACATCTTAAAGAGCTGATAGAGCTTTCACAAATCGACAAAGCGATTGACAGTTACAACCCGCAGATTGAAGCGGCAGACAAAAAAGTCGCCAAAGTACAGCGCAAGATCGATGCGGTGCAGGCGGAGCTGGACAAGCTCAACAGAGAGATCGAAGAGAACGAAGAGAAGATCAAGGCTTTTGAAGAGCAGATCAAGGTACTCAGCGACCAGCTTGCAGACAATGCGAAGAAATCAAAAGAGATCTCTACCGAAAAAGAGATGAAGGCGCTGCAGCTTGAAGAGGAGATTGCCAAAGAGAAGCTGACTTTTGCCAACGAAGAGATCGAGAGACTCCAGGGGATCAACGAGACCAAGCGCGAACTTGCCAAAGAGGAGGAGGCGAAGCTTGCCGAACTTCAGGCGACATTCGATGAGGTTAACAAAGAGGTCTCTGCCGAGAAGGCGGAGATCGAAGCTTCCAAGGCAGACCTCTTTACCAAGCGTCAGGAGCTTAGCAGAAATATCGAGCAGAAGGTACTCGCCTTTTACGAGAAGATTCGTGTATGGGCAGGCAACACGGCAGTGGTACCTGTGAAGAAACAGGCGTGTTACGGCTGTTATATGAAGCTTAACGACAAGACCTATGCAGAGGTGATCAAAGCCGACGAGATCGTAAACTGCCCGCACTGCGGCAGAATCCTCTATATCGAGAGCGTTACCGAAGAGGCGTAACAACGAAGCGTTCAGCGTTTAGCGTTGAGCATTCAGATGAGGGCTTCGCCCTCAATTTGGGGGCATTGTGAATAGACTCTTCTTTCTTGCTTATTCCCTTGTTTCCATTCTTATCTATATCATCGCTCTCCCTTTTCTTTTTCTTTTCTCCTTTAAAGCAAAATACCGACACTCCATTCCTGCACGCTTTTTTTTGTGGAAGAACCCGCCTTTGAAGCGTGGTGGCATCTGGTTTCACTCGTGCAGTTTTGGCGAGGCCAGGGCAATCGCTCCATTGGTGGAGATGCTTCCAAAAGAGGTGTTGCGGATGAGCACGACCACGCAGACGGGTAAAAGCGTTACGGACAGTTATACGGAGCAGAGCCGCTACCTGCCGTTTGAGCCGCTGCTCTTTGGATGGATTCGGCCGCAGAGGGCGCTGGTGGTGATGGAGGCGGAGTTCTGGTATCTGCTCTTTGCACTGGCAAAGCGACGCGGGGCGCGTACGCTGCTTATCAATGCACGTATGAGTGACCGCTCCTTTCCAAAATACCTCAAAATGGCGTGGCTCTACAGGCAGATATTCGGGCATATCGATGCGGTCTATGCCCAGACGCCAAAGGACAAAGCGCGCCTCGAGCAGCTTGGTGCGACAAATGTAACAGTGACGGGGAACATCAAACTTGCCGCACTTCCAAAGCCTACGAAAACCCTTGCCAAACCGGACGGCCTGCTGGTGTGTGCCGCAAGTACGCACAGGGGAGAGGAAGAGATAGTGCTGGATGCCTTTGGGACATTTTTAGAAGAACACCCCGAAGCGAAACTGGCAGTCGTACCGCGCCACCCTGAGCGTTTCGAAGAAGTAGCGCAGCTTGTTGAAGCTTTTGCCGCCAAACAAGGCGTAAGCTGGCACCGCTATTCGCAGCGGAAAGAGTTTGAAAGTACCGTTACGCTTGTGGACGCACTCGGAGAACTGGTCAACATCTACGCCGTCAGCGACATCGTCATACTCGGCGGCGCCTTTGTGCCGGTCGGCGGCCACAACGCAGCCGAGGCGGCGCAGTTTGGCTGCCGCATTCTCTCAGGACCGCACTACTTCAACCAGAAAGATATCTTCGAAGCGGTGGAGGGGATCGCCATTGTCGAGCCTGCCAACCTTGGAAGAAGGCTGCTGCAGTACGGGCAGATAAAACCTGCAAGCCTGCGCTGGCGTACCAATCTTACACCGATAGTCAAAGAACTTGAAACACTGCTTTAGTCTTACTTCTCTCTGCCTTTACTTCCTGGCACTCTCCAGCTGCATCGCATCGTAGCCGTAGACATCGTCATAAAAGTAGACCCTGCTGTTTTTGTCCGCGAGGGCAGTGAGGTAGACGATGTCTACGGGAATCGACTGGCTGAGGCGGTAGGGGGTCTTTTTGTTTGCTTTGAGGATCTTCTGCGCCTTTTCGTAGTCGATGCGCGGGTCTATCTCGGCAAGGTGTTCAAGCAGCTTGAAGGGCTTGGCAAGACGTACACAGCCGTGGCTGAGTGCGCGGTAATCCTTGACGAAGAGGTTGCGCTGGTTGGTGTCGTGCATATAGACCGAGTAGGGGTTTGGGAAGAGGTACTTTACCTTGCCCAGTGCATTGTGTTCTCCGGGTGACTGCATAAATTTATACGGTGGCAGCTTTCTGCCGTACTTGTGCCAGTTGATCTTATAGGGGTTGATGCGCGGCGAGTGCTCCGAGTAGCCGGTGTGGATCTCTATCTTTTTCTTGTTGGTGTAACCCGGGTCGCGTTTGAGTTTTGGAATGGTCTCGTGGCGGATAATGCTTGGAGGGATGCGCCAGTAGGGGTTGAGTACCATTGTTCGCACGCGACTGTAGAATATGGGTGTCTCGTGCCCCTTGCGGCCGCCGATGACACGCATCTCTTCGATGATTTCGGAATCTTTGAAGAAAAAGAGCGTGAAGGAGGGGATGTTGACGTAGAAGTGGTAAGTATCATCCCCACGCTTGAGCCACTTGAGGCGGTCGAGGTTGAGCTTGAGCTTGGCGATTTTCGATTCGACACTCTCTGCAAGCGCTTTGCGGGTCAGTTTGCCCACGTACCCCTCATCTGTCAGGCCGTGGCGTCGCTGGAAACGCTTGACTGCTTCAAGCAGACAGCCGCTGTAGCGGTTGCCCGTTTCGTTATGGTCACATGTGTAGTCACCTTCGGCGGCAAGGCGTTTGCGAAGCAGATGTACGACGGGACTGCTGGCACCCGGTTTGAGGTTGTCGAACTCCGGCAGCGGCTCCCAGCCGCCCTTCGCGGCGATACCCTGATACGTTTTGAGCGCTTCAAGCATACGGTCATAGAGCGGGAAGGGCGGCTTTGCCTTCTCAAAGGCGTACTGGAGCGATTTGTGCGACAGGGATTCTATGAGCAGGGACTCTGGTGTGTTGAGGATCTTGTGTACCGTCCATACGCCGTTTTTTCTGCTCTTTCGCAGTTTACGCTGAAACGTTTTCCAGTCGATATCACCATAGAGAACATGCCCCATATACTCCTGATAGAGTCTGGCAATGGCAAATTCACGCTTGGCTGTCTCCTCTTTCGTTGCAGGAGTCGGGGCGTTTTTGAGTGCGAGATAGTTTTGGTAGATGGTACCGTTCTTTTCAAGGGTGATGTCGTTTTCGATGTTTGAGAAGAGTGTGCCGGTGTAGTCGGTCAGTCCCTTTTGTGTAACCCACAGCGGTTTGTAGCCAATCAGTTCGTACATCGCTTTGAGACGCTCTTCTCTGTCTTCTCCCATCAGGCGGTCGGCGAGGCTGCGGTATTTGGCCTGTTTGGCCTCCTCTTTTGAGATGTTGAGGTCTTTGTTGAATACCGCATCGATAATCCGGATATCGGCGATGTCGTCGATGGCGGAGAGCAGGCTCTTTTCGCGTACCGCTTTCTGCAGAAGGCTTGCAGCGGTGTATTTGCTCTGCTTCTCTTCCAAAATGGCATCGATACTGTCTGCATAGAGCTGCATGAAGGCTAGCTCCATATCGACCTTCTCCTCAAGCGTACCGGTGGTGAAACTGCCGGTTGTATCCGGTAGCAGTTTGAGGTAGCGCTCTTTTAGCTCTGTGTGCAGCCCCTTGGCAAAGTCGTTCTTGAGTTCGGTCAGCAGCATTTCGGTGTGGACGCTGAGGAAGTCCCTATCGACCCATACCGGCTGGTAGTCGATGGCGCCGTAGAGTTTTTGTACCTCTTTGGAAGCCTTTTTGACCTTTTTCTTGATAAGTTTTCGCATCTGCTTTTCGTACGCCTGCTGCTGCTCTGTGGCCACTTCCCGGTAGCCTTCGGCGGCTGTGGCGAGCGTCATGCCAAATATCGTAAGCGCGGAAAGCAGGATGATAAGACGGTATGGATTCATAGGATAACTCTTTTTGTGGATTTGGGTGTAATGGTATCACAAAGGGGTGAAAAAAGGGGTAAATGCAAATTTATGGTATCCTTTCACTACAAGAGGGCAGAAAATGTTTTACGAAATCGATGGCAACGAAGTAAGTCTGCGCATCAAGGCGCAGCCTGCAGCGAGCAGGAACGAATTTTGCGGTCTGTACGGTGACGAAGCGGTCAAGGTGCGCATCAAGGCACCGGCGGTCGAAGGGGCAGCGAACAAGGAGCTTGCAAAGTTTCTTGCAAAGAGCTTCAAGGTTCCCAAAAGTGCGGTTGTGTTCAAAAGCGGGCAGAACAGCAAGGTAAAGGTCGTAACCTTCCCTTTGACACCGCAGTTTGCATCGTGGGCTGAGACGGTAGCGTAAAACAGCAAACAGTATATATTTAGAAAGAAAGAGAATTATGGCAAGAGATAAAGCGTACAAGGTACTCGCCCGGCAAAAAGGGCTTTCGAACAACAAGGCAAAAGAGCTCATCGACAGAGGTCTGGTCTATGTGGGCGACAAGAAGGTCAAAATAGCGCGCGCGGATATTTCGGAAGATACGAAGTTCCGTATCGAATATCCCGAAGATATCGAGATACTCTACGAAGATGAGGATATCGTTGCCGTGAACAAGCCCGCACAGGTGGACAGCTATGATATCCAGGATGCCATCGAGGAGGCGCAGCTGCTGCACCGGCTCGATCGCGAGACCTCGGGGGTACTGCTGCTTGGGCGCAACGAAGCCTTCATTGAAAAGGCAGTCAACGAGTTCAAGAACAGGCGGGTGAAGAAGGAGTATGTCGCGTGGGTAGAGGGTGTGGTATACGAGCCCATCGAGATAGACGAGCCTATCCATACGGTAAAGAAGGGTAAGGCCTTTTCACTCATCGATCCGCTTCGCGGCAAGAAGGCCTACACGCTGGTGAAACCCGAAGAGGTGCAGGGCAAGAAGTCGAAGGTGCACATAGAGATCACCACGGGGCGTACGCACCAGATCCGCGTACACCTGGCACACGTGGGGCACCCCATCGTGGGGGATGAGCAGTACGGCAGCCGCACGCAGAGCAAACGCATTTTGCTGCACTCGGCGAAGATGGAGATTTTCGATTACGTTTTCGAGGCCAAAGAGCCAAAGGACATCGCGCGCTACAAATAGTCCCCAAAAGCAATATTTTGGTAAAATCCATTTCGATATTTGCGTAACATTAACGGTTTAGGGAGAGGGCCCGTCCGATACTCCGGCAGTCACGAATGCAAGCGCCCTACGGGTTGAGCGCTCCTTTGTCGCATCGGACGGTCCCTCTCCTGCCGCTTTACAATTCATTTAACAGGGTAGAAGATGTTCGATACACTGACAGACAGTTTTAAAAACGCCATAGGCAAGATCCGTTTTCACGATGACGAGAAGGCGCTCAAGAAAGCGACGACAGAGCTGAAGAAGTCGCTGCTCAAAGCCGATGTCCACCACAAGGTGGTCAAGGATCTCATCAGTTCTGTGGAGCTTGAGACCAAGAAGAACGGTGTGGGCAAGGACAACTTCCTGCATGCGCTGCAGAAGAAGCTGACCGAGATACTTACCATCGAGGGTGCGCCAAAGGGCTTTACCTTTGCCTCCAAGCCTCCGACCGTGGTACTGATGATCGGTCTGCAGGGTTCCGGTAAGACAACCACGACAGGAAAGCTTGCCTACTTCCTCAAAGAGCAGAAGAAGAAAAAGGTGCTTGTTGTCGCAGCCGACCTGCAGCGTCTTGCAGCCGTCGAGCAGCTGCGCCAGATCACGTCGCAGATCGAGGTGGACCTGGTAGCTGATGAGGATGCCAAGCCCGAAGAGATCGTCAAACGCGCTCTTGAGAAGGCGGAAAAAGAGCTCTATGATGTCGTACTCATCGATACCGCAGGACGCCTTGCGATAGACGATGAGTTGATGGATGAGCTTGCACGCGTCAAAGAGGTCGCACAGCCTGACGAACTCTTCTATGTCGCCGATGCGATGACGGGGCAGGATGCGGTCAGAACGGCGCAAACCTTTAAAGAGAAGATCGGTATTACCGGCGTGATACTCACCAAGTTCGACGGCGACTCCAAAGGGGGCGTGGCCCTTGGGCTGACACAGCAGGTGGGCGTGCCGCTGCGCTTCATCGGTGCGGGCGAGAAGATGCCAGACCTCGAGCAGTTCATCTCAGACCGTATCGTCGGCCGTCTGATGGGTGCGGGGGATGTCGAGTCGCTTGCGGAGAAAGCCGCTGCGGCCATCGACCCCAAAGAAGCCAAGCGTATGACGCAGAAGATCAAGAAGGGGCAGTTCAACTTCAACGACTTTCTCGAGCAGATGGAGCAGATGAAGAAGCTTGGAAGCATGAAGTCGCTGCTTGGGATGATCCCGGGTATGGGCAATATGGCCAAGCAGATCGGCGATCTGGACCTGGAGAACTCCGAAGAGGTGCGGATGATCAAGGCGATGGTAGCCTCCATGACACCCAAAGAGCGCGAGAACCCCGACCTGCTCAACAATACCAGAAAGCGCCGTATCGCTGCGGGTGCGGGTCTTGACCAGGTGCAGGTGAACCGTGTACTCAAGCAGTTCAAGAATGCCGCGAAGATGGCGAAGAAGCTCTCAGGCAAGGGCGGTATGAAACAGATGCAGGATATGATGAAGCAGATGCAGGGCGGGGGTGGCTTCCCCGGTATGCCGCGCTAAAAGCATTTTTTGTTTGAAGGTACCAACCAACACTTGACCGGTACGCTGCAGTTTTTCCCGAAACTTTGTGTCAGACGGCTACGCAGCCGTCACCTTTGATTTGTCCATGAGGCATTTCATCACATTTTTCCTTTGATGGATTTGTTCCGTGCATTGTTTTAGTGGAATAAGCATTTGCTTTTTAGCTGTTATTGTTATCACCTGACACCTTAATTTTCGAGAGAAGCCCATTATCAAACATAAGCGATCATTTAAATTATAAAAGGCTATGTAGGGTCAGGTGATAATGATAATTTCGGGAAAGATGTTCTCTGCATATGATTAGTAAGGTGATAGGGATACCATAGCACTCCATCCATGAAGTGATAAGTGGTTATTATTATCACCTCGTATAATACAAATGTAGCAAATATGCTACCATTTCAAAGAGCTTGTTAGGTGCAACAGATCAGAGTATCACCGAAGCGTTTACAGACCGGATGTAGATAGCTTGAGGGTCA
>JALWLU010000083.1 GCA_026996325.1 Sulfurovum sp.
CTTTATAAGAGCGGTGAGATGTATAGGGAGGATGTAACAAACAAAGCGCACAGTTAAAGAGTAAAAAATATTCGGTAGAATTGTTGTGTTTCTATGGAGATTTTAAGGTAGCGACTGACCCTTCTATCCTATCCCTATCAAGTAAAAACTGACCTATCGATATGCATACTTTTCTTCATATGGAAAAGTACCTGCATAAGAAAAATGGTGTATTATTTCTTAAATGAAAAAAGATATTTAGGATGTAAAGTTTGAAAAATCGTAGGGTCTGTGGCAGATGAAAAGGATTATAGGCATAGATATTTTCCGTGGATTGGCCATTGTCTTTATGGTCATTTTTCACTTTTTCTATGACCTGAACCACTTTCAATTTGTCACGGTACCCTTACACAGCAGTACGTTTTGGCTGAACTTCAGGCTTTTGATTGTCAATATGTTTTTGATAACGGCAGGGATGAGTCTGGCGCTCGTTCACAAAGATGGCATTCGCTGGCACAGTGTCAGAAAAAGGGTTCTGCAGCTGGGCTTGGCATGTGCTGCGATATCGTTGGCGACCTATCTGGTATTTCCCCGCACATGGATCTATTTTGGCGTGATTCACTTTATTTTGGTCGCTTCGATCGTCGGGCTGCTGTTTGTCAAATACCCCAAAGTATCATTGGGGCTTAGTATGGCAATTTTGATCGGTTACTTTTTTTTGAATGTCAATATGCATCCCATATTTGACAAAGTCGCACCCCTGCTGCATCTTCCTGTGCGCTATACGGAAGATCTGGTTCCTTTTATCCCCTGGTTTGCCGCAACGCTGTTTGGTATAGCGATTGTCGGTTTTGGTTGGCACTTGAAACTATTTGAAAACAGTTTTTTTGAGGCGGAGACGGCAGTACACAGAGTGCTTGCTATCATAGGGAAAAAGGCACTGCCAATATATCTGTTGCACCAGCCGATCCTGTTTGGAACGGTGTATGCGGTGCATTCGATACTATAGCTTTAGCGGTAGCAACACTGCTTTATTCACGACGCTTCTTCCTTGGCGGCATCATCGAGCAGCATGCCTCTGACTTCGTCTTCGTCTATCATCTCTTTCTCATACTTGACTACTGCTATGTTTTCCGTTTCATTCACGTAGCTCTCTACGATGGCAGGGTGGTCGGTGAGTGCGGCGACCTTCTCTCTGTCGAAAATGTCAAGAGGCAGGTAGACATTGCCGCGGTTGTTGGGGTTTGGCATCGTCGCAACCCAGACAAACCATACCGCAGCAAGGAGTGCGACGAAGATGGCAAGTGTTTCGCGTCCGAAGTGCTGCATGAGGTAACCTGCGAGCAGACCGCCAAGGAAGATACCCACGTAGGCGAAGGTGTTGGCCACACCCAGTGCGGCACCCTTTTGGTGTACTTTGGCAAATTTGCTGACAAAACTCTGCAGCAGCGGTTCGAACATATTAAAACCGATAAAGAAGAGGACCACGCCGACGATGAAGAGCCACGGCTGCGAGGCAAAGCCCATTGCGAGGAAGCCAATCAGAATGACCGCTACAGAGACCATGAAGACCTGGCGTCCCTTACCGTACTTCTCTCCAAAGACCGCCGCGGGTCCCATGGCGATCAGTCCGAAGATCATTGCGGGAAGATAGACTTTCCACAACTCGGCCTTCTCCCAGCCAAAACCGCCCTCTGAGACACTTTGTGTCATGACAAGCGGAATGATGAAGAAGGCCATCGTCATGATAGAAGAGTGAAAGAGAAAGGTGATGTACATACGTGTAAGCGACTTGTCCTTGAAGACATCGAGCATCTTTGACTCCTCTTCGGCATAGGAGTGGACGATCTTTGGCGGCTGTGGTACGGCGGTAAAGAGGATCCCTATGGCCATGACCGAGAGAATGGCGGTAAGCCAGAAGAGCTTGTCGATACCCCAGTGGCCACCGACAATGGGAGCGATGATCATCGCCGCTGCAAAACTCAGTGCAATGGTCCCGCCCATGATGGCCATGGCGTGCGCACGCTCCTCCTCCTTGACAAGGTCGGCGATCATCGCCGAGACAACCGAACCGATGGCACCTGCACCCTGTAGGAATCGCCCAAGCAGCAGCATGTAGATGTTGTCGCTCATCGCGGCGATGACCGAACCTGCGATGAAGATGAGCAGTCCGATGAGCAGCGTCTTTTTTCGGCCTATCTTGTCACTCATCAGCCCAAAGGGGATCTGAAAGAGTGCCTGGGTAAGGGCATAACCACCCACGACAAGTCCGGCAAGGAATGCAGTAGCCCCTTTCATCTGAAGGGCGTAGATGGAAAGTACGGGAAGGACAATGAATAGCCCGAAGAAGCGGAGTGCGACAATGAGGCTAAGCGGCATAATCTGTTTAATCATCTTGATATCTCCAATAGGGTAAAATTTGTCCTAATTATATTCCTATTAAGTAAAATGAAGGTTAATACTATGAAGATGGTTCTTGCAACGGGCAACAGAGGCAAACTGCGTGAATTTCGCCAGATGTGCCGACACGAAGTGGTACCCTTCTCCGACCTGCTTGGAGAGTTGGAGATTGTCGAAGATGGGGAGAGCTTTGCGCAGAATGCGCTGATCAAGGCACGCACCATATACGAAAAACTCGGGAGTGACTATCTTGTTATCTCTGATGACAGCGGCATCTCCCTGCCGGTACTGGACGGGGCACCGGGTATCTACTCGGCACGCTACGCCGGAGAGGGCGCTACGGACAAAGAGAATCTCTACAAGCTCATCGATGCTGTAAAGGCCAAAGGGCTTGAGGAGACACCGGCCTACTACACCGCCGCCATTGCCATCGTCTCCAAATACGGTGAGTATGTCGTGCATGGCTGGATGCACGGCAAAGTGATTGCCCAAGCAAGAGGAGAGAAAGGCTTTGGCTACGACCCAGCCTTCATACCGGAGGGATACGACAAGACGCTGGGGGAACTCGATGACGATGTCAAAAGCGGCATCTCGCATCGCGGAAAGGCGCTGGCACTGGCAAAGCCCATCATCGAGATGCTTCAAAAGAAATAGGGCAACCACAAGGGATTGTCCCTACAATTGAAAATAAAATATGCAGAGGTGCTCTTTATGGGTACCTCAGAAGAGAGAAAAGATGAAACGACAACAATTTATGAACGACCTGCAGGCGGTCTATCTGGAGCTGCAGGACAGACAGGCGGAGCTCAACGGCTACTACGATCTGCTCGATGAGAAAAAAGGGCATGCCAAGGCCGATGAGGTTGTAGGTGCCTTTTTGCAGCTGGTGGATCTGCCGCGCAACAAAGAGAGCGAGATGGCGGCACTCACACGCATTGTCAACCTGCGTGAAGATGCGCTCGAGCAGGTGCTGGAGAAAGAGGGGTTTGGCCAGGAGGAGATACGCATCAAGAAGGAGCTTGCCTACGGGTTTGTCAGCATGCTGCACATTACGCGGCATGAGAGCCTCATTCATTGGATCGAGAAGCAGAAGCTTCTGACACCCTTTTACCGTGGGCTGATCTTCGGTGTGCATTTTGTGGGACTGCGCCTTTCGGAGTGGCAGAGCCACTGGACGCACCACATCATCAATACGGTCAACCCCGAACTCTCCGAACTCTTTAACGGTGACGATGCCAAGGTCTTCGAGATGCTGCAGGCAGAATCGCTGCTTGACGAGCGCGAAGAGGGGTGTGTGGGGGATCGATGTTACTCTGTGCTTGTCAAGGATAATGAGCAACCGAAGTATAAGGTTGTGGCGTATGCGGAAGCTTTTGAAAAAGAGGCGGCGGCTGTCGTGACGGCACTGGAGCAGCTCATCGCGCTGCTTGGGCAGCACGAAGATGAGGTCTTTGGGCAGAAGCAGGAGTGGATCGCCTACTTCACTGCGCTCAAAGAAGCGTTCGGGCATAGGAACACCGACGAGCTTATCAAAATGTGGGCGGAGGTGGACCGCCGATGGATGGCGGTGACCACACCGATTCAGGTGGGGCATCCGCTGGAGTACTATGAGGACCACTACCGCAAAGCCGTTGCGCTGGAGTGGGACCTGCGCATCATCAACCCCAAGCTGCAGGAGGGGTCGCATACGCGTGAGAACATAAAGAAGTTCGCCTACGAGATGGCGCAGCGCTTCGGTGATGACGCGTTGCACACCATTGCCAAGAACCTCCTGCAGGTAGACGGCACACAGCTCTACATAGGTCAGCCGATGCTCTACTACGCAGCGGAGTTCAACGGTCTCTTCTCCGCACAGGTGGTACCCAACGACGAGCAGGTCAGCAGCGAGCTTGGCAAGAAGATCTTCGCCTATGCCGATTTCGTCCTCGAGAGCAAAAAGTCCAAGCCTATTATGAAACTCTCAGTCGAGACGATGGGAGAAGACTTTGTACGAAAACAGCGCAAGCTGGCCGAAGAGGAGCCCGAACTCTGGCACAAGCTCTACGACATCTCCACGATCGGGCATGAGTACGGGCATATCCTCTGGATAGACAGCGATACCGAAACGGCGATGAACGCCACAGGGCAGTTCAAGAACATCGAGGAGTTCAAAGCTACCACCGGCGGGCTGATGGCCTTCTTCGGTAACGAGGAGGAGGCGCTCAAGCCCCACATTGTCGATGACCTGGTCTCCCGTGCGGTAGGGCTTATGGCATGGCGTGAAGTGGGAGAGGTGCTGCCCTACTACTGTGAGGGGCTCATCCACCTGGAGCTTCTCTTTGCTTCGGGTATCGTCACCTACGAAGAGAGCATTGTTATTCACTACGAGCGCTATGAAGCGATGAAGGCAGTCTATGTGGAGGCGTACGAAGCGTTGGTGAAGCACTATCTTGCCAGGGCCGATGCCAACGACTACCTTATGCGCTATGCCGTGAAAGAGGAGGGGGTATTCCTGCCTGTCACCCCTGAAGTGCGCGCATTCGTCGAACACTACTACGCACGCTATAAAGCCATTGGGCAGCAGACGGTGGCGCTGGACTAAAGCCCTTTGCAGCGCTTCTCATCGGCCTTGATGTAGCGTGAGAGCGCCTTGCAGAAGTCGGAGTAGCAGACGTAGTTCTTGTTCCCGACCCTGTCGCTGTGTTTCATTTGCAGCCTCAGGTAGTCTTTCTGTTCGTGCCACAAAAACATCACCCCGCAGTAGAAAAACCCCCGCTTGTTCATGATCCTTATGACCTTCTCTATCTGGGGGATATCCTCCAGCGATACATCCGCATAGATCATATCGCAGTGTTTGGCGCGCAGCTGTGCCACCAGCAGCAGAAATTTGCGTTTGAAGTTTCTGCCATACCGGTCGATGCGGATGGTCGCGACATTGGTCGGCGGATCGAACTCGTAGGAGAGAAAGACGTGTGCGTGCGCTTTCTTCTTCTTATTTGTCTTGGCCTTTTTGAAGTCGATACCGGCATTTTCATAGGTTTTTGCAATCTGTTTTTTGTAAACATCGGGCAGAAAGAGTTTCCGTTTCCACTTCCGGAAGAATTTGTAGCCCACCAGCACTGCGCCGCGCTTCTCCACCTTTGTCAGCTCGTTGTTCTCCAGTGTAATGTCAGCAGAGGTTTTGCCTATCATCAGCGCACTCTCCGAAAATCCGTGGCGCAGGTTGCTTTTCTGGCTGAAGACATGGTACATGATTGCTTCGCCAAAGACAGCGTCCAGACCAACGGAGCGGGCCTTTTCAAGGATGCGCTCGATCATCCGGTTCATGATGCCGCGCCCCTTGTAGCGCGGGTCGACAACGACAATGCCGATCTCCGCGATGGTCGATTCCGGGATCAGCACAAAGGCGAAATGCCCGACAATCTTCCCCTCGCTTTCGGCAACGACGGAGTAGAAGGCCTCTCCGTGCTCCTGGGCGATGCGGCGCGGGTAGTAGAAGCTCTCCTTGATGTAGCTGTGACCGTAGTTCTTGTAGATGAGGTGCGCGATGCCCTCTTCGTCCCCCTCCCGAAAATCCCTTACCGTGATGGGGACCTCTTTGGGAAGGGGAGGCTGGCTCTCTTTGGCCTCTTTGGCATGCTTCTTGCGTTTGTGCACAGGGTGGGGGAGATATTTGATAATGATGAAACGTTTTCCCTCTTTGCCCAGATTCTGGTATTCGAAGCGGTCGACAAGAGCGTAGATGCGGTTGAAACCCTTTGAGGCGTTGGGGTCGAGCGGGACGCTCTGGTGCTTGCTGTGCGACATCGGCACACCCCAGTCGTGCACATCGATGCGCACGCCTGTCTCGAAGGGGTGAAGTGTCATCTGCACATACCCCTCCTCCTCGGGATAGGCGTGCTCCATGGCATTCTCCATCAGCTCCCTGGTGCTTTCTATGATGGCATCAATATCCGCTTTGCTGAACTCAGAAGCCATACAGACATCACGAATCGTATCTTCGACCAGTTTGAGGTATCTGTGGCGTGAGGGGACCTTGAGAACGACACTTTTGGACATCACTCCTCCTTTTTGGAGAGAAAGGCAAGCGCACTTGCTGCCATGATCTTCATCCCGTACTGCAGGGCGTCATCATCGACATCGAAACGGCTGTTGTGCTGTGAGACACAGGTCTCCTTGGCTTCGTTGCAGGTGCCCAGCCGGAAGAAGGCGCCGGGAACGATCTTGAGGTACTCCGAGAAATCCTCTCCGCCCATCACCGGGTCTTTGAGGTCGATGCAGTTCTCTTCACCAATAACCTCTTTGGCTTCACTTACAACAATGTCAACCATCGCATCGTCGTTGATGAGCTCGGGCTGTCCGAACTCATAATCGAAGTTGTACTCGGCCCCCATCGACTTGCAGATGCCCTCTATGGAGCTCTCCATCATTTCTGGGATTTTGCTGCGCACCTCTTCGTTGATGGTACGCACGGTACCCTTGAGGATAACATGGTCGCAGATGATA
The DNA here is from genome assembly GCA_026996325.1 of Sulfurovum sp. Lineage (GTDB taxonomy): Bacteria > Campylobacterota > Campylobacteria > Campylobacterales > Sulfurovaceae > Sulfurovum. Next base: position 6,865 of record JALWLU010000083.1, read on the forward strand.
TTGGAAGCCTTTCCCCCTTCGATGGTGCCAAGCGAAATGACCGCAGGATGGAGCGGGTCTATTTTGCGCGAGACGATGTGGTTTAGGGAGTTGACGATCATCGCGGTAACCAGAATGGCATCGACCCCCTCGTGCGGTCTTGCCCCATGTGCGGATTTGCCGAAAATCTCTATGGTGAAGATGTCTGCAGAGGCCATCATGACGCCGTATTTGTAGCCTATCTGGCCTGTTTTGAGGTAGGGGTAAGCGTGCAGTCCGAAGATGCCGCCAACCCCCTCCAGCGCCCCCCTCTTCGATCATCTCCACGCTGCCGCCCTCCTTGCTCTCTTCGGAGGGCTGGAAGATGAAACGCACGTTGCCCGGAAGCACCTCTTTGTGCTGCACCATCGCGATGGCGGTCCCAAGTGCGATGGCGGTGTGGCTGTCGTGGCCGCAGGCGTGCATGATGCCCTTTTCGCGCGAGGCGTAGGGTTTCTGTGTCTGCTCCTCGATAGGTAGGGCGTCCATATCGGCACGGATGGCGACGGTTTTGGCGCTCTCGTCCACCCGCAGGTCGGCAACGAGTCCGTAGTGTCTGTCGCTCTCTTTTATCTCGTAGCCGCTCGCTTCGAGGATTCCTTTGACAAGGTATTTTGTATGCTCCTCGTGTCCTGAGAGTTCGGGGTGCATATGCAGGTCGTGGCGGATATGTACGACCTTTTCGTTGATGGCATCGATGGTCTCAAATAGGCTCTTTTTAAGTGCGGTCATGGCGTCTTCTCCTGTTTGGTGCATTACCAAAAAATAATTTAAAAGGTTTCACTCGATGGCGACAAAGGAGCACTCAACCCGCAGGGCGGCTCTGCCGTTTGCATCTGCCGGAGCTATCGAGTGAAACCATTGGTCTAAAGTACTCCAATTATACACCTTTTGGGCATGCTTTGGCAAACGTTTCATTGCCTACAAAATTGACAAAACTACCCATCTTTTTTTGATTTAACCGCCTCTAACCGGTTTTTGGCTATAATCCTCACAATTATGCCGTCATACGTGCGGTTTTACGAGGATTGACCATGCTACTTTTTACCCCGGGACCGACCCCCGTACCAGAGTCCGTACGCCTTGCGATGGCGGAGCCGACACTGCACCACAGAACACCTGAGTTCGAAGCGATCTTCAAAGAGACGAGAGAGCTGCTTTTTGAGCTGATGGCGACCGATGAGGTGGTGATGCTCGCCTCCACCGGAACCGGTGCGATGGAAGCGGCGGTGATCAACCTCTGCCACGATACGCTGCTCAATATCAATGCCGGGAAGTTCGGTGAGCGTTTCGGCAAGATCGCCAAAGCACATGGTCTGGGTAGTGTCGAGATCAAGCACGAGTGGGACACTCCCGCAACGGTCGAAGAGGTACTCGAAGCACTCAAAGCCAATCCAGCCATCGATGCGATCGCCATTCAGATCAGTGAATCGGCAGGCGGCCTTAGACACCCTGTCGAGGAGATCGCCAAGGCGGTTAAAGCGGAGCGTCCCGACGTGATGGTCATTGCCGACGGTATTACGGCAGTGGGTGTGGAGCGTATCGACGTGACACACATCGATGCGCTGATCGCCGGAAGCCAGAAGGCGCTGATGCTTCCTCCCGGTCTGGCGATTCTGGGGCTTAGCGAAGCCGCGGTCGTGAAGATCGGTGAAGGAAAGGGGTATTACCTCAACCTCGCAAGCGAGATAAAAAAGCAGCGCCAGAACACGACAGCCTACACGGCGGCGACGACGCTGATCATCGGGCTGGGTGCCATCCTTAAGCAGATCAGAGAGGGAGAGGGGCTTGGCAAGCTCTACTGCGACACCGCACGCCGTGCAAAAGCGACCCGGTTTGCGCTTGAAGCGCTGGGACTGCACAGCTACCCGAAGGTGCCTGCACGCTCCATGACGACGATTGACGATGTCAACGCGAAGGAGATAAGAGACCTGCTCAAAACCGACTTCGGTGTCAACGTTGCCGGCGGCCAGGACCACCTCAAAGGCAAGATCTTCCGTATCAACCAGATGGGACTCATAGAGCCCTACGAGATGGTATGGGTGGTCAACGCCGTAGAACTGGCGCTGGCGAAGCTTGGCAGACGCGACTATGACGGTACGGCAAGCCGTGTATTCAACGAAGAGTACTTCAAAAGTATTCTGAAAAAAGAGGGCGCATGATATTCGAACACGAGATCCCCAGCGGATCGAAGCTCTATTTCGGCCAGTCTGCACGCATCAAGCGCGAGATCGAAACGCTCTCTGCGCAGATGCTCGAGAGCCTTGGTTTCGAAGAGATCGTCACACCGTTCTTCTCCTACCACCAGCATGAGTATTTTGAGGACAGAAAGCCTCTGGTGCGTCTCAACGATGCAGAGAACCACGAAGTGACGCTCCGTGCGGACTCCACAGCAGATGTGGTACGCATCGTCACCAAAAGACTGGGGCGTACGACAGAGTCGAAGAAGTGGTTCTACATTCAGCCGACTCTCTCTTTTCCTACAAGGGAGCAGTACCAGATCGGTGCGGAGATCCTTGGCGGCAGTTTCGAAGAGGTGGTACGCACCAGCAGCAGGCTGCTTGGCAAGATCGGCGCGACACCTGTGCTGCAGGTAGCCAACATCCGCATTCCGCACCTGCTGAACGAAAAGTACGGTGTCTCGCTCGAACTGCTCAAGGCGATGCATGTAGAGCAGATACTCAAAAGTGATCTGCCGTGGATCGAGCAACTGGTGCGCATCAATGCGGTAGAAGACCTTGAGGATCTTGGCGCGTTCCCCGATGACATCAGGGAGGAGCTTGAGAAGATCAGGGTCGCCACACTGACCGTCGCCTATGAGAGAATGGTCATCTCACCGCTCTTTTACGCCAAAATGCGCTACTACGACTCGCTGACCTTCCGTATGTTCGAAGGCAACAGTCTGCTGGCAATGGGCGGCATCTATACCATCGATGGTGTGGAAGCGGCAGGGTTTGCGCTCTATACCGACGAGTGTATTGTGAGTAAAATGAACAGGGAAGAAAAATGAGTAAAGCAGATTTGATCGTAGGGCTCCAGTGGGGCGATGAGGGAAAAGGGAAGATTGTCGACCATATGGCGCAGACACACGACTATGTGTGCCGTTTTGCGGGCGGCCACAATGCGGGTCACACCATTGTCATCGGTGACAAGAAGTATGCACTGCACCTGATTCCGTCCGGTGTACTCAACCCCGAAGCGAAAAATATCGTTGGTAACGGTGTTGTGCTCTCACCAAAGGATTTCATCAAGGAGATGTCACAGTTCGAGAATCTCGAGGGGCGGCTTTTCCTTTCGGACAAGGCGCACATCCTGCTGCCTTACCATGCGCAGATCGACCAGGCACGCGAGCGACTCAAGGGTGACAAGGCTATCGGAACGACAGGAAAGGGTATCGGGCCTGCATACGGTGACAAGGTGGCACGTGTCGGACACCGCCTTGGCGAACTGCTGCACCCCGAGAAGCTGACAGGCAAGATCATGGAGTTCTTTGCTATCAACAAGCCGGTCTTCGATGCAATGGGTGTCGAAGCGCCGGTAGAGAGTGAACTGCTTGCCGAGCTTCAGAGCTACAAAGAGGTACTCTCACCCTTCATCTGCGATACCACGCAACTGATGTGGGATATTCTCGATGCCGACAAAAAGGTACTGCTTGAAGGCGCGCAGGGGACGATGCTCGACATCGACCACGGCACCTACCCCTACGTTACTTCTTCTACGACAGTGAGTGCGGGTGCCTGCTCCGGACTTGGTATCAACCCCAAGGATATCGGCAAGGTCACCGGTATCGCCAAAGCCTACTGTACCAGAGTGGGCAACGGTCCCTTCCCGAGTGAGGATTTCGGTCCAGAGGGTGACAGACTGAGAGAAAACGGCCACGAGTTCGGTACGACAACAGGGCGTCCAAGACGCTGCGGCTGGTTCGATGCAGTGGCGATGCGCCATGCGGTACGTGTCAACGGTGTCGATCAGGTGGCACTGATGAAACTCGATGTGCTTGACGGGTTTGACGAGATCAAGGTCTGTGTCGCCTACGAGTTCGAGGGTAAAGAGATCGACTATGTCCCTTACGATCTTGAAGAGGTCAAGGCGATCTACAAGACCTTCCCCGGCTGGGAGAAGACAGAGGGAGCACGCAGCTTCGACGAACTGCCCGAAACGGCAAAATCGTACATCGAAGCGCTTGAAGCAATGATCGGTACGAAGATAGGTATCATTTCGACAAGCCCTGAAAGAGAAGATACCATCGTACGGTAATGTAAGGGGCAGGTTTCGCATCTGCCCATGTGAAGAAAAGAATAACAAACCATAAGGAGTATCAAGCAATGAGATTGAAACCACAACAGACGGGATATGTAGCGACCAAAATAGGGATCGATTTGGCCAATGCTCCTTTTGTAACGCTTCCAAAAGGAAAGGATGCGGTCGTAGAGGTCGCCAAGCGTATCATCGACGAGAACCTTGCCAAGGAGCGTGCGCTCGATGAGCAGGTGAAGAAGATACTCGACGAGAACTACGATGAGATTGAGTTTCAGCACGCCGACGAGCGCCAGCTCTTCTTTATGATCAAGAAGAAGATGGCGCCCGAGTACGGGGTGATCATGAACTATGATGACCGCTACAACGATCTGGCACACGTGATCCTTGACGAACTCTACGAGAATTACCTTGCAGAGTACAGTGTCAGCGACAACCAGGTGAAGAATGTCATCTTCAAATCCTTTAAAGCCTTTGCCGATGCTTTCGATGAGATCGATGATATCGTTTATGATAAAATAAAGAATATGGAGCGTGAAATCATTCCCGGTTCCCAGGACTATGAGCTGCTCTATGACAGACTCTACCAGGAAGAGCTGGCAAAGAGAGGAATGCTTTGACAGATAGCAGGGAAGAGGTAGCAGGGAGTAGGGTGCGTAGTCATGCACCAAAAAGAGAATGTAGGGCGCGTAACCACGCACCAAGGAGAGTAAAATGAATAAAATTAGCTTGTATTTTGAGAACGGTTTGATGCTGGAAGCCAAAAGCTTCGGTGCGGAGGGTACGGCGGTTGGAGAGATCGTCTTCAACACATCGCTTACAGGGTACCAGGAGATCGTTACCGATCCCTCCTACGCGGGACAGTTCGTTACCTTCACGATGCCCGAAATCGGCAACGTCGGCTGTAACGCGCAGGATATGGAAAGCAAGGGTGCCCACTGCAAGGGGATCATCGTACGCTCCTACCAGGCGCGTCCTTCCAACTTCCGCTCCGAAGAGAGTCTCGATGCGCTGCTCAAGCGTGAAAACGTGCTTGGAATTACAGAGATAGATACCCGTTTTCTTACAAAGATGCTCCGAAACGAGGGTGCGATGATGATGGTCGCTTCCACCGAAGTCCACGATGAAGAGGAGCTCAAAAAGATACTTGAGACCTCACCGCGTATTGAAGAGATCAACTACATCGAGCAGGTAAGCACCAAAGAGCCGTACGTGCATACAGAGGCGCGCTACAACGCCTTTACCTTCGAGTATGAAAAGCCCGACACCACCAAGAAGATCATCGCACTAGATTTCGGGATCAAGCGTAACATCCTCAACGAACTCACCCATGCGGGCATGGAGGTAACGGTTGTACCCAACTCCATGCGTGCCGAAGAGATCATAGGCAAGTTCGAGGCGAAAGAGATCGACGGTGTCTTTCTCTCAAACGGTCCCGGCGATCCGCTCATTCTCAAGGAGGAGCAGGAGAAGATAAGGCAGCTCATCGCTGCGAAGGTGCCGATGTTCGGTATCTGTCTTGGACACCAGCTGCTCTCCATCTCTCACGGATACGCTACCTACAAGCTGAAGTTCGGACACCACGGGGGCAACCATCCCGTGAAGAACACGCAGACAGGTACTGTGGAGATTACGGCACAGAACCACAATTACAACGTGCCTGACAACATCGTAGAGGTAGCGGAAGTGACGCATGTGAACCTCTTTGACAACACCATCGAGGGGCTGCGCTACAAAGAGTCACCCATCATGTCTGTTCAGCACCACCCAGAAGCAAGCCCCGGACCGCATGAGAGTGCCTACATCTTCAGTGAATTTGCGAAGATGCTCTAAAAAAAACGTTCAGCGTTTGGCGTTGAGCGTTCAGAAATAAAAACAGGAACCAAAGGCTTTAGCCTCGCTCTGACGTTGATGGGTTCGATAACGTTTATTCGGGGCTGAAGCCTCCGATTCCGAAATGTGTAGTAAAAAATGAAGGATAGAAGAATGAACATAGCAATCCTCTTTGGCGGGTCGAGTTTCGAGCATGAGATCAGCATAGTTTCTGCAATTACGATGAAGAAAGTGCTCAAAAAGAGTACGCTCACATATATCTTTGTCGATGCCAACCGTGAATTCTGGCTTGTTGATACGGAGAAGATCAACTCCAAGCTCTTCTCGTCAGGAGAGTACAAAAAAGGAAAGAAGCTTACCCTTAAAAAGGGCGGCTTCTTTACCGAGGGGATGTTCGGCAGCAAGCAGGTGAACTTCGATGTCCTGCTCAATCTCATTCACGGACGTGACGGAGAGGACGGTAAGGTCGCTTCTTTGATGGAGTTTTACGGGGTTCCCTACATCTCGCCGCGTCTGGAGGCTTCTGCACTCTCCTACAACAAGCTCTATACGAAGTATCTGGCAGAGAGCCTTGGCGTCAAGACGGTGGCCTACGAGCATCTGCAGAAAAACGGTGCGCGCAAGATCTCTATGGAGTATCCTATCATCATCAAGCCGGTACGCCTTGGCAGCAGTATCGGGGTGAGTATCGTCAAGAGCGAGAGCGAGCTTGACTATGCGCTCGATGTCGCCTTCGAGTTTGACAGCGATGTCATCGTAGAGCCTTTCCTTGAAGGTGTCAAAGAGTATAACCAGGCAGGCTGTCTGACCGATGCGTGGGAGCTCTCCATTGTCGAAGAGCCACACAAAGAGGAGTTCCTTGACTTTGAAAAGAAGTATATGGACTTTGCACGAGATGCGCAGGTGCTTGCAGCAGATATCTCCGATGAGACAAGAGAGAAGATACGCGAAAGCTTCAAAACGATCTACGATCCGCTCTTTAGAGGCAGCATTATCCGCTGTGACTTCTTTGTAGTCGATGGAGAAGTGATGCTCAACGAGATCAATCCCATTCCAGGATCGATGGCGAACTACCTCTTTGAGGACTTCGAAGGGATGCTTGACAGGCTTGCGAAGCACCTGCCAAAAGAGCACGAAATCAAGATAGACTACCGGTACATACACTCTATCCAGCAGGCCAAGGGGAAGGCGTAGAAAAAGCGCCTTTTTCGCGTTTAAATAGGAGTCTTTTTATCCTATTAAGCTCCTCTCAAACCCCCATGTCATCGAACTTTGCTACGATTTGACAATTTTTGTTAAATAATTTTTAACAAATGCCTTTTTTCCCCCATCTCTTTAAGCTTCATATGTGAAAAGTTAACCTATAATTAACGCTGAATGTTGTGATAAGAGGCAACATAAATTTTTACAAGGGGGTATGCATGCAGTCAAACGCAGCATTGGAATACGATTATTCCGTAGCAAAATTGTTTACCTATACAACAATTTTGTTTGGATTTTTAGGTATGTTGATTGGTACGCTTATCGCGGCCCAGTTGGCATTTCCGGAACTGAACTACCTACTCGGTGAGTATGGTACGTTCTCAAGACTGAGACCGGTACACACAACGGTAGTCATTTACGGATTTACACTGAGTGGAATTTGGGCAACATTCTACTATCTGGCACAGAGAGTTCTGAAAGTGTCGATGGCAGAGTCCAAGTTTATCATGTTCATGGGTAAATTCCACTTCTGGCTTTACTTTGTAGGTGCGCTGATCGCAACTGTGACACTGCTACTTGGAATTACTCAAAACAAAGAGTATGCACAGTATGAGTGGCCTATTGACCTCGTGATCGTAGTGATCTGGGTTACATGGGGTATCGTAATGTTCGCACTTATCGGAATCAGAAGAGAGAAAGCACTCTACATCTCTATGTGGTATTTCATCGCTTGTTTCCTTGGGGTTGCAATGCTTTACCTCTTCAACAACATGGCGGTTCCAACATACTTCACATCTGGTGGTGTCGGTAGTGTTCTGCACTCTGTTTCTATGTACTCTGGTACAAATGATGCACTGGTACAGTGGTGGTGGGGACACAATGCGGTTGCATTCGTATTTACAGTGCCAATTGTTGGTATGATCTACTACTTCCTGCCAAAAGAGTCCGGCCAGGCGGTCTACTCTTACAAACTCTCACTCCTCTCTTTCTGGGGTCTGATGTTCGTATACCTCTGGGCAGGTTCTCACCACCTTCTGTGGTCAACCGTTCCTGACTGGATGCAGACTATGGGTTCAGTGTTCTCTGTTGTTCTTATTCTTCCGTCTTGGGGTTCAGCGATCAACATGCTTCTCACAATGAAAGGTGAGTGGAACCAGCTGACTGAGAACCCGCTGATCAAGTTCATGGTACTTGCGTCTACATTCTATATGCTCTCAACACTTGAAGGACCGATCCAGGCGATCAAATCAGTCAACGCGATTGCACACTTTACTGACTGGATTCCAGGTCACGTTCATGATGGTGTTCTTGGTTGGGTTGCATTTATGATTATGGCAGGCCTTTTCCATATGGCACCAAGAATATTCAGAAGAGAGATCTACTCCAAGAAGCTTGTTGAAGCTCAGTTCTGGCTGCAGACTACTGCGGTTGTACTCTACTTCACCTCTATGTGGATTGCGGGTATCACTCAGGGTATGATGTGGAGAGCGGTAGACGAGTATGGTAACCTGATGTATTCATTCATCGATACTGTAACTGTACTGCACCCATACTATGCGATTAGAGCGCTTGCCGGTGTACTTTATGTAACTGGTTTCGTTATGTTCGCTTACAACATGATCAAAACTATGTCTTCTTCCAGAGCACTCTCTGAAGAACCACAGTTCAGATCACCTATGGCATAAGGGAGGTAGGTTATGTTTCATTGGTTGGAAAAGAATCCGTTTTTCTTTGCGGTAGGTGTATTTGTGGTTATCGCATTCGCAGGACTCATCGAGATCCTGCCAAACTTCGCTGAGGCTTCAAGACCGGTTCAGGGACTCCGTCCTTACACTGTACTTGAGCTTGCAGGGAAAGAGGTATATAAAAAAGACAACTGTATCGCGTGTCACTCACAGCTGATTCGTCCGTTCAAAGCGGAAACTGACAGATATGGTCAGTATTCACTCTCCGGTGAGTACGCATATGACAGACCGTTCCTCTGGGGTTCAAAGAGAACAGG
>JALWLU010000084.1:0-1260 GCA_026996325.1 Sulfurovum sp.
GTTGAGGTTGACATCAAAATGTTCGTTGAGTGTATGGTTGTAAAGCAAGAATAGCTTTTGAACCTTCAGATCTTTTTTGAGTGGCGGTTGTTTGGTATCGGTTTTGCCGTATTCGTAGGCAAAGCGTACTTCAGAATTGCCGAAGTGTACATCAGCACCAATACCGTAGAGGTTGCCCTCTGTTTTCTGTTTTGAGTGGCTGAAATTTCGGCTCTCAATATAGGTTTGTACACTGGAGTGCACAGGTTGAAATTCAACTGCATGCAGACCCAATGCTGCACACAAAAAAACCATACTTTTTTTCATTAAAAACGCCTCTTAATTAGGTTAATAGCGCATTATAATAGTTATAGCTTTAGACAATATTAGATAGGCTGACTATATCCGTATCTCCACACCCTCTTTGAGTACGGGAATGGTCTGGTACTTGTCGTACTCTACGTTGGAACCCTCCTGGATCTTGACGAACTTGCGTTTGGTGTAGTCGACAAGGTAGTTGCCTGGCTGGTCGGTGGAGAAGTCCACGCAGAGTTTGGCGGCAGCCTGAAGGACAGAGGCGGGAAGGTTCTGCTTGTCGGTGCGGATGATGACGTGAGAGCCCGGAATGTCGCGCGTGTGCATCCATATGTCGTTGCTTTTGGCTTCCTTGAGGAGTGCCTGGTTCTCCTTGGCGTTGCGGCCCACAAGCACCTTGTAGTCCTCTATCCAGAAGAGTTCCCCCTCTTTTACACGCTCCTTTTTGCGCTGCGACTTGCCGCGTTTGGGGACAAGAAGCTCAAGCTCATAGGGGGCTTTTGCCTGTTCAATGGCGTAGAGAATGTTTTCGTAAAAGCTCTTTTTACTCTGCAGGTTCTCTCTTTCGATATGGATATTCTTCGCCTTGTTCTGCGCGCGCTTGGCGAGGTTGAAGTAGTGGTCGCTCAGACGGTTTACTTTGATATCTTTCGGCAGCGGAATACTCACTTCCTTGCCGTCGAAATCCCAGGTGTCAAGCCGGGTGTCGTAGGGTTTTATCTGGTAGAGGTTGGCAAGGATGAGGTTGCCGTACTCTCGGTAGGTCTGGGCACGTACCTGAAGCTGCGCCTCATCGGGCAGTTTTTTAAGCTCCACATCCAGCTTCCTGATCTTCTTTTCGATCGCGGCACGCTTTTGCTGTTTCATTGTCTCAAGCCGCTTTTGCTGTACCGTACGGTAGCGCGCTTCAAGCATCGCATCGACAGATTCGGTAAAGGGTATTGGCTGACTCTTCTCTTCGGTTTT
>JALWLU010000084.1:1270-4127 GCA_026996325.1 Sulfurovum sp.
AAGCAGTGTCACCCCCGGACGCACCACACGAAAGGAGCTTTCGCTGTCGATGTGCCGCAGCGCTTCGATGACCGTTTCGTTCTCGTCAAGCAGAATGGCGTTGGTGTTCTTGCCGGTAAACTCAAGTTGCAGATAGACGATCTGGTCTTTGTAGGCACTCTTGGGTGCGACCTTGAAGCGCAGGATGCGGTCCTCTCCTGGCACTTCGACACCAAGCAGCCTGCCGGCAGAGAGCAGTGAGTGCAGCAGGGTGTCGAATGGGGCGTTGTAGCCCTGAAGCGGCCGCTGGCTTGGCGCCTTGTAGACGAAGCTGTGCCCGCGGGTCATATTGAAAAAGTAGCTCTGCTTTTTGTCAAAGACGATCTCGATGGTGTTGTCCTCGACACGTCTTGCACGAGAGATAAAAGTGAAGTCACTCAGGCGTTTGGCGATGGCTTGGAGTTCGGTGAGTTTCATGGTTTCCCCGCAGGGTGCGCACCCGCGCACCAAATATTGAGTGCAATTCTACCATAACTTTATTTCGCTATAATTCGCGAAATTAATGAAAACAATTTCAAGGATTTCCCATGGGACAGACTATTACCGAAAAGATCTTCTCCGAACACGCCGGACGCGACGTTTACGCAGGTGAGATCGTCAGAGTACCGATCGATATGACCATCGGTAACGACATCACCACGCCAATCTCCATCAAGGCGTTCGAAGAGAGCGGTGCTAAAGAGCTTGCCAATCCGGACGGTTTTGCCATCGTAATGGACCACTACATTCCGGCAAAAGATATCGCTTCGGCAAACCAGGCGAAGATCAGCCGTGAGTTCGCCTACAAGCACAACCTCAAGTACTTTTTCGATGAGAAAGATATGGGTATCGAGCATGCGCTGCTGCCTGAGAAGGGGCTGGTCATCCCCGGTGACGTGATCATCGGCGCCGACAGCCACACCTGTACGCACGGTGCGCTGGGTGCCTTCTCTACAGGAATGGGAAGTACCGATATCTCCTTCTCCATCATCACCGGCGGAAACTGGTTCAAGGTACCCGAATCGATCAAGGTCAATCTTGTCGGAAAGCCCGGCAAGCACATCTACGGCAAAGATATCATCCTTGAGCTGATCCGTATCCTCGGTGTGGATGGCGCACTCTACAAGGCCATCGAATTTACCGGAGAGGGTGTAAAGTACCTTGGTATGAGTGACCGCTTCTCCATGTGTAATATGGCTATCGAAGCGGGAGCAAAAAGCGGTATCTTCGCTATCGATGAGATCTCACAGAAGTACCTTGACGAGCGTGCCGAAGCAAACGGCGGGCTGCGAAGCGAGCCGAAGCTTCATTACTCCGATGAGGATGTGACCTACTGCCAGGAGATCACTATCGATATGGCGAACCTCTCACCGGTGATCGCCTATCCGTTCCTGCCAAGCAACGGCAAGCCTGTAGAACAGGCGGTAGCAGACGACCTGAAAATAGATCAGGTGATGATCGGAAGCTGTACCAACGGGCGGCTTGAGGACCTGCGTATCGCGGCAGAGATTGTCAAGGGCAAACGTGTGGCAAGACACACCCGTATGATCGTCACTCCCGCAACACAGAAGATTCTGATGCAGGCGCAGCACGAGGGGCTCATCGATACCCTTATCGAAGCGGGCGCGGTGGTGAGCAACCCGACCTGTGGCGCCTGCCTTGGCGGATATATGGGTATCCTCGGTGACGGTGAGCGCTGTGTGGCGACGACCAACCGTAACTTCGTCGGCCGTATGGGTGCGCGCACGTCCGAAATCTACCTTGCCAACTCGGCTGTTGCGGCAGCCAGCGCGATTGCAGGCAAGATCGTCGATCCGCGCGATCTCTAAAAGCATTCATAATGGGAAAGGACCGCAGCTTCGCGCACCTTTTCCCCAAGAAGTCCTCTTCGCATACACCATACCCCACAAGTAGTACCAAGAAGGTACTCTTCTGGGGCGTGTTTCTCTTTTTTCTTCTCTTCCTGAAGTACCGTCCCTATGAACAGGGTACGCATATCGTCAGCGGCAGCCTTGAGTACATCTTCACCCTCTACCACTTCATCATCAACCAGACCATCGGCATTGTCCACGAAGCGGGGCACGGTGTCTGCTACCTGCTGCCGTGTCCGACATTTATCATGATCTTAAACGGCACACTCTTTCAGTGGCTCTTTCCGTTTGGCATTGCCTGGTACTACAAAAGAAAGCACAATATGGTCGGCTGGTGGCTGGGACTCTTCGTACTGGCCATCTCGATGGACTACACAGCCTGGTATATCTCCACAGCCCCAGAAGGCGCCTATGTACCCGCTTCAAAATCGTTTCTGGGTGTAGATGGGTTGCACGACTTTCACTATATGCTGAGCGCACTGGGGCTGCTTACCTACAGCGGAGCGATTGCTATGGTGCTGAAGATTCTTTCACTGCTTGTAATGTTTCGAAGTATCTTTGGCCTCTTTAGTATCGCCTACGGGAAAAACAAAACAAGGAGGGTTGGATGAACCCATACACGTACCGGTTTACTGTAGACAAAGAAGCGATCGACTTCAACGGGCACGTCCACAACGTCACCTATCTTGCTTGGATGATAGAGGCGGCAACGAAGCACTCCGAGTCGGTGGGTGCGGGCCACGAGGCGTGTCTGGCGCATGGGGGCATATGGGTAGCCAAATCGCACCATATCGAGTATAAAAAGCCGGCGTTCGAGAATGATACGCTGCAGATGAAGACGTGGATAGAGAGCATTGGAAAGATAGCTTCCATACGCCGTTATGAGATCAGCCGCATCGGGGATGGGGCCATTGTCTGTGAGGGGGTAACGGAGTGGGTTTTTGTTGAAAGTGAAACGATGCGCCCGA
>JALWLU010000085.1 GCA_026996325.1 Sulfurovum sp.
TCTTCTGCCTGATGAAAAACTCAGTGAACAATTTAGACAAAAATAGCGTTGGATACCTGCACGTTTTCCATTCTTTTTTATGTGTGTAGAATTACAATTTGGACATCTTTTTTACAACCCATCTGTAAATAATCCCTTTTTAACTCTCATAGTACCGGGCTTTGCTTAGGTTTTTAGCAACCCGTTTCTTTACTTTAACTCTAAATTTACAAAAAGCAGTAGGGTTGCTTTCGAAGCGCTGGAGCGTGAAGGCGGAATGAGCAGAAGGGATGCCCTAAAAGTGATGGGACTTACCGGCGGTGCAGCCATGATGATGGGTGCACCCACACCTGCCGAGGCTGGACCAAGCAGCGAGAAAAAAGTAAAGCTGCTCATCGTGGGCGGCGGTGCGGGAGGCATTATGGCACTGGCACGTCTGAAGCGTGCGCTTCCCAATGCCGACATTACGATCATCGCACCGAACGAGATACACATCTACCAGCCTGGACAGGTCTTTATGGCGGCAGGTCTCTACACACACGATGATGTCATCCGTCCCAACAGGGAGTTCATCTCCGAAGATGTCACCTGGATCAAAGATGAAGTTGCCACGTTCGATCCGGACAACAACAAGGTAATTACACGTGCGGGCAAAGAGGTGGGCTACGACTATATGGTTGTTGCAACGGGTATTGTCTACCACTACGACTGGATCGAAGGACTGACAGAAGCGGACATCGGCACCAACGGCATCTCCAGTGTCTATCTGAGCAATCTTGAGAAGGGAACGACCAAAGGGGGAGAGGTGACCTGGAAGTGGTTCAACGAGCTCAAGACTGCTGCTGCTTCGGGCAAGAAGCCCACGGTCATCTACACGCAGCCTGCAACCCCCATCAAATGCGGCGGAGCACCGCAGAAGATACTCTACCTCAGTGCCGACCACCTTAAAAAAGAGGGCCTGGGGGCAAACTACATCTTTGCTACCAACGGAGGGAAGCTCTTTGGTATTCCTTCCATCGCAAAGTCGCTTGAAGCAACACAGAAGAAGTACGACACCATCACCAACAAGTTCAAACACAACCTCATCGCGATGGATGTGAAGAACAAGGTGGCGACATTTGAGGAGACCTACCAGATCAAAGGCGAATATGACGCAGATCTGGATGAGTACGAGATGATCACGAAGAAGCGCCAGGTGGAAATGAAGTATGACTTCATCCACGTGGTACCGCCGATGTCTCCGCCAAAAGCGGTGGTAGACTCCAAGCTTGGCTGGCAGAAGGGTTCGGCAAAGGGGTGGCTTGAAGTCGATATGCACACACTTCAGCACAGACGCTACCCCAATGTCTTCGGTATGGGTGATGTGATGGGGATCCCCAAAGGAAAAACAGGTGGCTCTGCAAGACACCATGGCCCGGTCGTGACGGAGAACCTTGTTGCGGTCATCGAGGGCAAAAAGCCTACTGCGAAGTTTGACGGCTATACCGTCTGTCCGCTCAAGGTCGATTACGGCCACATCATCATGGCGGAGTTCAACTATGACGGACTGGCGCCGACCATTCCGTTCCTCGACCCTGCCACACCGAGATGGTTCTGGTGGGCGTTTGACCTCTATATGCTCAAACCGATGTACTGGTATCTGATGATGCGGGGGCTGATGTAGCCTTCGCGGCACGCATGGCGCTTATCCATGCGAAGTGGAAGTTGAACCCGCCTCTGTTGCCGTCCACATCGAGGATCTCTCCGGCGAAATAGAGGTTTTCCACTACTTTAGACATCATCGTTTCGGGGTCCACTTCTGTAGTATCGACCCCGCCGGTCGCCACTTCGGCATGCTCGAAGCCTTTGGTATCTGCTATGCTCAGTTTCAGATGCTTCAGCGCATAGACAAGCTTGCCTATCTCTTTTCTATTCAGCTCACTTTCCGTTTTTGCCTTGACTTTCGAGACTTCAAGAATACGCGCTACAAGCTTTTTGTGCAGTATGCCCTGCAGCCAGAGTGAAAGTGGTTTTTGGCTTTTTGCATTTACCCTGCCAACCAGCAGATTGGTCAGCTGCTCTTTACTGAAGCGGGGCATCAGATCGAGCGAGAGTTCACAGTAGTCAAACTGCGCCAGATGGAGGCTCACTTCACGGCTGAGGTCGAGTATGGCCAGACCGCTGATACCGTAGGGTGTAAAGAGCAGATCTCCCTCTTTTTGTGTTATCTGCACGCCGTTGGCAAAGAGTGTGGCTACACCGGGCAGTTTCACCCCCGCACACTGCTTTACCCAGCGCTCTTCACTGACAAGCTGTACGAGTGAGGGGTGTCTGGGTACAAGGGTGTGCCCCATACGGGTGGCAAAGGCGTAGCCGCTGCTTGAGCCGCCAAGTTTCGGGGCTGCCACCGAGCCAGAGGCAAGCAGCAGGGTTTTGGTTTTGTAATCTCCCTGCGAAGTCTCCAGTGTAAAATGGTTGTCAACCCTGTCAATACGGTTGACAGCGCAGCTGCAGACAATCTTTACACCCGCCTCCTGTGCCGCATATTCAAGTAGTTCGACGACACTGGCAGCCTGCATCGACATCGGAAAGAGTTTGCCCTCTTTTCCCTCTACAAGTTCGAGCCCTATGGAGTGGAAGAATGTCTCTATGACTTTGGCATCGTACCCATCAAGCACCTTCTTTACAAAAGCGGGGTTTTGGGAGTGGAAGCGTTTAGGAGAGATGGTTCTGTTGCCGATGTTGCACTTGCCGTTGCCCGATACCAGAATCTTCTTCCCCAAACGGTCGTTTTGCTCAAGCAGTGTGACATCAAGACCGTTTCTTGCGCAAAGTACGGCTGCCGCAAGCCCTGCTGCGCCGCCGCCGACAATGATTATTTCACTTGTTCTGTTTTGCATCAGAACTTCTTTTCCAGCACCAAACCGCGCTGCTTGAAGCGAATGTCGGCAAAGGGAAGCCCGTCAAGAGGAGTAGAGAAGTTTGCTGCGGTGGTATTGAGCTCTTCCGTAATCTGGGTGACGGGGTAGAGTACCCTGTCTGCCTCATGACAGCCGCTAAAAAGTACCAATGTGAACAGTGTGCTATAGCATAGTCTTCTCTTCTTCACCTGCTTCCTTTTGGTCATTTAAAAGAGGATTATAACACACTCTCAACCTTCTTATAGGGATTTCTTTGTTATTATCCTGATTAAAAAAGGAGCCTATATGTCCGCATTAGTAGAATTTTCGATGTTTCCGACAGAGAAGACACAGAGCAAGAGTGCGTTTGTCGCGAGGGTGCTTGATATTGTAGACCGAAGCGGGTTGGCATACCAACTGACGCCGATGGGGACCATTATTGAAGCGGCAACGGTCAAGGAGGCGCTCGATGTCATCAACGCCGCCTATGAAGAGCTGCAAAAAGACTGCGGCCGGGTCTACAGCTCCATCAAGATCGACTGGAGAGAGGGGCCTGTGGGCAGGCTTGAAAAGAAAGTGAGCTCTGTTGAAGCGAAGCTGGGGCGCAAGTTAAACAGCTAATTTTGGCTATAATACTCTCCAATTAATACAGAAGGATTGTTGATGTTGTGTGCCGAAAGAATGCAGCGGATCGTACAGGCGATCATATTGGGGTTGATTATGGGACTGGCAGGCTCGAAGATGTTCGCTGCCGCGTTCATCGTAACCTTTTTGATGATGGCAATGCTCTTCATCGCCGGTCTGACCGGATTCTGCCCGGGACTGATGATCCTCAAGAAGATATTCCCGCCGTGTGAGTGCGAAGAGAAGAAGGAAGCGTAAATGTCAAATATTTCATACAAAGATGCCGGTGTCGATATCGATGCGGGGAACGAGTTCGTAGAGGCGATCAAGGCCGATGTCAAATCGACCTTCGATGCAAATGTCATCGGCGGTATCGGCTCCTTTGCCGGTGCGTACGCACTGCCTTCAGGCTACAAAGAGCCGGTCATTCTTTCTGCAACCGACGGTGTGGGCACGAAGCTGAAAATAGCCATCGAGAGCGGCAAGCTCGATACGGTGGGCATCGACCTTGTGGCGATGTGTGTCAACGACCTCATCTGCAACAACGGTGTGCC
>JALWLU010000086.1 GCA_026996325.1 Sulfurovum sp.
GTGATACGGCACTTCAAGAGCAAGAGTCTGGGAAGAGAGTTTGACGAGGTGGTCTTCGCCAATGATGTCTATCTGCCTGCAAAGCGGCAGGCTCCCTCAAGCATGAAGGCAGCCATAGCCAAAGATATAGAAGCGGTAGAAGAGACGATGCAGACGAAGGGTTTCAAGGAAAAACCTTTCTACACCGTAGAAGAGATGCACCGCTGGCGCAGGCAGCTTGCAGGCAAAGAGGTGCAGATCAAGGCGAAGGTCTACAAGGTCTCCAGGCAGATCATGAAGCGTGACTGGGTGCACCTGGGTGACGGTACGGGCAGTGAGCAGAAACTGACCGATGACATCGTATTTACGGCAAAAAAGGCTGATGTCAAGGCGGGTGACGAGGTGGTGGCAAAAGCCAAAATCGTTGTTGACAAAGATTTCGGATACGGCTACTTTTACCGTGTGATGGGAGAAGATGCTACGTTTAAGAAGCAATAAATATTACGTTAACTTATTTACAGTATAATATTCTCAAAAAATAAGGCAAGTCCTTATTTTAGGAGAAACGATGAAATATTTTGTATTGGTTTTACTGCTGGCTACGATTGCCAGCGCGGGTTTTTTTAACGAAAACGGAGAGCAGGAGCGTGCTCAGCGTCTTGAGAACGAGCGTCTGTGCAAACTTTTTACCCAAAAGGCAGAAGCGTATAAAAAGAATATGCGTGATGATGATCTTGCCAGAACGACGCTCTACTCCTATCAGGAGCGTGCCAAGCGCTTCTGTGACCGTGTGAAGCCTGCAGAGGTCAACAGCAGCAAGTAGAAAAGGTAGCTACATACCTTTTGGGTTTGGACCGTACTCGTTGCTGCCCGGCTGCGAGTCGAGCACGAAAAAGTAGAGCAAAACAAGCGGTCCGATTATCGGCATGAAGACGATCAGGTACTACAAGCCATGTCGTGCAGTCTTCTTACTGCTATGGCAACGGAAGGCACCAGCATCGCCAGTGCAAAGATAATTTCAAGCAATCCGCCTTGTGCTGTCCGTTCTGGTGTTGTGCCAAGCATTGGGTTGAGTACAAAGATGTCGACAAGTGCAAGTGCAATGCTGATGAGAGCGTAGAAGAGGGTAAAGTACCAGAATTCGCTTCGTGATGCCCTGCCGTCGAACTTGGCATAGCGGTATTTGATGGTGTCCAGAAAATAACGGTTGAATGCTTCCATGCTGTCTACTTTTTCAGATTGTTGATGTTTTTGATATCCTGAGCCGAGAGCAAACTTGCCGCATCATGTTCTGCTGCCTGTGCCGCATTGTCAAGTTTTTTCTCCTGATATGTTCTGTTGTCGTATGTATCGTAGCTGCCACCGGCGCAACCTGAAAGTAGTGCTGCTGCCGAAGCGGTGAAGAGAAGTGCAGGTATGGCCTTTTTGAGTCTCATTGTAAAATCCTTTCTGGTTGTATGTTGGGAGCAAAGCACATTTTTTAAAAAATGAATATTATTCAATAAGTATTGTTTTGTAAAAATGATAAGAGTTTATAGAGTGGTCTGCAATCTGCATTGGTGTTTGGATATGGAAGGGTGCGCTTCTGCTGTTGCGAGGCTATATAGAAGTTCAGAGTTCCTGGCCGATCTTGAAGGGGCGAAAAAAGAGGTTGCCACTTTTTGACCAAAGGGTGCCAAACTAAACAGTGACTGCACTTTTAAGTGCGAGGCCCTGGCTATCAAGCCAAAATAGAAAAAAGTTTTTACTGTTGTACGGTAAGTCTTTTTTCATTCAGAATCGTGTAGAGCACAGGCAGATAGAGCAGATTGAGCACTGTCCCCCACGCCAGTCCGAACCCGAGGGCAATAGCCATGGGCTGGAAGATGGCCGCCTGCCCTGTCGGGAAAAAGATGAGCGTTGAAAGTCCGATGAGGGTGGTGATGGAGGTGAGCATAATGGGGCGGAAACGCTTGGCAGAGTAGTAAAATATCTCTTCTATGTTTCGCGCTTTCTTGAGATTCATGATCATGATGATACCGTCGTTTACCACCACGCCGGAGAGCCCCAGCATCCCTATGATGGAGGGCATCGAGAGGTTGACGCCAAGCAGGAAGTGTCCCAGCAATACCCCGAATACGGCAAAGGGGATGACCGACATCATCATGAAGGTCTCCCTGAACGAGTTGAAGAGGTAAAGCAGTGAGAGCATGATCAGCAGCAGTGCGATACTGCTTGCCATCAGCATATCGGACTTAAGCTCCTTTTTCTTCTCTGCCTCCCCTTTTAGGGCGATCTTGATACCCATCGCTTTTGCTTCATCGAGGGTTTTCTGCAGCCTCTCCAGCACTTCGGTGGCGGTGACCGTTTTGCTGTCGACATTGGCGTAGATGTAGAAGTTCTTTACCCCTCTGTCCTTGATGATCTTCTCGAAAGAGCGTTCGAAGTTGAAAGTTGCCACCTCCTTGAGTGCGACGAAAGTACCGTCAGAGAGTTTGATGGGGAAGTTTTTCAGTGCATCGAGGGAATCCTGTGCAAGGCTTCGCACTTTGATCTCGAGAAGGTCGTTTCTGTCGAACGCCACTGCGATACGGCGCTTAAGGAAACTGTCTGAAAGGAGTATGCCGATACGCTTTTCGTTCAGCCCCAGCGACTGGCCGTAGGCGTTGACCTTCAGTTTGATCTCGTCACGCCCGTAGTGCATGCTGTTGTTGACGGAGACGACACCTTTGATAGCTTTCAACTGTTGCTGCAGCGCTTGGGCAATCTGCATCACTGCCTTGCTGTCGTTGCTGATAAGGCCGATTTTGAGGTCGGATTTGATGGGTCCGACCTTCTTTTCGACCACGGCAAGGTCGGTAAGCCCGAAGCGCTTTTTATACCCTTTCTCTTCGATGAACTTTCTGAGTTTTGCTGCGATGATGCGCGACTTCTCCTCTCTTGTACGCCCTTTTTCATCGTAGTAGAAGCTGAGGTAGGGGGTAATGAAGCGGTCTACGAAGTTTTGCGGTTTCAGCTTCTGCAGTTCGATAACGATCTGGCCGACATAAGGATAGGTTTCCGAATTGCCCGCACTGTCCTGTCGCCACCCTGCAACGGAGCCGACATGGGAGATATAGAAGCGTTCTCTATTGTTGTAGAGGTCCTTCTCTATCGTCTTGAGGTAGTGCAGCGTCTCTTCGTTGGTGGTGTTGACATTGGCTTTGAGCGTAATGTTGAGGGTGGTCGCATCGAACTTGGGAAACATCTGGAATTTGCTCAGTTTCATCCCCGCAAGCGTCATCAGCGGTACGACAATGACAAAGAGGAGTAGAAAGCGTCTGCGCCGCTTCATGAAGTAGTGGATGATGCGGCTGTAGATACGGTTGGCGCGCTCCCAGGAGGTGGTCTTCTCTTTGGCGTTGAGCATATGCGCTGCGTGAATGGGCAGGAAGATGAACGACTCTATGAGCGAGGCAAGCACCAGTACCGAAACGGCAATGGGAATGAGCTTGATCACCTCTCCCATCGTACCGTGCAGCATCAGTGCGGGGATGAAGGCGAAGAGGGTGGTCAAAGAAGCGATAGTGACGGGTTTGAACATCTCTTTTGCGCCAAGGACAGCCGCCTCTTTGGGCGGCAGGCCCTCTTCGATGTGCTGCTGGATATTCTCGCTTACGACAATGGCGTCATCGACGATGATCCCAAGGGCGATGAGCACGCCTACCAGCGAAATCATATTGATACTGTAACCGGCGAAGTAGAGGTATGCCGCACCCATGACAAAAGAGGTAGGGATACCAAGGAAGATGATGAACGCCATGCGTCTGTTGATAAGCCACGCCATCAGCAGTGTAATGAGCAGCAGTCCAAGCAGGATGTTGGAGACAATGATGTTCAGGCGGTCCCTGATGGCAACGGAGCGGTCGTTGTGGATGGTGTAGACGATTTTAGGGTTGGAGGCGTTGTGTGCTTCGACGATGTGGTAGATCGCATCGGAGAGGGTGAGGGCATTGCCCTTTGGACTCTGTTTGATGTTCAGGTCGAGTGCATTCTGCGTATCGATGGAGTAGAGAGTCTGGGTCTCTTCGTAGTGTTTTGAGACGGTGGCGACATCTTTGATGTAGAGGGTCTTTCCGTCAGCCTCGATGCGTGTGTTCAGCATCGCTTCGGCCTCTTTTGGGCCGTTGCGGGTGGAGAGGTAGAAGAAACCGTTCTTCCTGTCCTCTATCTCCCCCAGCGGGTAGATGTAGCTGATCTGTGAGAGTGCGGCGATGACACTCGCCTCATCGAGCCCCAGCGCCCGGATGCGTCGGTTGTTGAGCCTGATGTCGTAGTAGCGGTCGGACTCTCCGAAGATGCTCACTTCGGCGATGTGAGGCAGTGCCATGATCTTCTCTTTGTGCGCGTCGGCTGCAGCCATCAGCTCTGTGTGCGTCGCCGTTTTGGAGGAGACGGCAATGCGCATCAGTTTGCGCCGAATATCGAGTACATTGACGGTCGGTTCGTCCATATCGGCAGGCAGGTACTGGCGTGCGAGGGTGACGGCATCCTTGACACGGTCTGCAGTGTTGTACTTGTTGATACCCTTCTCAAGCTCCAGAATGATGTTGAACTTTCCGGTAGAGATGATGGTGGCCATCTTCTCTATGCCGTCGATGTTCATGATCTGCTCTTCTATCTTCTGTACGGCCATCTTGTCGAGCATCTCGATGGAGGTGCCTGCATAGTGTCCGTTTACCGAGATCATGTCAAGATCGAAAGCGGGGAAGATCTCTTTTGGGGTTTTGGTGTAAAGCAGTGCGCCCACAAGAAAGACGAAAACGAACAAGAAGTAGTTCAGCCGGCTGTTTTCGACAAAAAAGCGCAGGAGTTTTTCGAACATAGGCAGCCTACTCTATCTGTGCATAGGGCAGCGTGACGATGTTGTAGGCTTCTGGAAGCTTTGTAGAGGGCAGCGTTTTCCAGCGTTTTGGAAGACGTGAAGCGAGCTTGTCCGAAATAGTGTTCAGTATCTTCTCTGCCCCTTCGACAGACATAGCGGAGACGGGGATGAATATCTGTACCTTTTGGGGTTCCCTACCGCGGTAGATGTGAAACGCTTCAAGCTGCATTGTATGAAAGAGGTGTCTTGCAAGATGAGCGAACTGCAGTGCCTCATCGCCTTTGTACTCAAGTACAAGGTATTGCGTTTTGCCATCTTTAACCAAGGGAACGGCAATGGTATACTGTTTGTTCAGGTGTTGGCTGAAAAGAAGCGGGGTAAGGGGTTCGTCGATGCGTTCGAACTTGGCGTAGAAGGTGCGGTTGTCGAACTGTATCTGTTCGACAACGCGCGGACGTTTGATGTAGTAGTGGTCGCTTGCAAACTCAAGGTCGAAGACTTTGATATGAGGGCCCCTGTTAGTAGATAGGTTTGTCGTAGATGACGAAGTTGGAGGCAAGCTCTTTCATCTCATCTTTGATCTTCGCATGCAGGGTGCTGTCTTCGATGTTGTCGAGTACGTCGGCAATTTTGTTGGCGATGATCTCGAACTCCGCCTCTTTCATACCGCGGCTTGTCAGTGCAGGCGATCCGATACGGATACCCGAAGTGACGAACGGACTGCGTGTCTCGCCCGGCACGGTGTTTTTGTTGACGGTAATACCCGCTGCACCCAGTGCTGCGTCGGCATCTTTTCCTGAAAAGTCTTTGTTAAGGAAGCTGACAAGTACAAGGTGGTTGTCCGTACCGCCGGAGACGACATCGTAACCGCGCTTCATCAGTACGTCAGCCAGCACCGAAGCGTTCTTCTTTACCTGCTGTGCATAGGTTTTCCACTCGGGGCTGAGGTTGTGTTTGAATCCGACCGCTTTGGCCGCAACCACGTGTACCAGCGGTCCGCCCTGAAGCCCCGGGAAGATCGCGGAGTTGATCTTCTTGGCGATATCCTCGTCGTTTGTCATGATCATCCCGCCTCTTGGTCCTGCAAGCGTCTTGTGCGTCGTGGTGGTGACGACATCGGCATACGGGAAGGGGCTAGGATGCTCACCGGCACAGACAAGGCCTGCGATATGGGCGATGTCCGCAAACAAAATCGCACCGACAGCATCAGCGATCTCACGGAACTTCTTGAAGTCGATCTCTCTTGCGTAGGCGGAGGCACCGCAGACGATGATCTTTGGCTGGACGATCTTGGCGATATCCATGACACGGTCGTAGTTGATACGTCCGTCAAGCTCGACACCGTAGGTGAAGCTCTGGTAGTTCTTGCCCGAGAAGCTTGGCTTGCTGCCATGCGTCAGGTGCCCACCGTGGCTAAGGTCCATACCCAGGATCTTGTCGTATGGCTTGAGCAGAGCCGCGTAGACCGCACCGTTCGCCTGTGAGCCCGAATGCGGCTGCACGTTGGCGAATTTGCACTCAAAGAGTTCACACGCTCTGTCGATAGCGAGCTGCTCGACCTTGTCGGCATACTCACACCCGCCGTAGTAGCGTTTGCCGGGGTACCCTTCGGCGTATTTGTTTGTAAAGACCGAACCCATAGCCTCCATGACCGCCGGGATGGTGAAGTTCTCGGATGCGATCATCTCAAGGTGTGTCGTCTGTCTCTCAAGCTCGTTTTCGATCGCTTCGAAAATCTCCGGATCGAAACTCTTTATTGCATAACTCATCAGGTGTCCTTTGTTGGGTTTATTGTTGGATTTATATCCAATTTTTACTTTTTATTCTCTTGTTCGCGTTTTTTACACGCCGCTGCATCGATACAGAAGTAGCCCTTTCCCTTTTTGGCGGGTTTGAGCTCCTCTTCATTGGTGTTGCCGCACTTCTTGCACGCATTCTTGGGCTTCTCTTCAAGTGCCGCTTCAGGCTTCATGGCAGGGAAGAGAATGACGTCACGGATGGAGTGGTTGTTTGTCAGCATCATCACCAGACGGTCGATACCGATCCCTTCTCCGGCGGTGGGTGTCATGCCGTGGCCGAGTGCGCGTACGAAATCAAGGTCCATGTGCATCGCCTCTTCGTCCCCTGTAGCCTCTTTTGCCTCTGCCTGCGCCCTGAAACGCTCGTACTGGTCAAGCGGATCGTTGAGCTCGTTGAAGCCGTTGGCAATCTCCTTGCCGGCCATGAAGAGCTCGAAGCGCTCGGCGATCTCCGGGTTCTCGTCGCTTCTTCTTGAGAGCGGTGAAATGTCGATGGGGTAGTCGGTGATGAAAGTCGGATTGATCAGCTTGGCTTCGACGAACTCATCGAAGAGCTCCGCCTGTACATAGCCCAGGGTAAGGTTGTCGTTGACTTCGATACCGTGCTCCTTGAGGTAGGCAATCCCTTTTTCGCGGTCAGTGGCCACCTCTGCAGGCACACCGCCGATGGTGGTGAGCGCCTCTACAAAGGAGACCTTGGCGAACGGTGTGGTGAAATCGATCTCCATATCGCCGTAGGTAAGTGTTTTGGGAAGCTGCAATTCTGCGAAGATATAGTCGAAGAGATCTTCGGTCAGCTTCATCAGGTCATGGTAGTTGTGGTAGGCCCAGTAGAATTCGATGGAGGTGAATTCGGGGTTGTGGGTCTGGTCCATTCCTTCGTTACGGAAGTTACGGTTGATCTCGAAAACCGCCTCCATACCGCCTACGGTCAGACGCTTGAGGTAGAGCTCCGGAGCGATACGCAGATAGCGGTCGACACCAAGCGCGTTATGGTGCGTAACAAACGGTTTTGCGTTTGCACCGCCTGGAATAGGGTGCATCATCGGTGTTTCCACTTCGAGGAAACCGTGGTCTTCGAAGAAGCGGCGGATGAGCGAAACGATCTTGGAGCGCATGATGAAGGTCTCTTTGACCTCCGGGTTCATGATCATATCCAGATAGCGCTGGCGGTAGCGGATCTCCTGGTCGGTCAGTCCGTGGAACTTCTCGGGCAGCGGCATGATCGCCTTGGAGACGATCTTGAGGTCTTTACAGTGGAGTGTCAGTTCCCCTGTCTGTGTGACAAAAGGAAATCCTGTAGCCTCGATGATGTCGCCCACCTCGAAGAGTTTTTTGGCGACATTGTTGTAGTAGCCTTCAGGCAGGTCGTCACGGTTGTAGTAGATCTGTACCAGGCCGTCGCTGTCCTCTATCTTGGCGAAGGCCGCCTTTCCCATAATACGGATGAACTTGATGCGTCCGGTAAGGGTGACAGTTTTGCTTTCATCTTTTTTCTCATCGGCATCGAGTTCCTTTACATAGGAAAAGTGTTTGAAAAACTCCGAAGAGGGCATTCCTTTGGTCACGTTTGCCGGGTAGGGGTTGATCCCCTCTTGTCGCAGGCGCTCTGCCTTGCTGATACGCTCTTGAATATACTGGTTGTCAAATATCAAGGTTTCTCCTAAAATTGGGTGTTGTCATACTGGATTTGGCTCAAGATCCGTCTTTGTGGGGAGGGGATCCTGAACAAAGTTCAGGGTGACACTTTACATCTCTTCTTTCTGGCACGCCTCGCACAGACCGACGATCTTCATCGTGTGGTCCTGCATCTTGAAGTTGTACTGTTTGGCGATAGCTTCCTGGCGCTCTTCGATGATGTCGTCGAAAAACTCGATGATCGTGCCACATCTGGTACAGATGAGGTGGTCGTGGTGCTCTTTTTCGCCAAGCTCGTACTTCTTCCCCTGTACACCAAAGGAGATGGAGCTGGCGATCCCCTCTTTCTCAAGCAGGGTAAGGGTACGGTAGACCGTCGCAATGCCGATGGTTACGTCGGGATGGTTCTTCTTCATCAGCATGTAGATATCTTCGGGTGTGAAGTGCCCTTCGTTCTCATAGAGGAACTTCAAGATAAGCTCACGCTGTTTGGTGAACTTCAGCCCGTTTTGCTTGAGCAGCTGTTTGAA
This sequence comes from Sulfurovum sp., assembly GCA_026996325.1. Lineage (GTDB taxonomy): Bacteria > Campylobacterota > Campylobacteria > Campylobacterales > Sulfurovaceae > Sulfurovum. The sequence continues at coordinate 8,790 of JALWLU010000086.1, forward strand.
CTGATCAAGCAGCGCTTCGTAAGTGATCATGGCTGTCCCTCTTTGGTATCGCTGCTCTGGTTGGTGTCGCTTTTGGGAGTCTCCAATGTACTGTGCGGTAGACCAAGGCCAAGTGTCGCAGGGTCAATCTTGATGATGGCAGATCCTGCTTTCAGAAGCAGCGGGTAGAGCATGGAGTCTTTGACATATTTTTGCGCGTTGTCGCGGATGAGTGTGACATTGGAGAGTGCGGTGACGATGAGCGCGAAGATGACAAAATACTTTCCACCGCCTACAATGAAGCCCAATATACGATCGATCGGTCCAAGTCCGCTTGCATCGGAGAGCTTGGCTACGATAGCTCCCAGAATGGTGGCACTCAGCCAGATGATGATCAAAATGGCCATAAAGCCGATCAGTTTGGCCAGGGAGGCATTGTCGAGCTGGACGAAGTGGCTCTGGATGAACTTGGCAGCCTCCGGAGCGAGACGCGAGGCGAAGTAGACACCGCCAATAAGTCCGGCAAGACCGAAAGCCTCCTTGATGACACCGTTCATAAAGCCTTTGACGGCCAAAAGGAGGATGATCGCACCGATCGTTACGTCAAAATAGTTGAACCCCACCATTGTAAAGTTGTCCATTTACAGCTGCTCCCAAAAAAATTTCATAATTGTATCGATAAATCCTCTATCTTAGCTTTCGCTCTCTTAGCGGATCGCTTTGGAGAGCTCTTCAGGCTTGTTGGCATACTGCAGCGCCACTTCCCGGCTGATCTTTCCTTCCCTGATGTACTTCAGCAGCGCCTGTGTCTGTGTCTGCATACCGGAATCCTCCTGCCCCAGCTGCATCTGTGAATAGATCTGGTGTACCTTGTCTTCACGGATCAGGTTGGCTATCGCGTGGTTTGTCAGCATGATCTCATGTGTCGCGATACGTCCGCCGCCGATTTTTGGCAGCAGTGACTGGGCGATGACCGCAACAAGTGAAGTGGAGATCATCGCACGGATCTGAGGCTGCTCGTCACCGGTAAAGACGTCGATGATACGGTTGATGGTTCCCGGTGCGGAGGAGGTGTGCAGGGTTCCGAATACGAGGTGTCCGGTCTCTGCCGCCGTCAGTGCCGCTTCGATGGTCTCCTTGTCACGCATCTCCCCGATCAGGATGATGTCTGGGTCCTGACGCATCGCGTACTTCAGTGCCGTTGCAAACGATCGTGTATCCTCTCCCACCTCTCTGTGTGAGAAGACAGCCTTTTTGTTCTCATGGATGAATTCCACGGGATCTTCGACAGTGACGATGTGCTTCTGCTCGTAAAGGTTGATCTCGTTCAGCAGTGCGGCAAGGGTAGTCGATTTACCCGAACCGGTAGGCCCTGTGACCAGAATGAGGCCCTTTTCACGTTTGATCATCTTTTTGAAAACCTGCGGTGCACCAAGATCGTCGAGCGAAGGGATGTCGATAGGAATGATACGGAAGGCTGCAGCCGTTTCACCAAGTGTCTTGTAGTAGTTGGCCCTGAAGCGTCCGATGCCGGGCAGCAGGAGTGCGAAGTCGAGTTCGTTGTACTCTTCGAAGTGTTTCTTCTGTTTTTCGGTGATCAGCGAGTAGGCCATCTCTTCAATATCATCACCCGTGAGTTTGGGGAGATTGACTGGCTTGAGTTTGCCGTCGAGTCTGATTTGCGGTTCGGAGCGGCTGACGAGGTGGAGGTCGGAAGCGCCGTGTGCAACGACGCTTTGAAGCAGTTTTTTAATGTCGAAAGTGGCCATAGGTATCCTTTATATGTGGAGTAGGGTATTTTGATATTCGGACTCATTATACCCCACGATTACTTTATCTTCAAACTCAAGAACGGGACGTTTGATCAGCATGTTTTCTTTTGCCAGCCAGCCTATCTTCTCCTCGTCGGAGAGATCGAGCGCTTTGAGACCAAGTGTACGGTAGGTGGTTCCTCTGGTATTGAGAAGGGTTTTGAGATCGCTCTTTGCAAGCCACCTGCGTATGGTCGCTTCATTGACCGGCGTTTCCCTGAAGTCGATGAATTCGTAGGGTATCTCATGGGCTTTGAGGAACTTGACCGCCTTGCGTACGCTGTCGCAGTTTTTAATGCCGTAGAGTAGGACCATGACTACTCGATGATCGCCGGAACGATGAAGAAGTCATCGGCAGCCTGTGGCGCGTGCTCAAGGATCTTATCCGGGATGTCGCTGGGACCTCTTGGCGTATCTTCCCTCAGCGGCGAGCCACCCTCGAGCGTGGAGAATGCGGGGCTTAGGTTTTCGGTATCGAGCTCGTTGAGGTTCTCGATGTAGCCCAGAATTTCGCTCAGCTGTCCCATTACCTCCTCTTTTTTCTCTTCGGCGATGCGAAGGTGTGAAAGTTTCTCCAGTTTTGCCAGAAGTGCTGTATCAATCTGCATAGTTATGTGCCTGTTGTTGAATTTATAAGGGTTTTCCTATTATATATTAATTTGGTTTAAGATATAACTACCTACAATCACCCATATACTTCATATAAAAGGATTTGATTATGATGCAGCAACTCGATATGAGCTCTCCGGAATTTATGGAAGAGCTGGAGAAGACAAAAAAGTTTACCGACAAGGTATGTGCACAGTTTGGGTTCGAGTACCACCCCAACGAAGATGTCAACGAGGGCGTCATCATGGGGCTTGCACGCCACAAGCTTCTTTACGGCAAACGCTTCTGCCCCTGTTTCATGGTAGAGGAGGATCCGGCGAAGCCGGGCAAGTTCAAGAGTGTCGATGACCGTATCTGTCCGTGTCCACAGGCGCTTGAGAAGGAGATTCCCGAAGAGGGCAAATGCCACTGCGGTATCTTCTGTACACCGGAGTTTGTCAAGGAGAACAGTTAAGCCTTATGAATAAAAAATAATTTTGGTATAATGCGCGATTATTTTTTATATAAAAGGTGACAGTTATGCATGAACTACTGACAAAAGACGATATCACTTCAGGTGATCTGATCACGCTGCTCGAAGCACGTGAAAAGGGCGAGGCCGACTTCCTGCTTGTTGATGTACGTGAACAGATGGAGTACGACATGGGCCACATCAAAGGTGTGGACCTGCTCAAGCCGACTTCCGGTTTTCAGGAGTGGGCCGAAGCACTCTTCAACGAGTACAACGGCAAGAAGCCTGTGATCTTCACCTGCCGTACAGGCAGCAGAAGCGGCCAGGTGCAGCATGTCTTCAAATCCAACGGATTTGAGAATGCCATCAACCACTACGGCGGTATCGTAACCTACAGTGGGGGCATCGAGCGTTAAGATGTCTTCGCTGCTCTACCTGCACGGATTTGCAAGCTGTGGCAGGGGGCAGAAGTCTACGGCACTCGCCGAATATTTTGGCAAAGAGAACGTTTTTGCTCCCGATCTTCCCTATGCACCTGACGAAGCCATAGCGTATCTTGATGGATTGCTTTCATCGTGCCATTTCGATCTGCTTGTAGGCTCCTCTCTGGGCGGCTTTTATGCAACCTGGCTGGCGGAGAAGTATGCACACAAAGCCGTACTGCTCAACCCGTCAACCAGGCCATACGAAACACTCGCTCCCTATGTGGGAGAGCAGCGGCGTTTCTGTGATGGTGAGAGGTTCAGCTTCGAAGCGGCGTATCTACAGCAGTTGAAAAAATATGTCACAACCCCGGAAAAGGGGGAATATCTTGTACTGCTGCAAAGCGGGGATGAGGTGCTTGACTACCGCAACGCCAAAAGAAAATACCAGGACCAGCGTGTCATTGTCGAATATGGTGGCAACCACCGCTTCGAGAATATCGAAGACTACCTCAGTATGATTGGAAATTTTACAAAATGAATGCACACACAGAAGACTACGATGTCATCGACCTCTTTATGAAACTGCTCAGTTTCGAATCGATCACCCCCGATGATGCCGGATCGCTCGATTTCATCGCCTCCTATCTTGACGGCTACGAAGCGATCTGGGTCAATGAAGAGGGGGTGAAGAACCTCTTTTTGTATAAGAAGTTCGGCGAGGGCGACCACCTCTGTTTTGCCGGCCATGTCGATGTGGTGCCTCCGGGCAACAAGTGGGAGAGCGACCCCTTCGTACCCCTTGTCAAGGATGGCAAAATCTATGCCCGTGGGGCGCAGGATATGAAAAGCGGTGTCGCCGCATTCGTACAGACACTCAAAGAGACCGAAGCGTTCAACGGTACGTTGTCGCTTTTGCTTACTTCCGATGAGGAGGGGGATGCGACATTCGGGACGATCATCATGCTCGAGCACCTCAAAGAGATAGGGATGCTGCCTGACTACTGCATTGTTGCAGAGCCGACCTGTGAAGAGGTGTTTGGCGATGCCATCAAGATCGGACGCAGAGGCTCGATCAACGGATATCTTACCATTCACGGCAAGCAGGGGCATGCTGCCTACCCCGAAAAGGCGGTCAATCCCGTGCATTTGACCGCATCGGTGATGCACCGCCTTGCGGGGATCCATCTCGATGAAGGGGATGAGGATTTCGCGCCGAGTCAGATGGTCATCACCGATATTCGCGGGGGTATGGAGGTGACAAACGTCACACCCGGTGAGCTAAAGATCATGTTCAACGTTCGAAACTCCACTAACACCACCCAGGAGGATGTACGCGCACATATCGACGAGGTGCTCGAGGGGCTCGAGTATGACCTGACGCTTACGCAGGGCTCCTACCCTTTCGTGACCAACCACGACTCCAAAGTGGTTCGAAATCTGCGCAAGAGCATTAAAAAGGTGACTGGTGTCGAGACGAAACTCTCCACTGCCGGTGGTACGAGTGATGCGCGTTTTATGGGGGCATTCGGTATCGATGTGGTCGAATTCGGGGTCATCAACGATACGATACACGCCCCCAACGAGTGTACCTCCATCGATGAGGTCAAGGGACTTTACCGCATCTTTCGCGACATCGTTAGTGGTTTTTAGGCAAGCCTGTGCTGTTTGAACGTCCCCACTTCACCGAGTATGTCATGGCGAGACTTGTAACGGTTGCCGTGCTGCTCTTTCTTCTCTTCATCACCCTTCTTGTCTGGCTCAATGACAATGTGCAGCAGAACCTGCTTGCCGTGGGCTTTGTCGGTGTCACTTTTCTGCTCTTTGTCTATGCCATCTGGCGGGGTGCGAAGCGGATGCAAAGGGAGTTGGAGAGGCTCAACGACTACCTTGCCAACCTCGAAACACTCGATGAGGTCTCCTACGAAGCCTCCTTTTTTACCAAAGAGTTCGAAGATCTCAATAAGAACCTGCTTAAAGCGCTAAAGAAGGCAAAAAAGCGTGAAGATATCAAGCAGCGCTACAATGCCAAGCTTAAACTCAAAAACCGTCAGCGTGCCGATATGATCTCGGCAATCGCACATGAGTTCAGAAATCCCGTAGCATCCATTATGGGCTACTCCCAAACCCTACAGGAAGACCCCGACATTCCGCCCCCGCTGCGTGAAAAATTCCTTGAAAAGATCTACCGCAACGGTAACAAAATCGAAGCGCTGCTGGGACGGCTTATCCTGTGGAACAAGTTTGAAAGCGGTGAAGCGACACTGCACAAAAGCAGCTTCGATCTGTATGCGCTTATTCTGGAGGTCAAGCGCTCTCTGGAAGAGAAGTACAAGAACCGTACCATCGAAGTGGCAGGCAGCAGCTGTATGGTCTATGCAGACCGTACACTGATGGATGTGGTGCTCAAAAATCTCATAGAAAATGCGCTGAAGTACTCCAAAGAAGAGGTAGAGGTTCACCTTTTGCCGGAGTGCTGTGTCAGTGTCAAGGACCACGGTGTAGGCATCAGTGAGAAAGATATAGAGAAGGTCACAAAAAAGTTCTATCGCTCCGGGACGCACAACTGGGATAATTCGATGGGGCTGGGGCTCTCCATTGTCAAGACGATTCTGGGACTTCATGGAAGCAGCCTTGCGATAGAGAGTACGCTGCATAAGGGATCTACATTCTCTTTCTGTCTGCCAAAAGCACAGGAGTGACGAAAAAAATGTCCAGAATTTGGACTAAATCGTCAATCATCTGTTTTTTTGATGATACATATGAGGTTGACTGAAGAGCGCCAAAAATCCGACGCTACTGCTTCTCTTTTTACGCACATTCCTCCAAAAACACTCTTTTGCGTCCAAACTCAATGAAAGTTAACGCTTTATGTACTACAATAAAAGCGTATTATGTACGCTTATCGGAGGAAGATCTCTGACAAGCTGCCCGAAAAATGGTGGCTTGTCAGAGGTGCCTTTGTCCGGTAAGGTGCATTACGGATCATCAAATCAAGGAGGAAGTATGAAACTAGGTTTCTTAGTCGACCTTAACCTGTGTATGGGTTGTAAAGGTTGTGAAGTAGCTTGTAAAGTGGAAAACGAAGTTCCACTGAGCTCTTGGCGTCTGCGTGTAAAATATATTGATATCGGGACATTCCCTGACACGAAGCGCGAGTTTACGCCATTGAGATGTAACCACTGTGAAAACGCACCATGTGAGCGTATCTGTCCGGTATCGGCACTGCACTATCTTGAGAATGGTATTGTAAACGTTGACTCTGCGCGCTGTATCGGGTGTGCGGGGTGTATGATGGCATGTCCTTACGGGGCGATCTATATGGATCCTGAAACGAACACCGCTGACAAGTGTACCTACTGTGCACACAGAATCGAGAGCGGCATGATGCCTGCTTGTGTTGTTATCTGTCCTGTTCAGGCGAACATCTTTGGTGACCTCGATGATGACAACAGCCACATCTCCAAGTATATCATGGAGCACCAGGGTGCCGTTCAGGTACGTAAACCTGAAAAACACACCAACCCCAAGCACTACTATGTCGGTGGTGGTACGCAGACACTCGATCCGCTCGCACAGCAGAGACTCGAGGGGTACAGTCTGTTCAACAACATCACGCATCTTGATCATGTAGGTGATCCTAATCACGGTGTGATCGACAGATTCCTTGCACCGTTTAAGTCACACGAAAAACTCGACAACAAGAGTTTCATGGA
>JALWLU010000087.1 GCA_026996325.1 Sulfurovum sp.
GTAGAAGCATATACACATTTGGCGCAGCACCCTTTGAAAAAAGCTGACTGCAATGCCACCTGTGTGACGCTGAAGCAGATTGATACCAGTGCGATCCGTCTCATTGATAGGGAAAAGCTGCAGGCGATCGTCGCACCCCACCTCAACCGTTGTAATACAATGACCGATATCCAAAATCTCATTCGGAAGATCAATAATCTTTACATTGAGAGAGCATACATCACTTCAATGGCCTATCTCAAGCCACAGGATATCGCTTCCGGGAAGCTTGTCATTTCGGCAGTGGAGGGGAAGATCGAAGGTGTAGAGGGGAAAGGGGTAAAGCCTAATCTTGTCTTCTGGGGTGCCAAAGATAAACCCCTGAATCTGCGTGAACTGGAAACGGGCATAGAACAGCTCAATCGTCTGGAGTCGAAAAAGGTGACGATGGCACTGGAGCCGGGAAGTAAAACAGGCTACTCCAGGGTCGTACTGGAAGGCAGGCAGAACGGTTTGCCTCTGCACGGAACACTGGGAGTCAACAACTACGGTACGGAGGTTTCTGGTAAGGTGCAGTTTTCGGGCACACTGCACTGGGAAGATCCGCTGGGATGGAATGATATACTTACGCTCAATCTCAACACGACCGATAGACAGGAGAGCAACAACCGTTCTCTTGGCAGCAGCATTGGCTATGCGATTCCCGTCGGACGCGCCTATCTGCAGCTGAGCTACTACCGTTTCGACTATACGCAGATTGTCAATGGCCTGAACAAAGACTACCTATCCGAAGGAAAAAGCCGTAATGTGATGCTGCGCATCGACTACAAACTCTTTCATGATGCCAAAAGCCGCGGGGAGTGTTTTGTAGCGTTCGAGCGCAAGCGCAATGATAACTCCCTCGCCGGTGTCTATCTGGAGAATTCAAGCAATGTGCTGAGTGTGCTGCAGGCAGGCTATACCCATACGGTCAGGGGGAAAACGTGGTATGGATATGCGACCCTCACCTACCATAAGGGTGTGCCCTGGTTCGGTGCCACCGGCGGCGCTTTTGCCGAACCGACCTTCGACAAGGCTACCCTTTCGCTTCTCTTTTCGCAGGAGTGGTTCAGAGAGACTCCCCGTCCTGTGACCTACGCTTTCAGTTTCTACGGCCAGTTGGCCAACGAGAAGATCATCGCAACTGAGCAGATAGGCATAGGCGGCCCCTACAGCGTGCGGGGATTTAGAAACGAAGAGCAGCTTTCGGGTAACAACGGTTTTTACCTGCGTAACGAATGGTCGGTCACTTATCCGGTTTCAAGCCTCTTCTTTTCGCCGTTTGTCTCATTCGACTACGGTACGGTGGAGGAGAACGATTACAGTTACGGCGGCCGCATTGCCGGACTTGGCATAGGGTTTCGACTGCATGAGAAGCGGTGGATGCTTTCACTCTCTGCTTCAACGTCTGTGGCGGACTCCAACCATATCACCTACCGGCCCAATGGCGACATGGTCGTAAAAGATGACAAACCCTTTTTGGGATTCGAACTTACCTACCGTTTTTAGGAGCAGAAGATGTTGAAACGATACACCTTTTTTCTTTGGACAATGGTGTGCACCGCAGGACCGATCGTGCTTGATCATGCCGGGCAGAGTCGTGCAGGGCACACGATGCTCGACCATGCGCCGAATGGCGTAGATGTGGTGAACATCGCCAGACCCAATGCCAACGGGGTCTCCCACAACACCTACATCAAGTTCAATGTGCCTACCCAGGGAGTGATACTGAACAATGCCAAAAGAGAGACCAAAACCAAGCTTGCCGGCTACATCTACGGAAACGAGAATGTCAAAAACGGTCAGGCGACGCTGATTCTCAACGAAGTGACCGGCACCAACCGCACGCAGATGAACGGTTATCTTGAGGTGGCGGGAAAGGCGGCGGATGTGATCGTCGCCAACCCAAACGGCATCAGTGTCAACGGAGGGGGCTTTATCAATATTCCAAAGGCGACACTGACGACAGGAAAAGTGTATATGGAAGCAGGTCGGCCAACCTTTGAAGTACGTCAAGGTGACATTGACATCAGTGGCAAAGGGCTTGATGCTTCGACGACCGACAAGCTGGCACTCTATACCAAGGCACTCAAACTCAATGCAAAATTGCATGCCAAAGATCTGGATGTAGTCACGGGAGTTAACCGCATCGATGCGAACGGGGCTGTCACGGTTTTGGAGGAGGAGAAGAGCTCTGGGGTGTTCAGTATCGATTCGACGGTACTTGGTGGCATCTACGCCGATGCGATCCGCCTGACGGGTACCCAGAAAGGGGTAGGTGTGAACCTTCCGGGTGAGATTTTGGCACAGGATCGTCTGCAGTTAAGTAGTGACGGCAGGATCGTCATTGGCAAAGCGGTAACCGGCAGAAGCGTGAAGGTTGAAAGCCGTAATGGATCATTGGAGATAGAGGGTGGTGTGCATGGCGGGGATGTGCTACTCTCTGCCGCAAAAGAGGTCCGAAACAATGGGAATATAGGTGCGAAGAGACGTGTATCGGTATCGGCTGAGCAGATCACAAACAATGGAATCGTCGCTTCGGGGGTTGACGAAAGTTTTACGGTAAACGGATCTGGAACAACAGAACTGAAGGCCGGGAAGCTTCTTGAAAACAGCGGAACGCTTTTTGCATCGCATACGATGGATATAGATGCAGAACAGATGGTCAATGACGGGGCTGTCGCTTCAAGAGGGTCGATGCGGCTGTCAGGAGAGACGCTTCTGAACAGGCAAACCCTCTATGCGAAAGAGACTATGTCGCTGCAACTGCAGGGACTGCTGCAAAACTTCAGTGAGATCTATTCCGGAGGTGACATGTCCATTGGGTCGGAGGTGCAGCCTGTTGGACGACTGGAAAATAGTACAGGTTCGATTGTCTCTGAAGGAGCGATGTCGATGGTAGCATCGGAAATACTGAATGAAGGCGAGACGCAGATAGATTACGATGTTTTTTATCAAAACTTGATTACGGGCAGGTTGATGAGCAGCGCCGAAAAAGAGCGCTGGATACGCTACAGGGCGGGGTACCGTGTATTTGGAGATGAAAATTTCTCCGGAGTAAACAGACAGCTTCGTGCGTACGGCTTGCTTGGGAAGGTTGTGGAAGTTTACGGCAGTGCCCCGCATCGTGAAGGCAGTTCCGGCATCGGAGATGATGATGAGTCACATGCTGTTGCCTGGACAGAGTTCAAAACCATTGTAGCGGACCGCTCTACTACAGTTCCAGCCCTTATTTCAAGTGGCAAAACGATGTCTGTGAAGGCAGAATACCTGAGAAACCAAGATGCGACTATGGCTGCGGTCGAAAACCTCTATTTGGATGTTGATACCGTGGACAACACGTCTACAGGTGAAGAGGTCAATCTCTATCGGACCGTTAATACCGTAGCGTGGTACTTTATCGATAATGACTGGGATACCGATGACGATACGGCACTGGGTATCTACTACAGGGAGGTAAACGCAGGGAGACAGCATATCGGGGGAACTTCAAAGATCCTCGCAGGCGGGACGATTGTCGGTACGGGAAATATTCTGAATAACGGTTCATCTTCAGGAAGCATTATCGACACTTCGCTGGCTTCTTTGGGAAATGGAGGTGTACAAGGCGGCGGCAGGGATGACTTTGAAATAACGCTGCCTCAGGAAAGCAATGGCATATTTGTGGTGAATGCAGATCCGAAGGGTCCGCTCATAGAGACCAATCCGCTCTATACCGACTACAATAACTTTGTCAGTTCGGAGTATATGCTCACACGGCTCGGCTATGACGCCATGGGGCAGACACGGCGCCTTGGAGATGCACTTTACGAGACGCAGCTGATACGCGATGCGGTGATGGCGCAGACGGGCAGACGGTTTATTGTCGATACCGATAGTGACAATGTGCAGTATGCCATACTGATGAAGAACGGTGTGCGCTATGCCAAAAAGCACGGTTTGAAAGTGGGTGAACACCTGGATGACGAAGCGCGTGAAAACCTTGACGAAGATATGGTGTGGCTTGAAGAGCGTACCGTAGAGGGCCAGAAGGTATTGGTACCGGTACTTTACCTTGCGAGTAACAGAAAAATGGATGCAGGTGGCGCACTGATCGCTGCACAGACGGTGGCACTCTCTCTGGAGGGAATGCTGCAGAACAGTGGCAGTGTTACCGCAGAGCATGGCGTATATATTGCAGTAGACCGTATGGTGAACGAGCACGGTACCATTGCCTCAGGTGGAATGATCGATGTGAATGCAAGAGGAGACATAGAAAACCTTTCCGGAACTATCCAAGGCCGTGATGTTATGTTAAGAAGTCGTAAGGGGAGTATTGTCAACAGAACGCTTCATCGTGATGCCGGATCAGATGCTTACGCTTTTACTGTCGTCGATATACCCGCGAGTATTACGGCCCAAAACGGTCTGCTGCTGATGGAGGCGGCAAAGGACATCGAAGTCACTGCAGCATCGATTGAAGGGAAAACGGCGGCAGTGCTTCAGGCCGGTGGAGACATTTTGGTTGAGAGTATCGAACGCAGGGAGGATTTTTCAATATCGTATGAGAATGGTTACACCCGGCGGAAGCGGCGCACCTACGCAACGGGTAGCGTGCGCTCTAAGGGGGTGCTGCAGCTTGAGGCAGGCAACGACATTCATCTTGAGGCGGCGGATCTAAAAGCGGAGCGTGCCGTGCTTTCTGCCAAAAACAGGATCGATATCGCTGCTGTTGTGGAGAGTGATTACCGGCTGGAGCACAATGAAAACAGTGACCTGCTTGGCAGCAACAGTGCAACCGATATGCAGCTGCGTCAGCGTGTTTTTGGCACCTCCATCGATGCATCCACCATCTACATCGACGGCATTAAAGGGGTTTCGCTTGAGTCGGTAACGCTGTCGGCCGGAGAGGGGATGCTGATACGTTCAGAAGATGGCAGGGTCGATTTTGGCACCAAAGCCTACACGAATGCTTCACTGAAGCAGCGTGAAAGCAGTCTGCTGGGCGGTCTGTTCGAAGAGCATTCATTAAACGAGCAAAGCCAAACACTGCTTGCCGGCACGACGGCAGAGGCGCAAAACCATATCATCGTCAACGGAAAAAATATCGATATGGAAGCAGCACGCCTCTCTGTGCAAAACGGTCTCTTGCTGCTTGAAGCTAAAGAGAACATCTATATCCGCTCCGGTCTGGAGCGCTCTGAAAGCCGTACCGAGGAAGCAAAACGGGGGCTTTCGTTCGGCATGGACGGTGGTAAGATCACCTTTGCCAAAGAGGAGCGATCGCAAAAGGAGATGCTGCAGATACACAACGAATCTTCTGTGTTGAACGCTTCTGGGGTCTTGCTTAAAAGCGGCAAAGATACGACGGTGGCCGTTTCGCATATTGTGGCTGAAAATGTAAAGGTCGAAGCCGATGGCAATTTCAATCTGCTTGCCGGCAAAGATGTGACACGCTACAGTGCAGCTCGATCCAAAAAAGAGATAGGCATTGAGTTTACGCTCAACAGCCGTGAAGCTTCGCTCTTTGCAGGCTACTGGGAGGAGGCAGCAGGGGCGCGTGTGACACGCAGCGATGTGGCGTCTGCGACGCTGCAGGCAAAAAACGTAAATATCGATGCGCAGAACACCAACATTGTCGGCTCCAAGGTAAGCGCAGACACCGTTGCGATCAGTTCTGAAAATATCCGTATTCTCTCCGAAAGTGCATGGCAGAAGCGCGAATCGTACAGCCGGTCGGTCCGTGCAGGAGTGGAAGTGGGCGTCAGGCAGCACCTCTCAGATGTGATCGATGCGGTCAGTGCAGTCGGCAAAGCCAAAGATGCTACCGCAAAAGCATCCCGTACACTGCAGGCGTACGACGCACTTGCCAGCTTTGCCCAGCATCCGGTCTCTGTCAGTGTAGCGGCGGTGTATGAGTCATCGGGAACAAGCAATCTTGGAGAAAGTACAGCATCGGTGGCATCATCTATCGTTGCAGAAAATGCTCTTGTACTGAGTGCTGTCCATACACTCGAGGTGGGCGGCAGTGATATCCATAGCTTTGGAAAGCTTGAGATAGATGCTGGGAATATGAACCTTTATGCCGGAAAGGACACCTATCGGCAGCTCTCACAGAATGACGGGGAGAGAACGAGTACACGCCTCTATGCCAGCGGCTTTGGTGAAACAACGGCCTCCTATATGCAAAACGACTTGCTGACAGAGGGGGTGAGATACCGAAACAGCAGAGTACGTGCCGGTGATGCAGCCATTACCGTTTCTGATGATATAACGCTGCAGGGGGCGAATATCGATGCCGGGCGTCTGGCACTGTATGTCGGCGGCGACCTGAAGATCGAAAGTCTTCAGGACCGGCAGCGGATCTCGGGCAGCTCTGTCGGTGCAACGACAACGGCCGGGCTTTCCATGCCGACACTTGTCTCGGGTGTTTCACTCAATATCGGGAAAACCCGGGGAGAACGCCAATGGGTAGAGATGCAAAGCGGCATTAACGCAAAAGAGCGTGTAGAGATAGATGTTGCCGGAAAGACCAGCCTTAAAGGTGCCTACATCACCAATATGGATGAAAACGGTAAAGATGGCGGCAATCTGGTGTTTAACACAGGAACACTCTCTGTTTCGGATATATATGATGTCGACACCTACAGCAGCACTATGGCAGGAGCGGGTGTCGGCAGCATTGACCGGAAACCAGGCATCAGCACACTCAGTTACGGCAGTGAAACACGTAACAGTGAGCAGGTAAACCGAGCAACGGTCGGACATGGAACGATTGCAGCAGCGCATGTTACAGGCACCCTCAACCGTGACGTGAACAAACGGCAGGAGCGTACAAAGGAGGAGAGTAGCAGTACAGAACTCTACATCAGTGACAGAACCCTGCAGCTTGCGACAGCACCGAAGCAGTCGATTGTACGACTGAATCAGAACCTCAAAGATGTCGGGCTGGCGGCACATGTGGAGATTGTGGAGAATTTGCCGAGTAAAAAATATGGCAGTGTCGACAGGGATGGCAACCCGCTTCGTGAAGATGGTGTGCGTAAAAATGGTCTGGAGATCGCTTTGGACAACAGTGTGGGGGTGGTGCTGGACAAAGTCTCGTCACTGGGGCTTCTGCCCTCTGTCGAAAACAGTGGCGGCTATGTATCGCAGCTTGCCATACAGCTTTTCGGCGACAATCGTGCGGGCTTGACACTGAAAACCAAAGAGGATATGCAGATGTTAGGATTGACAAAGGAGCGCAAGCCCGGAGATACGGTCAGTGACTGGGAGTATGAAAAGGTGACACTGGCAAAGACTGAAGATGGCATCAAACCGCTTGATGAGGTTGAAAATCCGGAAGATATAAAGGGTACCATAACAGCCTATCGAACCAATCCGGACAAGCAACTGGTTATCGAGGACGGGAAAGCGGACAGAAGCGGCAATCCGGAACTTGAAGCGTACAAGATACGCGTCAGCGCAGATGCGATCAGAAAGATCGATGTCGGCCACCTCTTTACCAATGGTATGTTCAATACCCCCGATACGGCACTTTACAACCAGCAGACACAGCAGGGCTTCGCAGACAGTGTACTCAATTACAACCAGATGCACGGCATTGTAGGAGACCTCATTGAAGACCTGCAGGACCACATAACGGTCAATGGTCTGGATATGCTGGCAGAAGTGGTGACACTGGGGCAGGCTGACGGTGCGGTGGACGGCCTTGGCTTCCTTGGCACCGGCAGCGCAAGACAGACCGGAGAGCTGATACGGCAGATGATGGAGATACGAAACGGTGATCTGGTAGTCGGCGCCCATTCGCAGGGGACTATGATGACGCAAAACGGCATGGATCTCTACAGAGATGAACTGAAAAAGATCGTACAGGAGAACCCAGACAGCAAGTTTCAGGTTCAGTACTCCGGCGCCCCGGTCAACCATGTCATTGCTGAGAACCTGATGCTGGATATTTATGGCGGGGTAGATGGCATTGGGGAGCACTTCAATAAGGATGGTGTATCAATCGATGATGTATTCCGTTCAAATGTTACGCCCAACGATTTTGTCGGTAGTGTGCTTGGGTATCAGGGTGCTGGGATCAACAATTCCGAAAAGATCGGCGAAGCAATGATGGCCGGCATAGTATCGGTACCTCGTCTGTTTGGTGCCGGTGACTCCTCACCGCACTCTTACTATCCGTGTGTGATCGGGTGTGGGGATGAGAGAGTCACTCCTGAAATATATAAATATTATACGCCTGAGAGATATGATTCGGAAGGCAACCCGCAGCAACCACTTGAAAACTATTATCGGGAAAATTTTGAAGTGACACGTTCGAATGGAGCCAAAACCATGACTATCCAAACGGACTTACTTCCCTCAAGTAAGCTTAGTGATAAGGAAGAGGCATACAGTGTGAATCTCAATAGTCTGAAAAAGGAGAATAATTAATGCAATACATAATAACTATGATGTTTGCAATTGTGTTGACAGGGTGCACTTTGAGCAGTGATGCCAACTATCTTGTTGCAACAGGGAAGAAGCCTCCAATGTTTTTTCATGTTACTGATATGCATACCATGAACACCTTTGTTTTTGATACCAAACGTTTTTCAGTCGTATTGCCGGAAGGCAAAAAGATTGATTTTAAAGATGGCAGGTACTGGAGAGGTGGAAGCCATAGAGATGGTAATTCAATAGGGGTCTTTAATGGTCCTTACCATGTTGATATATTCACAAATTACTATCCCCGTAAAATAACTCCCAAAGATACTGCAATATTACAAGGAGCATACACATTTAGGCCGCAACGGACGGTTGATGGGAAATATGAACGACAGACAGGATTTATCAATACGCATATCGAACATCATGGTAAGGAGAATTATCCGTGTGTCGTTTCAGAGAGTAGAACCTACTATAAAAAATATAAATTAAAAAAATATGAGATCAGTTACAGATGCTACAAATTCAATCCTTCAAAAACAAAAGTGCAGACTGTTTCGATCCGTCTGACATACACAAAGCCGCGTGATGCCAAACTGGCAAAACAATACACCTATCGAGATCTCAAACGCAGAGCCAAACGGATGCTTGACAGCCTCTATATCAAGGATTGGTGGAATTGAAACCAGATAAAGGAGTGTAAGAAGCGAATAGATGAAAGAGGTATGTTGATACAAACGGTAAGCGAGTGGATAACACTATATGAAAAGAGGAGGAATGAAGCAGTGAAGAAGTATACATCGGTAATTTTGACAGGTCTCTTTTTATTGGTTGGGTGTGGTAGTTCTTCGAAAGCACCTATTATGACAAACGAAGAGTTTGAATATTTTCAGAAACACGGGTATGTCATTACCCAAAACAGGCAGTCACACGGATTGGTCGGCGATCTGCTGGGCAGTGCCGTGCCTTAACCGTAACATAAACGTTTTTCATCCGTTTCACACCGATTTATGGTACACTTGCGCGACGAAAACAGTGTAGAAACGGAACCATGAAAGAACGCATCAAAAATCTTGACCGGGGCATCGTGCTGATGCTGCTGGCCTCTCTTACCTTTGCAATGATGGGCGGGTTCGCCAAACTGCTGACGCAGCAGCTGCCGGCACTTGAGGTGACCTTTTTTCGCAACATCTTCGGGGTGGTCATCATTGCGCTTGCAATCTGGAAGGTGCCGCTCAAACAGCAGGGCGGCAAACCGCTGCTGCTCTTCTTCCGGGGGGCGATGGGCTTTCTTGCGCTGCTTGCCTACTTCTACATCATGGGGAAGATCCCGCTTGGGGAGGCGATTACCTACAACAAGACTTCTCCGCTCTTTGTCGCCTTTTTCGCCTGGCTGTTTCTAAAGGAGAAGCTGCACTGGAGTGCGATCATTGCGCTGATACTGGGTTTTACCGGCATCGTGTTCATCGCGCAGCCTGAGAACGGGGGTTTTGACAAGTATGACATACTGGGGATCTTCTCAGGTATCGGCGCAGCACTTGCCTACACCTCCATCCGCGAACTTCGCCAATACTATGACACCCGTGCTATTGTGATGAGCTTCATGCTGGTGGGTACGCTGGGGCCGCTGCTTTTTATGGCCATCGGAAGCGTGGCGAGTGTCGGCAGCGAGTGGGACTGGATCATCGCGCCCTTTGTGATGCCCCAGGGCATTCAGTGGCTCTACATCGTCGCGGTGGGTACCAGTGCGACGGTTTCGCAGCTGCTGATGACCAAGGCGTACGAGCTGACCAAAGCGGGGATTGTGGGCACCATCAGCTACTCCAACATCGTCTTTGGCATGTTCATCGGTATTGCGCTTGGCGACCCCATACCCGATTTTTGGACGGTTTTGGGTATAATATTGGTAATACTCTCGGGGCTGATCGTCGCCCTGGTCAAAGAGAAAGCGTAGGAGTGTAAGATGGGTGCATTGAAAGAGGAGTATCTGCCGCACTATACCTATGATGAGTACTGCACGTGGGAAGGCGAGTGGGAGCTGATCGAGGGTGTGCCCTATGCAATGGGGCCAGCACCGATGATCCGACACCAGCGTATCAGCAACGAGATTGCAAGAGTACTGAGTGAGGCATTGGATGGATGTGAAACGTGTGAAGCGCTGCTGGCAGTAGACTGGAAAATCGCGGAAGACACTGTCGTGCAGCCGGACAACCTCGTTATCTGCCACGAACCTGCCAATGATGCCTACCTGCTCAAAGCCCCGGCACTCATCTTCGAGATCCTCTCTCCTTCGACAGCGCAGAAAGACAGAGGGTTGAAGTTCGAACTCTACGAGCGTGAAGGGGTAGCGTATTATGTCATTGTAGACCCTGAGCAGCAGATCGCCAAAGTCTACCGTCTCAACGGTGAAGGGCGTTACATCAAAGTGGCGGACGTGCGTGAGGAAAGTGTTATCTTCGAGCTTGAGGGCTGCAAGATAGATTTTGAATTTGAAAAGATATGGAGTTGATATGATACTGATAGCCGGACCCTGCGTGCTTGAGAGCCGTGACAACGTGATGCGCATCGCCGAAGCGCTCAAACCCTACGATGAGGACTGTACCAAAGAGTTCTACTTCAAAGCAAGTTTCGACAAAGCCAACCGTACCAGCCTGGACTCCTTCAGAGGACCGGGGCTTGATGAGGGGCTGAAGATGCTTGCCGAAGTGAAGGAGCAGTTTGGCTACAAAATTCTCACTGATGTGCACGACTATACCCAGCCTGCCGCTGCAGCTGAGGTGGCCGATGTACTTCAGATTCCTGCCTTTTTGTGCCGCCAGACAGACCTGTTGGTGGCGGCGGCGAAGACTGATGCAGTGGTGAATATCAAAAAGGGGCAGTTCCTCGCTCCTGCGGCGATGGAGCACTCCGTGGCAAAGGTACTCAAAACACGCGGTTTTGATGGAGAGGTCACTTATGAAAACGCGCAGAAGTACCGTGTATGGCTGACCGAGCGCGGTACGACTTTCGGTTACGGCAACCTGGTCGTCGATATGCGCGGTCTTGTGACCATGCGTCAGTTCGCCCCTGTCGTCTTCGATGCGACCCATTCGGTACAGATGCCGGCAAGCGGCGGTGCCAGCAGCGGCGGTGACAGCCGGTTCGTTCCCTACCTCTCACGTGCCGCGGCAGCGGTCGGGGTGGACGGTTTCTTCTTTGAAACGCACTTCGATCCGAGCATCGCTTTGAGTGACGGGCCGAATATGATACAATTGCAGAAACTCGAAGGGCTCATTGAGAAGATCGATGCTATCCGTTCAATTATTGAGTAGTTTTTGCTACCTTTTTAGAAAAGGTAGTGCCAAAAGCGTCTCATTCGCAATTGTGCGGACGAAGGCTTCAGTGCTTTGCTTCACAAATATGGGTGCTTTCGCATCTGCACAAAAAGTGCTCAAGAGACAAAAATTTTAAACGAAGGACATAAATGAAAATCGTAGAGGGAAATCTTTCCGTAGACAAGAGTAAAAAGGTGGCGATTATCAATGCGCGCTTCAACCACTTTATTACAGACAGACTGGTAGAGGGTGCGAAGGACGCTTATGCAAGACACGGGGGAGACCCTGAAGATCTGGACCTTATTTTGGTTCCGGGTGCGTTCGAGATCCCGTTTGCGCTGGACAAGGCGCTGGCTTCTGGCAGGTACGATGCGGTCTGCTGCCTTGGTGCGGTCATTCGCGGTGCGACGCCGCACTTTGACTATGTCTCTGCCGAGGCGACCAAAGGGGTGGCCAACGTGACACTCAAGCACGGCAAACCGGCGACATTCGGTGTACTGACTGTTGACAGCATCGAACAGGCCATAGAGCGTGCCGGTACGAAGGCGGGCAACAAGGGTGCTGAAGCGATGGTGAGTCTGATCGAACTGATCAACCTATACGGGGAGCTTGACTGATGGCGACACGTCACCAGGCGCGAACGGCGGTTGTCGGACTCCTCTACGCATATGACCTTGGCAACGAGAATATCGCGAAGTTCTCCGACGAGATCCTTGAAGAGGACAAGATACGCAACAAACAGCGCGAGTTCTCACACCAGCTCTTTGACGGTACGGTAGAGAACCTTGCAATGATCGACGAAGAGATCAAAAAGCACCTCAACGAGTGGGACTACGACAGCATCGGAAAGGTCGAAAAGGCCATCTTGCGTCTTGGCGCGTACGAGATCCTTGTAGCAAAGACCGATCGTGCCATCATCATCAACGAAGCGGTCGAGCTTGCCAAAGAGCTTGCCGACGAGAAGGCGCCAAAGTTCATCAACGGCGTTTTGGATGCGATAGGCAAAGATGAGGGTAGTAAGTAGCAGGTAGCGGGTAGAAAATCAAGAAGCCCTCTTCTGTGATAGATTGTAGGGTGTGTATTCACACACCGGCATACACGTTGACGAAAGAGTATATCGTAATTGAGCGCGTATAAACGAGGAGCAAAAAATGTAGGGGCGATCCCTTGTGGTTGCCCTTATAAGAGGATGGACAATGACAGCAACAATGGATAAACGCATGAGCATCGACGAAGCGGTTGATCTCATCGAAAAAGTGGACCTTAAAACACTGGGCCAGATGGCGCTGGAAAAGAAGCGCCAGATGCACCCCAAAAAGGTGACGACCTTTGTGGTTGACCGCAACATCAACTACACCAACATCTGCTGGGTGGACTGCAAGTTCTGTGCCTTCTATACCCATGAGAAGAAAGAGGATGCCTACATTCTCTCTTTTGACGAGATAGACCAGAAGATTGAAGAGTTGCTTGCCATCGGTGGCACGCAGATCCTCTTTCAGGGCGGGGTGCACCCAAAACTGGAGATAGAGTGGTATGAGAACCTTGTCGAGCACATTCACCAGAAGTACCCACAGGTGACCATTCACGGCTTTTCGGCCATCGAGATCGACTACATCGCCAGACGCTCGAACCTCTCCATCTCCGAAGTGCTCGCACGCCTCAAAGCCAAGGGACTCAGCTCCATTCCCGGTGCGGGAGCGGAGATACTCAGCGACCGTGTGCGTGATATTATCGCGCCAAAGAAGCTCGACAAAGACACCTGGCTGGAGGTGCACCGTGAAGCGCACAAGCTTGGCATCAAGTCCACGGCAACGATGATGTACGGTACGGTAGAGACCACGCGAGAGATTGTCGAGCACTGGGACTATGTGCGCCAGCTGCAGGATGAAACGGGCGGTTTCAGGGCGTTTATTATGTGGAGTTACCAGAGCGACAATACGCAGCTCAAACGCGAACTGCCCACCATCACCAAGACCACCTCCAACCAGTATCTGCGCTACCTTGCCGTAGCACGCCTATTTTTGGACAATGTCCCGAATATCCAGAGTTCATGGGTGACACAGGGCAGTTATATCGGACAGATGGCGCTGCTCTTTGGCGCGAATGATCTTGGCAGTACGATGATGGAGGAGAATGTCGTCTCCGCAGCAGGGGCGAAGAACCAGATGAACCAGGAAGAGATGATACGCCTCATTAAAGATGTCGGAGAGAACCCGGCAAAACGGAATACGGCGTACGAGATACTGGAGAGATACTACTGATGTCTTTATATCGGTAGAGTGAATAGTTAAGAGTGAAGAGATTTGGTATGCGGTGCGGTGGCGCCGCTTTTGTGAAATAAAAATGAGGAATGAGGAATGAGGAATGAGGAATTAGGGTATGCTTTTTTTCAAAAAGCTTTTATATCAATAAAGGCATTGCAAAGCAATGCAAACCAAAACTATTCACTATTCACTATTCACCATTCACTAAAAAAAATCATGATAATGATTTTTTTAACGCAAGGATTGCTAATGGCAGAGACCATACAGAAACTGAACTACAAAGAGGCACAGATACCGGTTATTTTCGAAGAGAGCAAGACGCTGCCCATCGTTTCGATGCAGCTTGTTTTTACCAATGCGGGCCATTTGAGCAACGAGAAGGACGGGCAGGCCGATATGGCTTCCAAGTTTCTCAACGAAGGTACCAAAAAGGATGGCGCGGTAGGCTTTGCCAAGAAGCTGGATGACCGTGCGGTCGATCTGCATGCGCAGGTGGGCAGGGAGAGTTTCGTCATCGAGCTCTCTTCGCTCAAAAGCGAGTTTGACTACGGTATTGAGCGTCTGATGGAGCTGCTTAAAGACCCCAACTACACCCAAGAGGCACTTTCGCAGATCAAGCGGCAGAAGATCGGCTGGTTGACGCAGAAAAAGAGTGACTTTGACTACATTGCTGCCACCAATCTTCGTAAAATGCTCTTCAAGGGCACACCGTTGGCACGCCCCTATGACGGTACGATGGAGAGCGTAAAAGAAATGACACTCAAAGACCTTGAAGGTTTCATTGCATCGCATCTTGGGTACAACAACCTCATTGTGGTCGTTGGTGGTGAACTTACCTTCGATGAGGCAAAAGGGTATCTCCAGAAAGTACTGCCGCTGCTGCCAGAGTCACACACCAAAGCGGTAGGCCCTTTCCGTGCATCGGACAAAAAAGAGGTCAAGGAGATCGAAGAGGACACACAGCAGGCCTACATCTACTTCGGTGCGCCCTTTGACTACTCCTACAAGGAAAAAGACCAGTACAAAGCGAAGATCGCCGAGTATCTGCTTGGCGGTGCGGGGTTCGGCAGCCGCCTGATGGAGGAGCTGCGCGTCAAGCGGGGGCTGACCTACGGTGCTTACAGCGTGCTAAGACGTGCAAAGTACGGCTCGTACCTCAGCGGCTACCTGCAGACCAAGCTTGCCACGCAGGATGAAGCGGTCAAACTGGTGCGCGAAGTGGTTGCAGACTTCGTTAAAAAAGGGATCACCCAGGAGGAGCTGACGGCTGCCAAGCAGTTTCTTGTAGGCAGTGAGCCTCTGCGCATGGAAACGCTCAATCAGCGCCTCAACCGCGCCTACAATGAGTACTACTACGGCAGGCCGCTTGGCTTCAGCAAGGCGCAGCTTGAAAAGATAGAAAAGGTAACGCTTGATGAGGTGAATGCCTTCATCAAAGCGCACCCTGAACTGGCCGAACTTTCGTTTGCGATCGTGACGAAGAAGGATTGACATCCTTATCCATTTTTGTTAGAATTGCACCGTACTCGAAGACAACATCCTATACACTGTTTGGATGACCACCGGACAGTGAATGGATAATAAGGTAGCCTGGATTTTTCCCGGCTACCTTTTTTTTTGCTCTTTTTTAAGTGGTGGGTGGACCGGTACTCCCTACCAAATATGACAAAATGAGAGTTAAAGTAAGATTTCGGGTTGCTATTTGAGCTGTTTTTCCAAATAATAAACGATCAATTTCTTCTTCATTTCAATACCGATTCCCCG
>JALWLU010000088.1 GCA_026996325.1 Sulfurovum sp.
GAAACAGCATCCGGTATGGCACTGACAAGAGAATTTCCAAAACTTTTTGGCAAAGTCACCGGCCTGCTTCGCAGCAGCGAGATACGCTACAAATCTCCTGCAAAAACTACGTTATACGCAACAGCAGAAATAGACAAAGAAGAAGCAGAAACATTTTTGCACCGGCTTAAGAAACGGGGCAGAGCCTCCCTCAACGTACATGTAACTGTGAAAGCTAAAGAGAATGATCTAACTGTTATGGAAGGGATATTTGGCTGGTTTGTTGCTGACAATGCAGATGGAGAGGATCTTAGTTGATCACCCCAAAAATGTCTGCATATCACGTATAAAAGATTACTCTTTTACCGTTTTTTTACCCACTTTGATCCAGCCATTCTCTATGCCGCCTTCAAGTTCATAGATCTTTTTGAACCCCATCTGGTCAAGCCCTTCGGCGAGTGCTTTCGTGCGGTTGGCGTGAGCACAGTAGATGATGAAAGGCTGATTTTTGTCCTTGACAATGCGTCCAAGGTTGTAGAACCAGTCGGCAAGGTCGGGCTGCCCGTTGGGGGCGAAGAACATCATCTTGTGCGCCCCCTTGATGATACCCGTCTGTTTCCACTCCATCGGGGTACGGATGTCGATGACCGGCACCCCTTTGGCCTGCAGTTTTACAAGCTCGTTGGCATCGATGCGCTTCACTTCGGCAAAGAGTGCGACGCTTAAGAGCAGCGCACCAAAAAGTATCTTGTTCATATCTCTCTCCTTGAGATGGTTTTGCGCATTCTAACGCAGAAACGTTAACGGTGCGTTGCCGTCCACTCGGTGCGCACAAGAAGCCTCTCCTCTTCCCAGACCTCACCGACAAAACGGTCGCCCGCGTTGTAGTTGCCGACCCCTTTTGGGGTACCGCTCATAATGATGTCTCCATCTTCAAGCGTCATGAAGCCTTTGATCTCCTCAAGCATCACATCCGGTTTGTAGATCATCAGTGCATAGTCGGCAAACTGTACCAGCGTATCGTTGCGGTAGAGTTTCATCGAAAGCGCTTCAATCTTCCCGCCAAAGGGTACAAAGCTGCTCAAAACCGCCGAACCGTCAAACGCCTTTGCACGCTCCCATGGCAGTCCTTTGCGTTTGAGTTCGTTCTGAATATCGGCGTGGGTCAGGTCCAGTCCGAAACCCACACCCGCAATGGCACCCGACTCGATGAGAAAGCATATCTCCCCCTCGAAACGGGTCGTCTTGCCAAAATAGTGGAGTGTGTCGCTTACAGCGGAGTTTGGTTTGTTGAAGACCACCATCTGCGAGGGGATCTCGTTGCCAAGCTCGTAGATGTGCTCGACATAGTTGCGTCCGATACAGACGACCTTGGAGGGGGTAACGGTGATGCCGTCAAAGTCTACACTGTGCATCGACATCCTTTTTTGGACAAATCATACCCAACTTCACTTGAGAGATATCAAGTATAAAAAAAGTCCAAGCGGCTATAATGCGTGTAGAAAAGGAAACATTATGCAGACAGCCTCATTCTACAAGGACCTGAACTTCAGTGACGAGAGTGTCGTCATCACACCGATGCTTGAGAGCAGCTTTGGCAAGGAGATACGCATCGCGTTCAAAAAAGGACAGGTGATGAAAGCGCACAAAACGAAGTTCCCCATTACGGTCATGACACTCAGAGGCAGCATCGATTTTGGTGTAGGAGAGAAGTCGTTCATACTCAACGAGGGAGATGTTATCGCCCTGGAGGGGAACGTGGTACACGAGCTTGAAGCACTCGAGGAGTCTGTCGTGAGGCTGAGTCTTCACAAAGGCGACAGCGTCGACAGAGTAAAGGGCGTACTGAAACTCTAACTTGCCTTTTTGTCCATCAGGCGCAGCAGGTCCGCCAGGGTCTTGTGCATATCGCTTCGATTTACGATCATATCGATAAGACCATGCTCGAGCAGGAACTCAGAACGCTGGAAACCTTCCGGCAAGTCTACACCTACCGTCTGCTTGATAACGCGCTGTCCTGCAAACCCGATGAGTGCACCCGGCTCTGCCATGATGATGTCACCGAGCATTGCGAACGATGCGGAGACCCCGCCCATCGTCGGGTCGGTCAGCACAGAGATGTAGGGAAGACCCTTGTCACTGAGACGCTTGAGGGCAGCGGAGGTTTTGCTCATCTGCAACAGTGAATAGGTACTCTCCTGCATTCTAGCTCCCCCTGAAGCGGAGACGATGATAACACCACACTCCTTTTCAATGGCACGGTTGACCGCACGCACGATCTTCTCTCCCTCAACTGAGCCGAGACTTCCGCCCATAAAGGCGAAATCGAACACTACAAGCTCTGCAGGGATACCGTCGATCGTACAGCTGCCGCTGACAACCGAAGAGGTTTTGCCCGTTTTGGCTTTGGCCTCTTCCAGACGCTTCTTGTAGGACTTTTTGTCCGTGAACTTCAACGGATCTACCGGTGCGAGCGAAGCGTCATGCTCTTCGAAGCTTCCCTCATCCGCAATGGAAGCGATGCGTTTGTCCGCACTGATACGGAAGTGGTGGTTACACTTGGGACAGACATTCTGCTTGGCTTCCACCTCCTTGTAGTACATCAGGGAGGTACACTTCGGACACTTGATCCACTGGTTTTGCTGCTCCTCTTTGGGCTTCTCTTTACCGAACAGGCTACTGAACATACTTCCAAATTCCATTACGCTTCCTCTTGCATCCGCCTGGCCTCGACGATGATACCCTCGATCGTCTCCACCACGCTTTTTTCTTTTGATACTATAACATAATCTTGCTCAACGACCACTTCAAGCCCCTCGCAAAGTGCGAGACCCGCGGCAAAGTCGTAGATGCGAAACGCTCCTGCAAAGAGAACGAACTTCACACTGTGCGCGTAGGCAAGCGAAAGTGCTATGGCACCGGGAGCCCGGAACTTCAGCCCGGATGCATCAAGCTGTGCGACAAGACGGGGATTGGCATATGCCTTTTCAAAGAGTCCTATCTCCGCATCGGGAACAGGTGTGACTTCGTGAAACTGAGAATTAAAGAGTTTTCCCTGCATCAGGGGTGCGCCGGGGGTTTTTATGAAGATGTCGCCATTGGCAAGGTTGCAGACGACGGCTGCATTGAGCACACCGTCGGCATTGACCCGTGCAACAGAGGTACCATAGTAGGGAAAGTGTGAAAGTGCATTGGATGAGCCGTCGATGGGGTCAATAATGATGTGCGCCTCACCCTCACCGATGATACCCGACTCTTCGGACTCGATGAAGCCAAAAGAGGAGAGGTGCTTTACAAAGATGGATTCGGCAAAGAGGTCAAGCTGCGAACTCACATCACCGCCCGCACCCACTTCGGTCTTCTCGAACCACGCTGTGTCAAATCCCGTTTCTATCGCCTTGCAAATCTTCTCATTGGCACGAATACAGGCTTCAATAAACGGATCCACGATTCACCTTTCAATAAAAGCTTTTCGACCAAAAAGCATACCGACACTCTTCACTAAATAAGAGTACACCCGGAGACAAAACACACTTTTTTTGTAAACGCTCTAAAGGTGCGTGACTACGCACCCTACAAAAATAGAAGCTTTTCGAAAGAAAAGCATACCGACACTCTTCACTATTAACTCTTCACTCTTCACTTCATTGCGAAGCAATGACCTATTCCCCTTTTTTGTTCATCTCAAGCGTCGGTCTTGCACCGCGTGGTACGACCATCCAAAACTTGCGTACAGCAGTTCGCGCATTGTCGAGGATCTCCTGTGCTTTCTTGCTGCCTGTCTTTTCGACATAATCTCTGAGCAGGCGCTTGAGCTCGAACATTTCGAAGTCCCACTCGTCCGTATCGATACGGATCGCTTCAACCAGCTCGGGGTTGAGCTTTTCGTAGAAGGTATTCTCCTCATCGTAGACAAAGGCTTTACCGCCGGTCATACCCGCACCGAAGTTCACACCGGTGTTTCCGAGAATGACAACCGTACCGCCGGTCATGTATTCACAAGGGTGGTCTCCCGTTCCTTCGACAACTGCCGTAGCTCCCGAGTTACGCACCGCAAAACGCTCACCTACCATACCACTGATGTACAGCGTTCCACCGGTAGCGCCATAAAGACAGGTATTCCCGCCAAGCGCGAAGTTAGGCCCGGACTTGCTTGAAGTGATGACGATGCGTCCGCCGTTCATCCCTTTACCGATATAGTCGTTCCCCGCACCTCTGAGGTTGATGCTCACACCTTCAGCGAGGAATGCACCAAGCGACTGACCCGCCACACCGGTAAGGTTGATGGTAATGGTGTCATCCGGCAGCCCTTTGTTGCCGTGACGTGCCGCAATCTCACCAGAGATACGTGTACCGAAACTTCGGTTGAGGTTGCTGATGGCACGTTCGATGACCACAGGCTTGCTTGGGTCTTCAATGGTAGGCATGAGCTCTTTGACGATCTCTTTTTCATACTCGTTCTTGTCGAACGGCTCGTTGAACGGTACCTGACATGTGTCGATGCCATCTACCTTCTCAAGCAGCTGCTCAAAATCGAACTTCTTGGCGAACTCGTCGTCGATCACTTTGAGCAGTTCCGTCTTACCGACAATCTCTTCAAGGCTTCTGTATCCAAGCTGCGCGAGGATCTCACGCACCTCTTCAGCCAGCAGAGTGAAGTAGTTGATGACCTTCTGGACATTCCCTTTGAAGCGTGCTCTCAGGTGCGGATCCTGTGTCGCGACACCCACACCACAGGTGTTGAGGTGACAGACACGCAGCATCATACATCCCACAATCACCAGTGCACCGGTACCGAAAGCGTACTCCTCTGCACCGAAGATCGCCGCTTTGACGACATCGAGTGCCGTCTTGAGACCACCGTCGGTCTCGACGGTAACGAGCTGGCGCAGGTTGTTGGCTTTGAGTGCATTGTGCGCCTCTACCAGTCCAAGCTCCCACGGGTTACCCGCAAAGCGGATGGAGCCGATAGGTGCCGCACCCGTACCGCCGTCTCCGCCGGAGATGATGATCTTGTCCGCATAGGCCTTTGCCACACCGGCGGCAATGGTTCCGACACCTGCTGTGGAGACCAGCTTGACCGCCACTTTGGCATTAGGGTTGACCTGCTTCATATCGAAGATCAGCTGTGCAAGATCCTCGATGGAGTAGATATCGTGATGCGGCGGTGGTGAAATGAGTGTCACACCGGGTTTGGTGTAGCGCAGCTTCGCGATGAGCGGAGAGACCTTGCTTCCGGGAAGCTGTCCGCCCTCACCCGGTTTCGCACCCTGCGCGACCTTGATCTGGATCTCTTCGGCAGAGCGCAGATACTCCGGTGTCACACCAAAACGTCCGGAAGCGATCTGCTTGATCTTGGAATTCTTGATGGTACCGTAGCGTGCAGGGTCTTCCCCACCCTCACCCGAGTTTGACTTTCCGCCAAGCGTATTGAGCGCTTCGGCAAGCACTTCGTGCGCCTCCTGGGAGATGGACCCCATAGACATTGCTGCAGAGGAGAAGCGCTTGAAGATCTCTTCGACAGGCTCTACCTCGTCGATGCTGATAGGCTCTCTGGCAGAGTTGAGCTCATAGAAGTCACGGATGAACTTCTTGTCACGCTTGTCGATCATCTCGGAGAGTTTTTTGTAATCTTCTTTGCTACCTGTCTCAGCCGCTTTCTGAATGGCAGAGATAACAGGTCTTGAGAAGTCGTGATACTCTTCGCCTCTTTTGTACTTGTAGAACCCGCCCTTGTAGAGCGCATTCTTCTTCCCTTCGAATTCATCGGTATAAGCACGGTCGTGGTAGGTGTTGAGGCGCTGGTCGATATCGTCGTACCCCAGTCCCTTGAGCAGTCCGGCAGAGCCGTTGAAGCATTCGCTTACCACCTCGTCGCTCAGTCCGATCACATCGAAGAGTTTGGAGTTTCTGTATGAGGAGATCGTCGAAATTCCCATTTTTGACATGATCTTGAGCAGTCCGGCACCCATCGCACGTCTGACGCGTCTGAGTGTCAACGGCATATCGTCCGTCTCATCTTTCATCAGCTGCTCGACAGTATAGTAGAGCAGGTACGGATAGACCGCTGCCGCACCATAACCGATCATACAGGCTGCTGAGTGAGGGTCGAAGACTTCACCCGTTGCCGCCACAATACTGACAAGATGTCTGAGCTTCTGCTCGAGCAGTACCTGGCTAAGGCGTCCGATCACCATGACCATTGGAATGACCTTCGTCTCTACAGAAAGATTCCTGTCATCAAGAATCACGGTTCTGATACCATTGTCGCGTACATCGGCAACGATCTTCTCTACAAGCGTATCGAGACTCTTTTTAAGATCGTGTGTGTAGGTAGTGTCGTAGCTGGCGACTTTGTATGCAGGGTCGTACTTCTCGTTCCCTTCGGTACCGAACTCCTGCAAAATGGCGAACTTCTCTGCAGACATCACCGGCAGTACCGTCTTAAGCCGCTTTGCATGCTCCGCATCATCAGAGAGAACATTGCGCACCTCACCGAAACCTGTATTGAGGCTGGTGACGGTCTTTTCACGGATCGGGTCGATCGGCGGGTTGGTTACCTGTGCGAACTTCTGCTTGAAGAAGTCGGTAAAGTTGCGCTGGTGTGTAGAGAATGCCGCAATCGGTGTATCGTCACCCATCGCTCCGGTGGTCTCTTTGCCCTCGAGCACCATCGGCTTAATCACTTCACGCATCACTTCGAGTGTAAAGTTGAAATAGCGCTGCTTGGCCTCCATCTCTTTATGGTCTGTAGAGACTGTGTCTACCTTTGTATTGGGCACATACTCCTGCAGGTAGCTCATGTTCTCACCAAGCCACTTGTTGTACGGATGCATCGACTTGATGTAGTCGTCGATATCTTTGGACTTGAGCACCTTGCCATACTTGAGGTCGACACCCATCATTTCACCAGACTGCAGACGCCCGCGCTCGACGATCTGCTCGTCAGGGATCTGAAGTACACCGTACTCTGAAGAGATCAGCAGACGGTTGTCTGTGGTGACGATATACTTTGAAGGTCTCAGACCGTTTCTGTCAAGCACACAGCCGATATAGCGGCCGTCTGTCATACTCACCGCCGCAGGTCCGTCCCACGGCTCGAAGCAGGTACTTGCATACTCGTAGAAGGCTCTCAGCTCACTGTCCATCTGCGGCGCGTTGTGCCACGGTGCAGGAATAAGCGAACGTGCCGCTTTGAAGAAGTCGACACCGTTTACACGCAGAAACTCCATAAAGTTGTCAAGACTTGCGGAGTCACTCATTCCATCCTGGATGATGTCCCCAAGGCGGGCGAGTTCATCGTCACTGAATACAGTGGACTTGATCGCCGCCATCTTCGCCTTGACATTGAAGCGGTTGGCCGTTACGGAGTTGATCTCACCGTTGTGTGCGATCATCCTGAAGGGCTGTGCCAGTCTCCACTCGGGCAGCGTGTTGGTGGAGAAGCGCTGGTGGAAGAGACAGAAGGAGATCTCGAACTTCTCATCGGCAAGATCCTGGTAGAACTCCTTGATGTGCGTTGGCATCACGAGCCCCTTGTAGGAGATCACCTTGGAGGAGAAGGAAGGGATGTAGAAGTCTCTATCGCCTTTGAGCGCATGCTCGATCTCTTTGCGCGAAAGGTAGAGTAGCGCATCGAAACGCTCGGAAGCGACCACACCCTGCGGTGCGACAAAAACCTGCTTGATGGTTGGAAGTGTAGAGAGCGCCTGCTCGCCAAGCGCATTGGTATCGACAGGCACGGTACGGGTATAGACCACTTCAAGGTCGTTGTTGTTACAGACCCTCTCGATGACGGCAAAGTCGTTTTCGTTGCGGGAGAAGACCATCGCCACACCATACTGTTCAGGAAGGTCCACACCATCCTCGGAGGCTTTCATCTCAAAGAAGCTTTTTGGCATAGAGAGCAGCAGCCCGGAGCCGTCACCCGTCTTTCCGTCAGCGGCGATTGCGCCGCGGTGCATCATGCGTGAGAGTGCGGTAACAGCATCTTCCAGATTCTGATGTGACGGGGTATTGTCGATGGAGCACAGCAGCCCGAATCCACAATTGTCTTTGAATGAAGTATAGAGATCTCTCATAGTCCAACCTTGAATTAAAATGAAAAAACGCCCTGTTATAAGCGTCTGAAATGGGGATGATTATACTTAAATATACGTTAGAACTCCTTTAACATCATCTCATGAATCGCCCAACAGCCCGGAAGCGCGACTCTTTTTAACCCAAAACGCACTATAATCGTCCCAAAGAAAATCAGACAGGAGCGTTTGCATCAAAGGGTTCATTTTACGTGTGCGAAAAGCGAAGAACGAAGACTCCATTGCCCTCGTTCTGACACGCAACCATATCAGGACCTACTACCGCTTCTACGGTGCACGGCACTCCATTTTGCAGCTTGGAAACCTCATCGATTTCGAGGTGGAGGGAGAAGACGGCCGATTCCTGCCACGTCTGCGCTCGCTGTCGCACCTTGGATTTGAGTGGATGTTCGACCGAAACCGGCTGCTGCTCTGGCACAACTTCATCCAG
This sequence comes from Sulfurovum sp., assembly GCA_026996325.1. Lineage (GTDB taxonomy): Bacteria > Campylobacterota > Campylobacteria > Campylobacterales > Sulfurovaceae > Sulfurovum. The sequence goes on from JALWLU010000088.1 coordinate 8,509, forward strand.
AAGTTCGAACCCCACCTGCAGGATGCCGATGAGATAGACGCATTCTACTTCGACCTCCTGCTTGACGCCGCAAAGCGATGGCACCGCCAAAATCCCAAGCGCATCGTCTGCGAAAGCTACATAAAACTGCTCAATTTTGAGGGACGGCTCTACCCTGAAGAGCACTGCTACATCTGCGAGAGGCGCATCGAAGAGGAGATCGCCCTGATGCAGGCATTCAAACCGGCCCATCCACACTGCATCTATGCCGCTTCACTGCCGACAAAAAAGATACTCGACTTCTTAAAAAGCAAAAAGACAGTTTTTCTTGAGGATTATGAGGTGGATATACTCTTCGATACGGTGATGAAGGGGTTTTAAGCGTGCTTTTCAGGGAAGATTGGTTATGCTTTGCCCAACATAACCGACATAAAGGACTTTACAATGTTTAAATCACTCTTTTTGGCAACAGTTGCAGCACTGCTTTTTGGCGGGTGTGCGGAATTCAGTTTTCAGTCCTCAGATACACCGCCCGTGACCGAACACGACAAAGCTGTCTATCAGCAGCAAAAAGCGCTCCAGGAGCAGCAGGAGACGATGCTCGATACCTATAAAAACTAAAGCAAAAAGGCTTACGCCTTTTTGACAAACTCCTGCTTGAGCTTGATGGCTCCCACACCGGGTACCTTACAGTCGATGTTGTGCCCGTCATTGCTCTCTACCAGACGAATCCCCTTGATCTTGGTACCGACTTTGATGCCGCCGCTGCTTCCCTTGACCTTGAGGTCTTTGATGACCGTTACCGTATCGCCATCCTGCAGTACGTTGCCGTTGGCATCCTTGACGACCAGTCCCGCTTCAGCCTCTTCTGCCTCACTTTTGCTCCACTCGTATGCACACTCAGGACAGATGTAGAGGTCGCCATCCTCATAGGTGTATTCGCTGCCGCACTTTGGACAATTTGGGATGTTTTCCATAAAATTTCCTTTGAAAAGATTGTTGTGGGCGTATTTTACTCTTCTTTGTTTAAAGCGCTAAAAGAGCATGATGAGCGAACCGGCGATGACCAGCAGCACATTGGCAAAGGCGTAGGTGCCGGTGTAACCAAGGGCGGGAACGGGACTCTTAGCCTCTTTGATAACCACCGACAGTGCAGCCCCGCTGGTCATGGCTCCGGTAATGGCGCCAAAGATCAGTGCGGGTGAGATACCCAGCAGCTTTCTTCCGACAAAGTAGCCCACCAGAATGGGAACGATGGTCACGCAGATACCGGCAAGCACCAGCGTCAGACCGTTTTGCTGCAGCGTTTCAAGTATGCCGCTTCCCGCACGCATACCCACACCCGCCATAAAGAGCAGCAGACCAAACTCCATCAGAAACCAGCGTGTCGCTTCGGGTAGTTGCCCGAATGTCGGCCGTATGCTGCGCCTGAAACCGATGAAGAGTCCTGATACCAGCAGTCCTCCCGCTGAACCAAGCCCAATGGAGACACCGCCAATCTTGACGCTAAGGGTACCGATGAGCAGCCCCAGTGCGATACCGAACGAGAGCGTGATCATATCGGTCTCCACCCCTTCGCGCTCTACCTTTCCGATAAAGCCACCCATCGCCTCTATCTGGTGCGGTGTTCCAAGTACCGTAATGACATCATTCTTCTGAATAACCAAATCGTCGTCATACGTAAGACGCTTCCCGTTGCGGCGTATCTCTATGGGCATAACCCCGAAGCGGCGCTGAATGGCAAGCTCTCCAAGCGTATGCCCAATAGCATCTTCATTCTCTACAATGATCTGCGCAGAATCCTCGACATCCTCACTGCTCCAGTCAGGCACGATCTCTTCTGCGATCTTGGAGACCTTGTTCGCAAAGTATTTACGTGGACCGAGTACCTCGACAATATCGCCCACTTTGAGCCCCTGCTCATCGACCGGGAAGAATCGGTCTTCACGTTTGACCTTGACAACCGAACGCCTGTCCCAGTACTTTTGACACAGCTCCTCGAGACTGAGATTCTCCACTTCAGGGTTGGTAATGCGATAGGCACGCAACACGACATTCTCCGGTAACGGCACTTTGTCCTTCCCCTGCTCACTAAAGCGTTTCGCCTCTTGGGGCAGATCGATACCAAGCAACTTGGGAAGGTACTGGATGACCATAATGAGCCCGAAAAGCCCGAAGATGTAGGTGACCGCATACCCCATCGACATATTCTTGACAAGCTGCTCTTTGGTAAAGCCTTCAGGAATGGCAACAGACCCCCCCTGAACCGCATCCTGCGCGGCAGCCAGTGTGGGTGAGGAGGTCAGACCACCAGAGAGCAGACCTGCCGCCATACCAGGCGGCAGAGCAAGGAAGTAGGCCCACGCCGCAGCGACAAGAAAGCCTGTCGTCGCCACAACGACAGCAAGGACGAAGTACTTCAGACCATACTGCTTGAGTACCGCAACAAAGCCGGGACCCGCCTGATAGCCTACAGAGAAGATAAAGAGGGAAAAGCCGATCATCTGGGCTGAACTTGAGATCTTGAAACCGAAGTATCCAAAGATCAGACCAGCAAAAAGCACGCCGGCGACCGAACCGAGCGCGACAGAGCCTATCCGAAGCTTCCCGATGAGATATCCGATGCCAAGCACCAGAAAGAAGGAAAAGTCCAGATGGGAGTGAAGAAAGGGAAGCAGCGCCTCCTCAACATTTTCTGTCGGTATTGTTCCCCCTCTTCATCATACGTTAAAACTTGTATCCGCCAATGAGTCTGAGTGCGGAAATACTTGGCTGTTGATCAAGATCGACATACTCGTAGGTTCCGGTGAAGTAGAAGCCGCTTGGATGGTTGTAGCTGACACGCAAGCCGTAATTTTTCTGATAATCCTGCGGTCCTGTCTTGTTAGCCATATCCTTAAATGAATACTTGGGGTCAAGATCAAAGTAGGTATAACGCGCACCGATCCAGAGTCCATCTACCCCCTGCTTCCCAAAGTCGTAACCAAGCTGTGCCTTGTAGGAGTTCACATTTCTCATACTGCCCGCTTCAAAGAAGTGGAAGATCATCCCGTTGGCGAAGTACGGGTAGCCGCCCCATGCACCGAGTGTCTCGGCAGCACCCGGTCCATCCGTATAGAAAGATGCACCAAGAGAAACATCGAACCCTGACTCATGGCTGGCATCAAGCTTCAAAGAGAAAATGCTGTAATCGATCGGGGTGTATCGGTTACCGCCAACATCTTTGAAGTCAATCAGCTGTGCAGCGGCATCATAACTGAAAGCATCTATTTTTCCACTGTAATCATACTGGCCAAAAAAGGTGTTATAGAGGTCGATTGCATAGTAATCCCAAAACTGAAGCGTATGGGTACCGTCAGAATATTCAAACATACCCGCCCACATACCGGCATCACCGGCATTGTCCTTGTCTCTCTGGTCTACATACGACTGCTCTGCAATAGAGTTGTAACGATGCGGCTTGGGTGCACCCCCGTCCCACACACCAGCCATTTTATAGATATACCCGCCGGCAAACGTGATGTTGTCAAAAACTTTGTTACGGTAGTACGCACCCTGAAAGGTGTTTGCCAGAAGATACCAGTCATCAGCATCGACCATCGGTGTGACGATCTCCTTGGCACCCACAAGAAAAGTGTGCCCGCCATTTTCATACTGAATGTATGCCTCCTGCAAAATACCGTACGACGTACCGTCTCCAAATGCGAAAGTTCTGCTCTCATAAAGCGGATCATTGATACCGAAATCCGTAACTCCCGCACCCGTTATTTTGGCAGAGAAACCGTTATAGACCGGTGTGGAGAGTGAAATTTTCGGTATAAGGTAAAAACCTCTGGAGTCTTTGTGCCCTTTATTGATAGCCGGATTGAAGTTTTTTGGATCGTTGCTGTAATCATAGGTTACATACCCTGCTCTGATATCTCCAGTAACTTTCCAGCCATCAGCCAATTCATACCCTTCCTTTTTGTCATCGACATGCACCACTGTTTCGTAAGCATGGTCATCTGAAACCGTAGCTGACTGAGATTCACTCATACTCTCTGCAGCATAAGCAGATGTAGCCGAGAGCGCCAGTACGGCAGCAAGTGAAACCTTTGTAATCTCTGTTCTCATTCTCTATTCCTCTTAGTGCGCCAGAGGGTTGAGACCCAGCTTGTCGATGATGTAGGCAGCGGCTTTCTGCCCTCTTACGGAGTTGCCGTATTTGTCAAGCGGCGGCGATACCACACCAATGCCAAGTTTACCCGGGACGATAGCGAGAATTCCTCCACCAACACCCGATTTTGCAGGCGTTCCTGTCAGGTAGAGCCAATCACCGGCATTGTCATAGAGTCCTGCCGTTGCCATAATGGCAAGGATCTTTGGCACATATTTGCTGTCGATCACTCTTTTGCCGGTTACCGGGTTGACACCGTGGTTGGCGAATGTCGCACCCATCACACCAAGGTCGTGCGAAGTGATGTTGACAGAACACTGCTTGGTATAGACCGTTGTCGCTTCAAGCGGGTCGGAGCCCATTCTTCCGTATGCATCAAGAAGCTTGGAGATCGCCTGGTTTCGCTTGTTGTCGTTGACCTCTGAGTGGTATACCGTCTCGTTGAAGCCCAGTTTCTTTCCTGCAAAATCATCCATATTCTGCTTGATCTTCGCCCAGCGCTCTTTGGAGTCTTTCGCCTCTACCCATGAAGTGGACTGGATCGCACCTGCATTGACAAAGGGGTTGGAAGCACTTCCGCCGTGCAGTTCAATGGCGATGATGGAGTTGAACGGCAATCCTGTCGCATTGACGCCGATCTTCTCCTGCATGAACTTCTCACCCTTCTCCTGGATCACCTTCGCAGCGGTAAAGACCTTGGAAATGGACTGGATGGAGACTTCCGCTTTAGTATCGCCTATTTCATAGACTTTGCCATCTGGCGTCACAAGCGTAATACCGAAGATCTTCGAATCAACCTCAGCAAGCGCCTTGATATAGTCTGCATTCTTGCCACCCTGGTCGTTCTTGAACTTCTCGTATGCCTCTTTGAGCACCGCGTTGATGCGTGCCTCGGTAAGCACACCCTGCTTTGTCTCCACTTTCGCTGCCGGTGCCGTCATCGGCCCTTTGGCCTCAGCCGGTGTCGTTCCCACCAGTACCAGTGACGCACAGATAATGGAGAGTCCCATCATCCCTTTGCGCAGCAGTGTCTGTTTTTCATTCCTCATCACTTCTCCTTTTTGTGTGTTGGTTTGGACATTGTCAACGCCGCCGAGGCATAGCCGACAGAGTGTCCCATAGAAAGTATTGTAGCAAAAGTCTATCCAAATACAATAAAATTTGTCAAACTAATGGGCAATTTTCAATCGTGCGAGCAGACCGGCCGTTGTCGTGTAACCCACTTCTGTAAATTTCAACCTGCCTTCTGCGTCAAAAATGAATGTCGTCGGGAAAACCGTGGCCCTGAAACGCTTTGACAACTCCCCCTGCGGATCGTTGATGACATGGAAATGCAGGTTGTGTACTTTAAGGTAATGTGCCACTGCGGCATCGTCACCAGAGTTGACAACCACAGTCACGACATTGTACGCCTTAGCAACAGTATCGATATTTGGTGCCTCTGTACGGCATACCGGACACCATGTTCCCCAGAAGTGCAATACCAGCGGCTTGCCCTCTTCATATCGCCACATGCTACCATTGATCAGCGTTGCCTCTTTCAACGTCAACTCGTCACTCTCAAGCTTTGGCGCACGCAGCCAGCCAATAATATTTGAAAATATAAAAACTGCCAGCAATAGAAGTGCAGCCTCCTTGGCAGCCCTTCCAAGCTTTCTCCATACTCTGTTCCAATCCACTGCTACACCTTCAGTCTCTCAAGGCACTTCTTGGTTCCTGCAAGGTAACCCTCCCCGTAAATCGCCATATGCACCAGATAGTAGTAGAGCTGATAGAGCGGTTCCTTTGTCTCATAAAAATCCTCACTCAGCGGATGTATCTGTGTGTACGCATTCCAGAAACATGCTCCAAAGGTATTGAACATTGCAATGAACGCCAACTCCACCTCCCTGTCGGCAAAGTAGAGTGCCGGATCGATCAGGACTGCACCATTCATATTAAATAGTATATTACCACTCCAAAGATCTCCATGTATGAGTGAGGGAACGATCTTTCTCATATCAATACGCGTATAGAGCTTGCTGCAGAGCGTTTCTATACGCCCCATTTCCCACTTAGGCAGTATCCCGCTCTCATAACAGCGTTGCGCCATCGGCATCAGCCGCATCTGCGCCCAAAAGAGTGCCCAGTGGTACTGTGTCTGCTCGTTACTCTGATCGAAAGGGCCTATGGTCGTATCGTACCAATAACCATACATATGCGCATCGTTACCTACTCTATGCAGCTTCGCAAGCACTTGCGCAGCCATCTCCTCCTGACGCAAGGTATTTACTGCCTCCTCTTCGATGTACTCCATAAGAAGATGTGTTTTGGAGAGATCGTACACCTGCGGAACCACAATGCCATATTTTTTAATATCTTCAAGCATCTTCGCTTCTGTTTCAAGCCTGCCTGAAGGTTCGGAGGTTTTAAGAAGGTAACGCTCTGTTCGGGTCTCAAGGCGGTAAATGGGTCCTATCTGACCTTGGGTAAGAAAGGCTGATTGCCGCACCTCTTCATTCAGGATATCGGAAAAGTAGGCTTTGTCAATCATTTGCTGTTTACCTTTTTATTTTACAAAAAAATGGAATCGAACCAAAATTTAAATACGAAACGCAATTCTAAATTCCAATAACCTCTAAAAAGAGCGTTTATCCCGCTCTTTTCAAGCCATAGAACACTTCATAAGGTGTTCTCC
>JALWLU010000089.1 GCA_026996325.1 Sulfurovum sp.
GATAAAGAAGAGAGTTTAGCATTTAACCTCTTCAAATCCAAAAATTACAACTTCTCCTATCAGATTTTTAGAAATTGCATTTCAGATTTAAATTTTGGCGTTCATTATCTTGCGCAATATAGTCATGTATATCTTTAAGCCATAATCTGGCTTCTTCTGTCCACTCAATCGTCACCACTTGGCTATTTCGTTTTCCATCTCTTTGTTTGAAATCACTTTGCCGGCTTCGACATCGTCAAGCCCACGCTGTATCATCATATCAAATGCCAACTCTCTAACTATCTCTTCATAAGTAGTATCTTCAGGCAATGTATCTATAATTCTTTTAGCTTCATCTTTAGGCGCAGTCATAGAATATCCTTCCATTTTGTCGTGAAAATATTATAGCATACTTTAGATTGTCACGTTTATTTTAATCCCGTAAATTAGCAAATGGACGTTGTCCTCCAAATTGTTTCTTGTACATATTTATCAAATCTTTCTCAACTTCTCTTGGATCTTTACTTTGTATCACTTTCCAACAAAAAACCAATTCACTGTTATGCTTGATTTACCATATATATCGACCGCCCTGGTGACCTACCTTTTTACCTTCTCCAAAATCTAAATACTGTTGGGTCTAGATAACTTTAGCGGTACAAAAGTATGCTAAAGTTATCTAGACCCTTCATTTATTATCCTTGCCTTCATTAACCTAAGATGCGTGATACAGCTCAACTTCCTGATCAATCTTTTGCTCCAGAAGTTCTCTGGCCGTTTCCAAATCATAGCGGTTTTGCAAATTCATCCAAAACTCGGCACTGTTGCCAAAAAACTTTGCAAGCCTCAATGCCGTATCGGCAGTGATCGATCTTTTTCCGTTTACAATCTCGTTGATACGTCTTGGAGTCACATGTAGTGCTTTGGCCAGAGCATTCTGGCTCAGTCCCAAAGGCTGCATAAACTCTTCAAGAAGTATCTCTCCCGCATGCACAGGTGCTATTTTTTTCATCTTCATTCCTTTTTCTCAGTGATAATCCACAATTTCAACATCGAAGGCTGAACCATTGTTCCATACAAAACAGATCCGATACTGCTTATTGATCCGTATACTGTATTGCCCTTCACGGTCTCCGGAAAGTTTTTCCAGTCTATTCGCAGGCGGTATCTTGAGATCGCTTACATCTAATGAAGCATCTATCATCAAAAGTTTTTTGTATGCTGTTCTCTGAATATCCTGCGGCAGCTTTTTGGAAAACTCTCTTTGGTAAACTTTTTGCGTCTCTTTGCACTTGAACGCTTTGATCATAAAACAAAGTATAGCACATATGTCGTTATATGTAAAGTTTTATGGGGGTGAAAATAGATAGAAAGGGTGCACTACACCGAAGGTGCAGTGCTAAGATGGTTATCCGTGATAGTTAGGAGACTCTTTAGTAATGGTTACATCGTGCACGTGTGACTCTTTGAGTCCGGCAGAGGTAATTTCGACAAACTCCGCTTTCTCCCAAAACATTTTAATGCTCTCAGACCCGCAGTAACCCATGGATGAACGCAGTCCGCCGATCATCTGGTGGATCACATCGGCGATCTTTCCACGGTAAGGCACACGCCCTTCGATCCCTTCGGGAACCAGTTTGTCCGCAGCGGTTCCTTCCTGGAAGTAGCGGTCGGTACTTCCCTTGGTCATCGCACCGATACTTCCCATACCGCGGTACTCTTTGAACTGTCGTCCGTTGTAGATGATCATCTCACCCGGTGCCTCGTAGGTGCCTGCAAGGGCGGAGCCAAGCATTACACAGCTTGCACCCACGGCAAGTGCTTTTGCCACGTCACCGGAGTATTTGATACCACCGTCGGCAATGACAGGCACACCAAGTTCGTTGGCTACCTGCGCTACCTCATCGATGGCAGAGATCTGCGGTACACCGACCCCTGCGACGATACGTGTCGTACAGATGGAGCCTGGTCCAATCCCCACCTTGACTCCGTCCGCGCCGGCATCGATGAGATCTTTTGCCGCTTCGCCGGTAGCAATATTTCCTGCGATCACATCGACATCAAGCTCTTTTTTGATCAGTTTGACCGTATCGATGATGCCCTGAGAGTGTCCGTGCGCAGAGTCGAGTACCAGTACATCGACACCTGCTTCCACAAGCGCTCTGGCACGGTCAAGCTGACCGACACCGATGGCTGCTGCGACTCTAAGACGTCCGAACTCATCTTTGTTGGCGTTGGGGTACTGCTCTTTTTTCTCGATATCTTTGATGGTAATGAGCCCTGTCAGCTTGCCGTTGTCATCGACGATAGGCAGCTTTTCGATCTTGTGCTTCTGAAGTACCTGTGCTGCCTCCTCAAGGGTGGTACCTTTCTTCGCCGTCACCAAAGGTGCCGGGGTCATCACCTCTCTTACCGGCAGGGACATATCGGTAATGAAACGCATATCACGGTTGGTGATGATACCGATAAGCGTCTTCTCTTCATCGACAACCGGTACACCGGAGATACGGTACTCGCCCATCAGTGCATCAGCTTCCGCTACACTCGCATCCGGCCCGATGAAGATAGGATCGATAATAATACCGCTCTCGCTCTTCTTCACTTTTTTGACCTGAAGTACCTGTGTTGCTACATCCATATTTTTGTGAATGACACCGATACCTCCAAGGCGCGCCATTGCAATGGCCGCTTTGAATTCGGTAACGGTATCCATCGCCGCAGAGACTATAGGAATATTCAGAGACACCCTGCGTGTAAGCTGTGTCTTTACGCTCACCTCTTTTGGCAAAACGGTGGAGTGCTGCGGTACCAGCAGTACATCTTCGAATGTCAATGCTCTTTTTTTGATTCTCATACTATATTCCTTTGTGTTATTTAGTGTAATTTACTGCTTTTTCCATACTTGCAGCACCGTTAAAGAGTGTTTTTTCATCAAACGCCTTGGCGATCAGCTGTAGCCCGATGGGCATCCCCTCGTCATTCTTGGCAACCGGAAGCGAAATCCCCGGAAGTCCTGCAAGGTTGACCCCAAGCGTATACATATCGGACTTGTACATCTCAAGCGGGTCGTGGATGGATCCCAGTTTCGGTGCCACGCTCGGTGCAACCGGGGAGAGGATGAGGTCTGCTTCATCGAAAATCTTGTTGTACTCGTCACGAATCAGGTGCCTGACCTTCTGCGCCTTGACATAGTAGGCGTCGTAGTAGCCGCTTGAGAGCACGAAATTCCCCAGCAAAATCCGCCGCTTCACCTCTTCACCAAACCCTTCGCTTCGCGTGTTGAAAAAGAGCTCTTCGGTACTCTTGGCTTCTGCGCGTCTTCCGTAGCGGATACCGTCGTAACGTGCCAGGTTGGTGGCCGCTTCTGCAGTTGCTACGATGTAATAGGTGGCGATGTCATACTTGGTATTGCTCATTGCTTTATGGACAATGGTGTGTCCTGCCGCTTCAAGCTTTGTAACCGTTTCATTGAAGGCTTTTTGAATCTCCTCATCCGCCTCGGCCACGTGATTGTCGATAACGGCAATCGTCAGTTTGACATCAGAGTCGAGGTTGTTAGCAATATCTTCAATCTCGAAATCGGCACTTGTGGAATCTTTCTCATCGTGTCCCTTGATCGCATCGTACAAAATGGCGGCATCTTCCACGTTCTGTGCAATGGGACCGATCTGGTCAAGACTGGAAGCGTAAGCCGCCAGACCGTAACGGCTGACGCGCCCATAGGTCGGTTTCATCCCCACACAGCCGCAGTAGGCTGCAGGCTGACGGATAGAACCGCCCGTATCGGAACCGAGTGCGGCGATGGCAATGCCCCCGGCAACCGCCGCTGCCGAACCGCCCGAACTGCCGCCCGGCACCCTGTTCTCACCGTTCGGGTTGAGCGTTGGGCCG
>JALWLU010000090.1 GCA_026996325.1 Sulfurovum sp.
GAGAGCCTGTCAAGATCGTAGACCTGGCAAAAAAGATGATAGCGCTTAGCGGCAGAGATGACATCGAGATAAAATTTACCGGACTGCGTCCGGGAGAGAAGCTCTACGAAGAGCTGCTCATTGATGATACGGACATGCATACAGAGTACGACTCCATCACGGTTGCCGCCCCTACCCCTTACGATATAGAAAAACTAAAGCGGGACATCAAGGAGCTTCTGCATACGCAGGAGAAACTGCAAAAACTCAAAGAGATCGTGCCGGAGTTCAACCACAACAACGGATGAGGAATGAGGAATGAGGAATGAGGAATGAGGAATGAGGAATGAGGAATGAGGAATGAGGAATGAGGAAATTTTGCATGGGTTGGTTGAAGTGAAGCTTAAACTTCGTCATTCCTGACCTGATCAGGAATCTTTGCGTCAATCAGCCTATCAGCGTCAAGATCCCGTATCAAGTGAGAGATGACGGTGGAGCCAACCGGAAATCCAGTTACTTAGTGGTAAAATATCTAAAAAAAGGAAAGAGCCTTGCAAAACGAAACACCAAGTGTTCCACAAGACACCATAGACCTACGTGAGCTTTGGGCAATACTTGTCCGTAGAAAAAAACTTATTGGGGGTATTACTGCTGTTGTGACTTTAATGGCTATAATTTATGTATTTACGGTAAAACCGATTTACTCTGGAAGCGTTACTGTTGAGATAGGAAAGGTCGTCAACAAAGAGAAGGCTGCAGACGGATCATTGGTTCTAGGGGTCTACGACCTTGACAATGTCAACGATCTTGCCAAAATAGTAAGTCAGACAACCAACGTAAGTACCTCCGTACCCAAAAGAACGAAACTGCTTCAACTAACCGCTACCCATACCGACAAAGAACAAATTGAGAAAAATCTGAAAGACGCAGTCCGGTTCATCAAAGAGCGTCACCAGAAGATTGCCAAAGTCTACTCGCTTCCCGGTTCAGAAGTAATCATGTCCCACGAAATCGCCCCTGTTGCAGTAGGTGATACGCCCATTAAACCAAAGAAGAAACTCATCGTTATCGTAGCCTTCATCTCAGGGCTGATGCTTTCCATTTTTCTTGCGTTCTTTTTGGAGTTCATCAATGGAATGAGAAAAGAGGATTGAGGAAAGTTTGCATGGGTTGGATGAAGACAACCTTAAAAACTTCGTCATTCCTGACTTGATCAGGAATCTTTGTATCAATTAGCCAAGAAACGTCAAGATTCCGCATTGAGTGCGGGATGATGATGCTTTGGACACTAATAACCGATACACTAGTAACCAATAACCATATCTATCGTCCTCTTTTGGGTTTGGGTGCTATAATTCGCTAAACAATTTGCAACAGGAGAGATCATGCGGGTATTGACGGGGATACAGGCTTCCGGGAAGCTGCACATAGGGAACTACTTCGGAGCGATGAAGCCGATGGTGGAGCTACAGGAGGAGCACGAGCTCTTTACCTTCATTGCCAACTACCACTCGCTGACAAGCTCGACCGATGCCCAGACACTCAAACAGTACACGATCGATGCGGCCATCGACTACCTCTCAGTGGGCATAGACCCTGAAAAGAGCGTCTTCTGGGTACAGAGCCATGTGCCGCAGGTGCTGGAACTCTACTGGGTGCTTTCGAAGTTCACGCCGATGGGGCTTCTGGAGCGGGCACACTCCTACAAGGACAAGGTCGCCAAGGGCATTCCCGCTTCGCATGCGCTCTTCAGCTACCCTGTGCTGATGGCGGCAGACATTCTGCTGTATGATGTGCAGAAGGTACCCGTAGGGAAAGACCAGATACAGCACCTGGAGATCACACGCGACATCGCTGTGAAGTTCAACAACGAATATGGCGAACTCTTCGTGCTTCCCGAAGCGATGGTCAATGAAGATGTGGCTACCATTCCGGGCATCGACGGGCAGAAGATGAGCAAGAGCTACGGCAATGCCATCGACCTCTTTATGGAGAGTGAAAAGGCGCTGCAGAAACGCTGCAACAAGATCATTTCATCCTCCACCCCGCTGGGGGAACCGCTGGAGTGGGAGGGGTGTCACATCTACAACCTTGCGGCACTCTTTCTGGACGATGAAGGCAAAAAGGAACTTCAGGAGCGCTACAAAAGCGGAAAAGAGGGATACGGGCACTTCAAGAAGTACCTCAAGGAACTCATCTGGGAAGAGCTCGAGGAGGCAAGAGAGAAACGCGCCTACTACCTTGACCACATCGACGAGGTGCATGACATTCTGGCCATGGGCGCCCAAAAGGCAGGTGCCATTGCAACCGCCAAGATGGAGAAGGTCAGAGAGGCTGTCGGCCTCCTCTAACCCCTACTCCCCGACGATGCTCTCAAGCTCGTCACCGATCGTGTCACCGTTTTGCACCGTTTTGGGTTTGACATCTTCCAGGCTCTCCTTGGGAGATGTCTCTTTTTTCTTCGTATAGTTCTCAAGGCTCTCTACATACGCTTTTTTGCCGTCTGTCTTCAGTGCAGCCTCTACCTCATTGGTCATCTCTTCGCTCTGGACCTTTACCGTATTTTTTGTATTCTCTTTGGTCGGATCGACCTTGACATCCTTGTCTTCTCCGTACGACTCAAGACTCTCCAGATAGGCTTTCTTCTGTGCTTTTTCATCCGGCTGGGCCTGTTCCAGGTTCACAACCGGTACCACAGCCGGATTCTCCTCGATCATATTGTACTTGACGACAAGTACAATCACGAGTACAAAAAGAAGTACCACAAGCGATACGATCAGGTTTTCTACAAATTTTCTCATCACTGCCTCCTTAGTTGGTTACTGTTGTAAAGCCGAGGATCTTCCACATCTGGAATCCGCCACGGTAGTGGAGAATCTTCTCGGCAGGATATCCCAGTTTCAGAAAGGCTTTGATGAACTCTGCGGACTTCTTGCACCACAGGCCGTGGCAGTAGAATGCCACCGTTCGTGCCTTGGAGGCATCAAGCGTACCGTCGGCAAGACGCTTTGCACCCAGTACACGGATTATCTTCTCCATTTTGTCATGATCATGGATTGTCTTGAACGGAATGTTGACCGCGCCGGGAATTGACTCTTTTTTGTAGTACTCTTTTGAACGCAGATCGACCAGCAAGCCCTCCTTTTTGTTAACCTTGTTCTTTAAAAAATGGAGCAGTTCCACTTCGCCGATGGTGCGTACCTTGTCATTGATTTTTATGGGCTGAATAGGCTGTCCCGGGCGGTAGGTTTTGGCATACTCACCGGTCAGTTTGTTTTTGGTATCCTGAATGCGGTGAATCTTGACTGCTTTTCCCTTATGGTAAACATAAAGGTAAGATATCTCCGGAGTGATCTTCACTTTGTCATATTGTCCTGCGACAGCAAGTGCCGCTGCTGCCAGAAAGGTCATTATCTGTTTCATTCTACTGCTCCTTCTTAGGTACGATGGTTGTCAAGCCAAGCAGCTGCCATGACTGCATGCCGCCGCGGTAATACTTCATTTTTTCAGGAGGATAGCCTATCTCCATAAGAGCGTAAATTGCAGTAGGAGACTGTCCGCACCATGCACCGTTACAGTAAAACAGCAGCTCTTTGGCATTTCTGAAGTCATACTCCCCTTCACGGTCATACTCCACACCAAGTGATTTAAGTACCGCCTCACGTTCCGGAGTATCACTCAGGAAGATCTTGAAAGGAATATTCCTTGCCGTAGGAATGGCAGACTTGTAGTACCAGTTTGGAAGCCTTGCATCGATGAATACACCTTTGTGGTTTTTAATGAAGTCGAGCAGTTCAAGCTCGCCATAGGTCTCTACTTTCGGATCTACTTCAAAGGGCTGGATAAAAAAAGGCGGCGAGGGACGTGACGTCAATGCGTAAGTATTGGTAAGATAGCTTCCCGGACGCTGCTCCCGCTCAATTTTATAGGTATTTCCCTTTTCATCCGTCACCTCTACAAACGGCACGCCGTCGGTAATCTCCACCGTGGCAGCCTGAAGCATACACGCAGCTGCGCCAAGTGCGATCATCACACGTTTCATACTTTCTCCTTTATGTGAATCAAGCCATCCATAAAGGTTATGAAGCAGCAGTAACACCTTTCAGTGTTTCACTGTAATGGGCAGATGCACTATCCTTTACAGGATATGCATTTTTCCGACCTTGCTTCACAACAAGTGTGGCTTTTTCCATACAGTTTAACCGTATGTGTCCATTGTAGACCCAATAAACTTAGGATAGTATTAGTTTTGTTATTTTTTAATGATAATTTTAATTAATATATTTGGCAGTTATTCTACGTATAAGATAAGCTTTATATAATTGTGGAAATTGTAGAGACCGGGACACTGTTTCCGATAAGGTTGGCGACTATACTTTGGTCTATCGGACCTGTTGCATAGATATCAAACTGCGTCGTACCCTGGTTATGGTGCCCCTTTTTGGATGCAAGGGTCAAAAGCCGCTTTGCAATGGCATCTCCTGTATGAATAAGGGTAAGACGGTGCTCCATGATCTTTTCAATGAGATTGGAGACCAACGGATAGTGGGTACAGCCTAGAACGATGGTATCGACTTTCTGTTCACGCATTGGGTCCAGCCAACTGCGCAGCATCATCTCTGTTTCAGGATGCTCTGTTTTACCCTGCTCAATCTGCTCGACAAGACCGGGGCATGCCTGTTCATAGAGGGCTATCTCCTTGCCATCCACATGCGCATCGACAAGCTGCTGATACTTCTCTCCTCTGAGTGTCGCCGGTGTTGCCAATACTCCCACCCTGCCACTGCGTGTCGTTTCAATAGCCGGTTTGATACCTGGCTCCGTACCTACAATAATAAGCTCAGGATAGATTTCCCGAAGTGTTTCAATCGCAGCGGAGGTAGCAGTGTTACAGGCGACTACCAGTGCATCGATCTGGTGTTTTTCTATGAAATAGCGCGTAATGTCGAGTGAATAGGCAAGAATCTGCGCTTTTGATTTTTCACCGTAGGGGGCATGTTTCGTATCTGCGATATAGAAGAGTTCTGCACCCTTGAGGGTAGAGAGAATAGACTTGACGACGGTAAGACCGCCGAGACCGGAGTCAAACACACCTACTTTCATGAGATACTCTCATGAAAGAGTGAAGAGTAAAGAGTAAAAAGTGGAGAGTTTCGGAAAGCTTTGCTGAAGCAAAGCTTTTTTTTCATAAAGGCATTGCTTTGCAATGCAAACCAACATTCCTCATTCTTCATTCCTCATTCCTCATTTGAAAAAAGTGCAGCGCACTTTTTTCAAGCTCCTTCGTTCATCATCGAAAGGAACTCTTCGTTGCTTTTGGTTTTGAGCATCTTGGAGTAGAGGAACTTGAGGCCTTCGACCTCTTCCATGTTCTGCATCGCGTTGCGCAGTGCCCAGACCTTCTGAAGGGTTTCAGGATCGACCATCAACTCCTCTTTACGGGTACCGGACTTGGTTACATCGATGGCAGGATAGATACGGCGCTCGGCAACGTGGCGGCTAAGAACCACTTCGGAGTTACCCGTTCCCTTGAACTCTTCGAAGATCACCTCATCCATACGGGAACCGGTATCGATAAGTGCTGTGGCAATGATGGTGAGGCTTCCGCCCTCCTCGATGTTACGCGCGGCACCGAAGAAGCGCTTTGGCTTGTGGAGTGCATTGGCATCAACACCGCCTGAAAGCACTTTGCCAGAGCTTGGCGTGACAGTGTTGTAGGCACGTGCCAGACGCGTGATGGAGTCAAGCAGAATAACGACATCTTTGCCCATCTCGACGCGTCTTTTTGCCTTTTCGATGACCATCTCGGCAGTACGGACATGGTTTTGTGCAGGCAGGTCGAAGGTCGAAGCGTAGACTTCACCCTTGACCGAGCGCTGCATGTCGGTAACCTCTTCTGGACGCTCGTCGACAAGCAGTACCATCAGGGAGGCATCTGGGTTGTTGTGCGTTACGCCGTGCGCAAGCTCTTTAAGCAGCTCGGTTTTACCGGTTCTTGGCGGTGCGACGATGAGCGCACGCTGCCCCTTTCCGATGGGAGCGAAGAGGTCGAGCACACGACCGGTAAGCTTCATGGGGTTGTACTCCATCTTCAGCTGTTCGGTAGCGTAGAGCGGTGTAAGGTTGTCAAAGAGCGGACGCTGTTTGGACTTCTCCGGCGGCAGGTAGTTGATCGCTTCGATCTTCAGCAGCGCATAGTACTTCTCCTGATCTTTTGGCGGGCGTACCTGACCGGTGACGATGTCCCCGTTACGCAGCGCGAAACGCTTGACCTGCGTGCCGCTAACGTAGGTGTCGTTGCCCGAGTTGGCGAAGTTGCCGTCGATGGAACGCAGAAAACCGTAACCGTCAGGCATGATTTCGAGAATTCCCGTATAGAGGATGAAGCCGCCCTGGCTAACCTGCGATTTGAGAATTTCGAAAATGAGGTCTTTTCGCTGAAATTCGTTAGGGTTCTCTACACCGACGCTCTTTGCGATGGTGACGAGTTCATCGAGGGGTTTTTGCTGAAGATCTTCGATTTTGTAGCCCTGGACAGGGACGTGGGTTCTGTTTTTTTTGCCGGTATTGCCGTTACCGTTGGATTTTTTGGTGTCGCTCATGATTCCTCTTGTATATCTTTATAGGATTAGCTTTGAATTGGAGATAGATAGTAGTACTTCGACTGCTATGTAGTGGGTGTATTATATTCCTTTTTTACTGAAATGTCAAACCTTTAATGCAAAGACGACTATAATAGCCCAAAGCAAGCAAGGAGGCAGACCATGTCCGTTGAATCCCGCATCAAAAAGGTATTGAAGACCATTGAGCAGCACAGTCCGGGGCAGGAGGAGTTCTACCAGGCCGCCCACGAAGTACTCTACTCCCTCGTTCCGCTGCTCGAAGAGGATGAGCGCTACGACCGCTACCGTATTTTGGAACGTATCACCGTGCCTGAGCGCACCATCATTTTCAAGGTCAACTGGGTGGACGACCACGGCATCATACAGACCAACATCGGCTACCGTGTACAGTTCAACTCCGCCATCGGCCCATACAAGGGGGGACTGCGTTTTCACCCTTCCGTCAACCTGGGTATCGTCAAGTTCCTCGGCTTCGAACAGATCTTCAAGAATGCTCTTACCGGACTGCAGATCGGCGGTGCCAAAGGGGGCAGCAACTTCGACCCCAAAGGCAAGAGTGACAACGAGATCATGCGCTTCTGCCAGGCATTCATGACCGAACTCTACCAGCACATCGGTGAGACACGTGATATTCCCGCCGGTGACATTGGCGTAGGTGCACGCGAGATCGGCTACCTTTTTGGACAGTACAAGAAGATCACACGACAATTCGAAGGGGTACTCACCGGAAAGAGCGTCAACTGGGGCGGCTCCAAGGCACGCAAGGAGGCAACCGGCTACGGTTCGGTCTACTTTGCAGAGAACATCCTCAAAAAGTATGGCCAGAGCCTTGAGGGAAAACGCTGCTGTGTCTCAGGTTCGGGAAATGTGGCGACCTACACGATAGAGAAGCTCTACGAGATGGGTGCGGTGCCGGTAACCTGCAGTGACAGCAAGGGAACTATCTACCATGAGAATGGTATCGATCTCAATACCCTCAAAGCGATCAAGGAGATCAACCACCAGTCACTGGAGGTTTACGACCAGGTACACCCCGATGCCGTCTACACACCGGTCACGCACTACCCAGAAGGGCGACACATGGTCTGGGATGTTCCCTGCGACATCGCTTTTCCGAGTGCGACACAGAACGAACTCAACCTCGAAGATGCCAAGACGCTGGTCAAGAACGGCTGTATCCTCGTCAATGAAGGCGCCAACATGCCCACCACCCCCGATGCGGTCGAGTACCTCAAAGAGAACGGCATCTGGTTCGGTCCAGGAAAAGCGGTCAATGCCGGTGGAGTTGCCACCAGCCAGCTTGAGATGAGCCAGAATGCCAGCATGTCCCACTGGACCTTCGAAGAGGTCGACATCAAACTGCGCCAGATCATGAAAAACATCTTCGACACTTGCTACGATACCTCCGTAGAGTTCGACCATGAGGGCGACCTTGTGATGGGTGCGAACATCGCAGGCTTCAGAAAGGTGGCCGATTCGATGATCGATCAGGGGTCGGTATAGTGATGGATGATGGATGATGGATGATGGATGATGGATGATGGATGATGGATGATGGATGATGGATGATGGAAATTTTGCATGGGTTGCTTGAAGCAAAGCTTAAACATCGTCATTCCTGACTTGATCAGGAATCTTTACGCCAACTATCCAAGAAACGTCAAGATCCCGGATCAAGTCCGGGATGACGAACAGTCCACTCCGTCATTCCTGCGAAAGCAGGAATCTTTGCGTCAATGAGGCAATCAGCGTCAAGATCCCGGATCAGGTCCGGGATGACACTACACCAATAACCAATACACCAGTTACCAATAACCAACTTTTTTTCACTGCAGGCCATAGTAGAGCAACGGCGGATAGAGGAGTACACCGGTAAGAAAAAACCATCCGGGAATGCGCCACTGCAGCATGGCGGCCAGTTCGTCGGGAACCTGCTGCCTGATGAAGATCGCCTTGATCAACTCCAGTTTGTAGAAGATATCAAAGACCTTCATGGCGATGATGACGATAGTATAGAAATTGAGACTGTCAGTAGCGAGAATGACAAAGAGCATATAGTAAAACCCCGGATGTATCAGAAAGAAGAGAAAGATGCTTTTTTTGTACCAGAAGTAGAGGCGCTCCATGACACCGTAAAGGGTATCGGCCCTCTGCATGGCTGCTTCGAAGAGTTCCAGAACAACGAGAATGAGCGTCAGGGTCAATGCGGTTTCCATGCAGGATTTTACCCACATTTGGATAAAATCTCTTAAAATTTCCCACTTAAGGATACCGCCTTTGCCAAACGTTCCCTGTACCCACTGCCATCTTGAGTTCGACGAATCGGTGATGATTACCGAAACGCATGGGGATGAAACACTCCACTTCTGCTGCAAGGGGTGTCAGGGAGTCTACCACCTGCTTGAAGAGGAGGGATTGGGAAGCTTCTATGATAAACTTGGTGATCAGAAACTCCAACCCGCACTCCAGAAGAGTGACGACCTTGAGAAGTTCGACCTCGAGGGCTTCAGAAACAAATACATCAAAACCACTGAAGAGGGCCTCAACGAAATCTACCTCATCATCGAGGGTATCCACTGTTCGGCATGTGTCTGGCTGAATGAAAAGGTACTCCACAAACTTGACGGCGTCATCGAGGCGACGATCAACTACACCAACAACAAAGCCAGGGTGGTCTGGGACCCTGACGAAGTGAAACTCTCCAAAATCATCGAAACCATCCGCTCCATCGGCTACAACGCTTACCCCTACGACCCAAAGCTGCAGGAAGAGCGGGCAGTCAAGACGCGCAAGGAGTACTACTCACGCATTCTGGTGGCAGTATTCGGCTCGATGAACATCATGTGGATCGCCATCGCCCACTACGCAGGCTACTTTGGCGGGATGGAGCAGCGCTTCAAGGACATCCTCAATGTCGCGGAGTTCATTCTTGCCACTCCCGTACTCTTCTACAGCGGCTGGATCTTCTTCAAAGGCGCCTACTACGGCTACAAAAACAAGATCGTCAACATGGACACCCTTGTCGCTTCGGGCGCGCTCTCGGCCTACCTCTACTCCATCTACGCGATGGTCACCCAGAGAGGAGAGGTCTACTTTGATTCGGTGGCGATGATCATCACCTTCGTCCTGGTTGGAAAATATCTCGAAGTCCTCAGCAAGAAACAGGCGGTCGACACACTCGATGCCATTATGGGAAGCACCCCTACGGAGGTTACCGTCATTCAGGGTGACGAGAAGGTGCTTGTGGGCATAGAAAACGTGCAGCTTGGCGATCTGATCGAGCTCAAGCCCGGAGAGAAGGTGGTCATCGACGGTATTGTCGTCAGTGGCGAGGGATCGTTCGATGAGAGTTCGCTCACCGGAGAGAGCGAGCCTGTCTACAAAGCGCCAGGCGACAATGTTCTAAGCGGCTCCATCTGCCTCGATTCGGTCATTCGCTACGAAGCGATAAAAGATGCTTCAAGCTCCCTCCTGCACACCATCGTCTCCCTACTGGAGGAGTCCATTACCAAAAAACCATGCATCGAACGGCTTGCCGATACCATTTCGGGCTACTTCTCGACCGTCATTCTTCTCATCGCACTGCTGACATTCACCGGCTGGTGGATATGGGGCGGCTCGTTCGAAGAGGCGCTCATTGTGGGCATCTCCGTCATCGTCATCGCCTGCCCCTGCGCACTGGGGCTTGCAACCCCTATGGCGACACTGGTTGGCATAGGGATCGCTGCCAAGCGTAACATCCTCTTCAAGGAGGCCGGTTTCCTTGAGACAATGGCAAAGAGCGATCTGCTGGCACTGGACAAGACCGGAACCCTCACGGAGGGCAGACCGTCTGTGGTCACTGCCAAAACCTTCGAGGGCTTCGATGCATCCCTGCTTCACGCACTGCTTGCCACCTCCAACCACCCTGTCGCAAAAGGGGTGCGCACTTATCTTGAGAACAACTACAGCAATCTGCAGCCACACTCTCTTGAAGCGATCAGAAGCATACAGGCCAAAGGAATCGAAGCGGAGTGTGAAGGCAAAAAGCTGCTTGGCGGTAATGCTGCTTACCTCAACGAGGCAGGTATTCTCTGCGATGAAGCGGCAGAACATACTCTCTTCGTTTTTGCTATTGATGGCAAGGTCGTAGCCAGATTTGAACTGAGCGACACTATCAGAGAGGATGCCAAAACAGCCATTGCAGCCATCAAGGCGCTTGGTATCCGCGTGGTGATGCTTACGGGAGACCATGAGACAAGCGCCCAAAAGGTGGCGGAGGCTGTAGGCATAGAAGAGATACACGCCAGACTGCTGCCACAGGAGAAAGCGGCGATGATCGACCGTTTCCATGAAGAGGGGCACACTGTTGTCATGGCCGGTGACGGCATCAACGATACCATCGCCCTGGCACGCTCGGATATCGCCATCGCAATGGGTAGCGGTGCGGATGTGGCCATCTCTGTCAGCGATGTGGTGCTGCTCGATGAGAAGATGCAGAGCCTCTACGATGCCTACCGTATCTCCCGCAGAACCTTCCGTGCGGTCAAAGAGAACCTCGGCTTCTCCCTGCTCTACAATGTCGTTGCCGTACCCCTTGCGATGGCCGGCTTCGTCAACCCGCTTGTCGCCGCACTGTCGATGAGCCTAAGTTCGCTCATTGTCGTGGGGAATTCGATGAGAATAAGGATAGGAAGTAGGTTGGAATGAGGAAGTTTTGCATGGGCTGGTTGAAGCAAAGCTTAACCACCAATAACCAATATACCAGTAACCAATAACAATATCTATTAATAAAACCCATAAAAATTTTGCTAAAATTGCAATAAAAACGATACAAGGTAAATAACCCATGCTCCCTACTCCCTACTCCTTTCTACCTGCCCTATCCCATAAGGAGGGTTCCCATGTCTGAAAACGTCATCATTGTCATGATTGGCATCTCCACACTGCTTGGGGCAACGGGACTTGCCGCACTGCTGTGGGGCGTCAAGACCGGGCAGTTTGACGACAAGTCCAAATTCATCGATGCGGCACGCTTCGACAACGAAGAGGAGCTGCGCGATGCGGTGATGATGGAAGAGAAGAAGAAAGCACGTCAAAAAAAGAGAGAGGAAGCAAAGAAAAAAGAGTACCGACCGGCTGATTGAAAAATTTCCTTCAAAACCGTCATAAACTAATAGAGCAATAACCAAACAGATGGTATTATATGAATAAATATTAACATCTCTGGAGAAGATTCATGAAAAAGTTTATCTGTATGGCAGCGATCGTGGGAATGACTCTGGTACAGGCAAGCGGTCTTGGCATCAATATCAACAGTGAAGATGTCGAAGTAAGCGGCAAGATGGATATCACTTCAGCCATCGGATTTGGAAGCGGTACCAGCTACTTTTTAAGCGGCGACTATCTGCATACCGATAATGACAATCTTTTCAAGGCTGGATTTGGTGCGTCCAATACACTCAGTGGTGCAGAGGGGCTTACCTTTACCTTTGGACTCGAGGGGGTCTTTGGTGACAGCTATGTCGCGATGCCGCTTTTTGGCGAAGCAAAACTGAGACTCCCTTTTGACGAACCCATTCCGGCAACTTCGCTAAGCGCGCGATTCGACTATGCACCCTCCGTACTTTCGTTTGTCGATGCCGATCAGTATCTGGAGTACCGTTTCGAAGCCGATGTCGAAGTGATCAACAATGTCCATGTATACGGCGGTTACCGCAACATCGATACGAATTATGAAGCGCACGACTACAATCTCAACGACAGCTGGTACGGTGGTCTTAAAATAAACTTCTGATGAACGATTCGCTCTTTTTCAAACGCCTCCTCAGCCTGCCTGAGGGCGCCAGCTACGTACACTACAATGGCAGGCGTTACCTGCTTTGCAAAGAGACACTGCTTGACGGCAGACTCATCAAGCTTTATGCCGAAGCGCTCGGAGACAATGACATTGTCAGCGGGAACTACTACACAACCCTCAAAAACGGTCTGCTCAAGCCTTGCGAAATGAGCGATGAAAAAGTGATCGACTTTGTCCTCGACGCAACACTATACTAATCTTCATTCCGTCCGTGTCGCTGTAATGTCCCCAAAGAGAATCAGGTCTTCAAGCAGGGCCTTTTTTGCAATCCCATCCCTGCCGACTGCAAGCTGAAGGTGCCCCTCTTTACTGGTAAAGATCTTCTGATGAATGATCGCAGTTGCATACCACGCTGCTCCACTACCCAGTTTTAAAGCATACACTTTCTTCTCTTTATGTGTAGGAAGAATTACCGTTACCCTGCCCTTTTGTCTCTCGGCACCCACTGCTGTAAAGTGGTAGGTTCCCGATTTGTGTTTGTCCGGAAGAAGTCTGTCGAGATTGAAGTAGAGTGTCAAAAGATCATCCTTGCTGTAGAAATCCAATATATTGTGCTCATTCTTGACCAATTTGCCGTCACGATACTTTTGATAGCGTTTCAACACCTTTTTTTTTCGATGGTCGATCGTGTACGTTTTCACAACACGGGTATTGCGATAGCGGCGTGTCACTTCATAATGATCACTGACTAGTAGTCCGCTTTCAATATGTCCCACAGATCGGTGATGCTCTTTGCGGTTACCGCTGAGTGTCGCAGCAAGACCTGTGGCTGTCATGCCGATATCGATAGTGTAGGTTTTTCCGTTACTCTCAAGCCGTGCCTTCGCTTCACCTATTTTACCAACGATTCCATAAGTGACATCGTAGTTGGCTTTCAGTGTTTTCGCCGGCAGTACACTCATGCACAATACGATTAAGCCCATAACCGATATAATCGCTTTCATCATTCCAATCCTTCCATAGTCGCTACTGTATGATTGTACAGCATCATTGTGGAAAAAAAGCAGAAATTCATGGCAGCAACAGAAACAAACACTACCCTACTGACACAAGAACAGCTCAATGTCATCAACTCGTTTGACAGCGATATCATCGGCAGTGTTCAGCAGCAGCTTGCGCCCGTCTACGAAGCCTACCCTGTACTGACGACCGTGATATGGGGTATTCCCCTTGCCAACATCATCGCTGCAACCATTCTTTTCTGGCTGATCCTCGCTCTTCGCAAGCTCTTTACCAAAATTGTACTTGTCTTTCTGCAGCGCATCAGCAAACGGACAGAAACTTTCTACGACGACCGCATCATCTCCGCACTCAAACATCCAATACGTTTTCTTTTTGTCATTGTTGCCTTTCACGTCTTTTTTCTACTGATTTATAAAGAGACGACATTTATCAAAAACGTTTTGGATACACTGGTGGTCTACACACTCTTCTGGGCTATCCTTAATATCGTTGAAGCGCTCAAGGAGCTGACCTATGCGGCAACTTCGAAATTCAACCCAGATCTCTCCAAGGAGATGGGCAACTTCATTCTTGCCATTCTAAAAATTCTCATCGCAGGCATCGGACTTGCGGCCATACTGACCGTATGGGGCATCAACGTTACCGCACTTATTGCTTCACTGGGGCTTGGTGGTCTTGCCTTTGCACTGGCGGCGAAGGATACCGCTTCGAACCTCTTTGGCTCCTTCGCCTTGCTTGCGGACAAATCGATCCGTATCGGCGAGTGGGTCAAGGTTGGCGGCGTAGAAGGAGTGGTCGAAGATGTGGGGATGCGAACGACCAAGATCCGCTCGTTCGAGAAGACGCTCATCACCGTTCCCAACCAGCTGGTTGCCAACCAGCCCATCGAGAACTTCTCAAGACGCGGCATCCGGCGAATCAAGATGCATATCGGCCTTACCTACGGCACCACCTCCGAGCAGCTGCTGAAGATCAAAGCCGATATCGAAGCGATGCTAAGAAGCCATGAAGGCATCAGCCAGAAAGATTCGCTGATGGTCTACTTCGACTCTTTTGGAGATTCGTCGCTGAACATCTTCATCTACTGCTTCACCGCTACGGCGAACTGGGCGAAGTACCTGGAGATCCGTGAAGATGTACATGTGAAAATCATGCAGATCGTCGAAGCAAACGGCAGCGGGTTTGCTTTCCCCTCGCAAAGTATCTATGTCGAAAGCCTGCCTGCCCAAACAGAGCCATAACCATAATAAGGGGTAGGCTTCACACCCTGTGCCGAATAATATGGTATAATACCTCCAATAAACACATACACTTCGTATTATCCAAAGAAAGAAACATCCATGACATCAGAACAACCCCTGAAAAAAGTCGCCATACTCGGACGTCCCAATGTCGGTAAAAGTTCGCTCTTCAACCGTCTGGCAAGACAGCGTGATGCCATCACCTCCGATGTGAGCGGTACGACACGTGACGTGAAGAAACGCATCGTCACCATCAGCGAGAACCGCGACTTCGAGATCCTCGATACAGGCGGCATCGACTACAGCAGCGAACTCTTCTCCAAAGTGGCGGAGTTTTCACTCAACGCCGCCAAAGAAGCCGATGTGATCGTCTATATGGTTGACGGCAAAACCATCCCTGACGAAGAGGACAAGAAGCTCTTCTACGACCTGCAGCAGCTTGGCAAACCGCTGGCACTCGTGGTCAACAAGATCGACAACGACCGGGAATTTGAAGGGCGCTTTTTCGACTTTTATGAATTCGGT
>JALWLU010000091.1:0-1380 GCA_026996325.1 Sulfurovum sp.
AATACCCACTCTCTCTTTCATACTCATTGGGGTAAATAGTGAGGGCTGCCAATCTTGTCTTTGAACTTTTATTGCGTGCATACTTGGCAATTTCTACCCCTGACCCATCGGGAAGATTCATATCAATTATCATTGCATCATACACATTTTTCTCGTCAATCATTTTAAGTGCTTCTTCTATAGAGTGGGCTTCATCCACTTTTATGGGAATGCCTGTCTCTTCTATAATATTTTCAATCAACTTGGATTCAAACTCTATATTGAACTCCACATCATCTACAATCAACACTGTTTTTACCATATTACGTGACGCTCCTAAATATTTTTATATCAAAAATTTTACTTAATATAGAAAAATATGTCTGTAGGGAAATTCTTACAAATACTTTTTACAGCAAAAGGCTGCATTGCAACCCAGGTAGCATACGATCATCTTCTCTTTTATGTAGAATACCCCTGAACTAACAAATCTCATTAACACATAAGGAGTACAACATGGCTGTTGTAGGATTTACAAAACTCGAAGCGCTTTTTAGAAAAGCGTCATCGCTGGACCTCAAAAAGGGACACGCAAAGGATATTACCGATATTGTCGAACAGAAGCTTCTCGATCTGCTGATCGCAGCGGAGCGCAACGCGAACATGAACGGAAGAGATGTCATTATGGAGTCGGATATGCCTATCACCAAAGGGCTGCAGGAGACCATCGTCGCATTCAAAAAGCTTGAGGAGGAGATCGAAGTAAAAGAGGTTCTCGATTTTCTGACAACGGTACCGCCGCTGAAGTATCCGCTCTCAACAGACCTTGAGGCAAAACTGCCGGAAATCACCGGTGCACTGCTGGTGGTCATGGCAAAAATCATGGAGAAGGTTGACAGCAACGACCGTGCCATCGACCACGCTACCATCTCCAAGACCAAAGCGATCATGGACCTTACCCTCTAAATTTATACAGGCGGCAGACGCCGTCTGTTTTTATGCTCCTCTCATTTACCTTCAATATACACAGTGACGCTATAATTAACCCAAAAAAGGATACATCTATGGAACAGTTGAAAACCTATGTACTGATGATCGGTCTGACCCTGCTCTTCATCTGGTTTGGCGGCATGATGGCAGGTCAAAGCGGTATGGTCATTGCATTTCTCATCGCTGCGGGAATGAACTTTTACGCCTACTACTACAGTGACCAGGCGGTGCTTAGCCACTACAATGCCATTCCCGTAGACAGGGCACATGCCAGCGGTCTTTACGAAATTGTCGAAAGACTGACACAGCGTGCCGGACTGCCGATGCCAAAGCTCTACATCATTCCCGAGCAGCAACCCAATGCTTTTGCGACCGGACGTGACTACGAACATGCTGCCGTTGCGGTCCCAG
>JALWLU010000091.1:1390-3227 GCA_026996325.1 Sulfurovum sp.
CATTGCCGGAGCCATTGCAATGCTTGCACAGTTCGGGATGTTCTTTGGCGGCGGGGACAGAGACCGTCCCAACCCCATCGTGATGATCGCATTGATGATCGTGATGCCCATCGTGGCCACACTCATCCAGATGACCGTCAGCCGAAGCCGTGAATTCAAAGCCGACGAGGGTGCGGCACGCATGACGGGACATCCGGAGTGGCTGCAGTCCGCTCTGGTGAAACTGGACAACTACGCACGCCAGATGACGATGCCCGAAGCCGACCCGGAAACGGCGCACATGTTCATCATCAATCCGCTTACCGGCAGAGACTTCTCGATGCGCGAACTCTTCAGCACGCACCCGAGCACCGAAGCGCGCATCGCGCGCCTTGAGGAGCTCAAGCATATGTAAGCCCGTGTACCGGCTCAACCGGTAATCATGGTTATGCTATAATCACCTCTATGAAAACAATGACTATTCACTATTCACTATTCACTTCATTTGAGACCGGAAGTCTCAAATGAGCGCCTTTGCCGTCCAGCTTACCAAAGGTTTCATCGACTCCGATATCGAGCTTGAAGACCATCCCGTCCTTGAAGAGCTGCGCCGTATGGGTGCACTTGAGAAAGAGGGAAAACTATGGAAACTCTCTTCACTCTACCGTGCAGGCAGACTCTACATCGGCAAAGACGGCCGGGGGTACCTCGAGTCTGAGTTCAAGGAGCAGAAAGACCTTCTCATCGAACCCGACCACCTGGGAGATGCCAGAAACGGCGACATTGTCGTAGCCAAACGCTTCATTGGAAGACGCGGACGCGCTTCGGGCAAGGTCGTTGCCGTTATCAAACGTGCGCATCTCTTTACCGTCGCCTACACCCACCGTGACGAACAGGGCAACTTCATGACGCTTGATATCCGCACCGGTGAGCCCACCCATGTCACAATGCCAGGTATGGACCTCAAGGCATTTAAAGTCGGCACGGTCTTCAAGGTCGACATCGATACCGATGAGGTGCTGGAGGTCTTCGGACATCTGGGGGATGCAAGGGTGGATGAGAAGATCTCGCTTGCCCTCTTCAACCGCCCGGACGCCTTCCTGCAAGAGTGTGTCACCGAAGCGGTGCAGATAGAGTCGGAGGTGAACAAGGCAGAACACGAAGACCGCGTCGATCTGACGCATCTTGATTTCTGTACCATCGATCCCGTTACCGCCAAAGATTTCGATGACGCCATCTATTTCGACCTGGAGAAGTATGTGCTCTACGTCGCCATTGCCGATGTCAGCTACTATGTCCCTTATTTTACAGAAATAGACAAAGAGGCGAAAAAGCGCGGTTTTACCACCTACTTTCCGCACAAATCCTTTCCGATGCTTCCAAGGGAGCTGAGTGAAAATATCTGTTCGCTCAAACCAAAGGTCGATCGCCTTGCCTTTGTCGCCAAGATCACACTCGACAAGCAGACGCTGCTGCCGCTAAAAGAGGAGTTCTTCGAAGCGCTTATCCACTCCAAACACCGCTTCAATTACGAAGCGGTCGACGGCATTCTTGCCAACGGCTACAGCGGGGAGAACGAGACGATAAAGCGCATTCTACACTGGCTGCTGCCGCTGCAGAAAGTGACCGTCAGACTGCGAAAGGCGCGCCTCAAACACGGCTTTGATTTTAGAAGCGAAGAGATCAAACTGACGATAGACGAAAACCACGATCTGGTCAGCACCGACATCGAAACGGGTACACCTTCACACTCGCTCATCGAAGAGTGTATGCTGCTGGCCAACCAGGCTGCCGCCAAACGCTTCAACGGTGACGGCGACAGCATTTTCCGTATCCACGAGCCGCCGCAGCTGAGCAA
>JALWLU010000091.1:3237-3807 GCA_026996325.1 Sulfurovum sp.
CCGCCATCGGGCTCTATGTCGAAGAGTATGAGGAGAGCCCGGACCTCATCCGTGCCATTCAGGCAGAAGCCAAGAAGATGGGTCTGGAGGCAGAAGTCGATGCGATGATCATCAAATCACTCCGTCAGGCGAGCTACTCTGCGCACAATGTCGGGCACTTTGGTCTTGGCTTTTCGCACTACAGCCACTTCACCTCCCCCATCAGACGTTATGCCGACCTCATTTTGCACCGTCTCATCAAGACACAGCTGCGCAACGACCCCGAAGAGGCGGAGTACCTGCTGCGCAACATCGACCCGCTCTGTGTACGTGTGAGCGAACTCGAACGCGAAGCCACCAAAGCCGAATGGGACTTCAGAGACCGCAAGCTTGCACGCTGGGCGAAAAAACAGATCGGCGCCTTCTTCGAAGCGGAGATCATCGAAGCAGGCGAAAGCGCCAAAGCCAGACTCCTTGGCGGTGTCAAAGGGGTGGAGGTACACCTCAAAGGCGACAACTTTATGCTTTTCGATAGAATACGCCTCATGATCACCGAAGTCAACATCCCCCAGGCCGTCATCATGGCAGAAC
>JALWLU010000092.1:0-9666 GCA_026996325.1 Sulfurovum sp.
GATATGATACGTGCGCAGATGCATCTGCTCTCCGACCTTGGCATCTACCATGTCCGTGCTGTTGTAGGCGGATCGATGGGGGGAATGCAGGCGCTGCAGTTTGCCGTAGACTACCCCAACTTTGCCGATGATATCGTTTCGCTTGCCGCTACCTATGCGACCCGTCCATGGACGATTGCGTTCAACAAGGTAGCAGTCGAAGCGATCCGACGCGATCCGCGCTTCAAGCATGGCAATTACGACAAAGATGATTTTAAAGAGGAGGGACTTGACGGCCTCGCCATCGGGCGTATAGCCGGTCACATCTCCTACCTATCGCCTGAGTCGATGGACAGAAAATTTGGGCGTAACTATGTCAGCAATGATGGTCTCTTCGAACTCTTCGGGCGCTATGAGGTGGAGCGTTATATGGAGTACAATACCAACAACTTTTCACGTATATTCGATCCGCTCAGCTACCTCTACATTGTCAAGGCGATCAATACTTTCAATCTCAGCCGCGGTTACGACTCGCTGCATGAAGCGATCAGCCGTATCAAGGCGCGGGTACATCTGATCAGCTTCTCTTCGGATTACCTCTTTTTTCCGTCGGAGATGGCGCACATTGCAAAGATGCTCGAGCGCAACGGGCAGCCCTACACTTATCTGGAGGTGGATAGTGACTACGGACACGATGCCTTTTTGGTAGAGATTGAAAAATTTGAAGAGCACATTAGAGACGTGCTTGAAAATTAAGAGTGAAGAGTGAAGAGTGAAGAGTTATGGTATGCTTTCTTTCAGAAAGCGTTTATTTGATAAGAGGGTGGCATGAAAACGGAAACATTTGAAGAGAAACTGGCGTATTCCAAAGCACTGCTTGAGAAACTGATGGACCCGGAGATTACGCTGGAGGAGTCGGTGAAGCTTTACGAAGAGGGGCTTAAGACGATCAAAGAGGCGCAGAAGCTCATCGAAGAGGCGAAGCTGAAGGTTTCGGTGATCGATCAACAGAACCAGACGGCGGATGAAGCCTGATGGCAAAGCAGCTTGTTGTCGCCGCATTACAGCTGCCCACACTGGGGATGAACGCAACCCGTCTGGAGTTCTACCTCAAAAAGGCGACTGAACGTGGTGCGCAGGTGATGCTGCTTGGAGAGTATATCCTCAACCACTTCTTCAAAGAGCTTGCGACAATGTCGCGGGGGATGGTCAAGGCGCAGACCAAAAAGCACCTTGAGCTTCTCAAGGAGTTTGCCATCCGTTACGATATGGTCTTTGTCGCTCCCATCGTGCTGGCGAAAAAGGATGGCTACTACAAGACTATCGTCAAGATTACACCGAAGAATACCCGCTACTACGAACAGCAGATCCTCATCCCCTACGAACACTGGAACGAAAAGGCATTCTTTGCCAACAAGAGCAAGCCGCTCAAAGATCCTATGGTCTTCAAGCTAAAAGGCTTCAAGATCATGGTGATGGCAGGCTACGAGATGCACTTCGATCCTTTCTGGCAGAAAGTAATGGAGAAGAAGATCGACCTGGTATTGCTGCCAACCGCTTCGACATTCGGTTCACACAACCGATGGCGTGAGATCATCAAGACAAAAGCCTTTCTGCATGGGTGCTTCATTCTGCGTGCCAACCGTTTGGGAGAGTACAGTGATGATGAGGTGAAGTGGAAATTCTACGGCGATACGATGCTGGTCTCTCCCGAAGGGGAGGTGGAGATGATGCTTGAGGATAAGGAGTCGATGCTGGTAGAGCTCATTGACAAAAAAGAGGTGAGTGAACATCGCAAAGTATGGCAGTTTGAAAAGGCACTCAAAGAGCATGAAGCGGCAAAGGAGCAAAAATGACACCCGAAGAGTACTTCAACCGACAAATTCAGCTGTGGGGCGAGGCAACACAAAAGAGCCTTCAGAGCAAGAAAATCGCCATTATCGGTTCGGGCGGCCTTGGGTCGACGCTGGCTATGGCGCTTGGGACTTCTGGTATTGGAGAGATCCATCTTGTCGATTTCGACATTGTTTCAGGCCACAACATTCACCGTCAGATCGCTTTTACACTGGAAGATGAGGGAAAAAACAAGGCTAAGACCATCGCTGCCCTTCTGGAGCGGAAGAACCCCTTTGTCAAAGCGGTGGCGTTCGATATGCGCTTCGAGGAGTTCAGGGAGCTGGGCAACCGTTACGACCTCATTCTCGATGCGACGGACAATCTGCCCGTACGCGGAGAGATCGACAGGTATGCCAAAGAGCAGGGGATGCCGTGGGTCTATGCAAGTGTGGAGGAGTTCAACGGGCAGGTCTGCTTTTTTGAGAAGGCCGATTTTCAGGTTTTCAATATCTCCGACCACAAACCGGGCGGTATTGCCGCGCCTATCGTGATGCATATCGGTTCGCTGCAGGCAAATCTGGCACTGCGCTATCTGGCAGGCCTTCCTGTGGCTAAAGACAGACTCTACTACCTCTACTTCAATGATGAGGGTGAACTGGTGACACAAAAGTTCGGTATGCCCAAAAAAGAGGCTTGAGCAGACAAAAATATTCAGCTCCAATGTGTGGCTAAATGGTTTTGGGGTATAATTTTTGCATTCCAATATTAGGAGAGGGCAAGTGAAACGAAAACTGAGCATACTTGCTGGCATTGTGGGGCTTTTGCTGATGACCGCCTGTACGCAGGAGACACAGAACTCCCTGAGCAGGTCTTTGCAGAACTGGACGGGTACCAATGGTGTGCTTGACATCTATGCAGGGGACAAACTGGTGCACCGCTTCATCAAGATCGACAAGCTTTCGACCGCATACGGCAGCAATGACGGCAAGATACGTCCTTACCGCTATGGTTACGGTATCGATGATGAGAACTTCAACTATAAAAAAGACCCGGGTGAGAAGAAGGTCTACTTCGAGTTTTCGGACTACTCCACCTCCTATGTCTTCTATGAGAGAAATACACAATAATTCAGAAAGGATGAATCAATGAGATTTGTAAGCACAAAAGATGCCCCGGCGGCAATCGGACCCTACTCGCAGGCGGTTATCGCAAACGGACTTGTATATACTTCCGGGCAGATCGCCCTGATGCCCGACGGCACAATGGAAACCAGAGGGATTGAGTATCAGACAAAGCAGGTACTCAAGAACCTCTACTATGTCCTCAAAGAGGCAGGCGCAGGATTTGAACATGTTATCAAAACCACCATTTATCTGGCGGATATGAACGACTTTGAAAAGGTCAACGAGATATATGCACACTATTTTGGTGAGCACAAACCCGCACGCAGTACCATAGCGGTAAAAACACTGCCCAAAAATGCTCTGGTGGAGATAGAGTGTATTGCTTTTGCTGACCAGCTGGTCGATTTCGGGTAATCTTTGGCGTTTTCAAAAAATATTAAACATTGATTGGGTATAATCACGAACTTTTTTAAAATACACAGATAGTAAAGGGTTTGCAATGTACGCAATCATTAAAGCGAGCGGTCAGCAGTTCAAGGTTCAAGAGGGTGATATCATCTGTTTTGACAAGATGGGTCTCGAGCCGAAAGCAGCGGTCGAGTTCAAAGAGGTTCTCGCGCTTGATAACGGAGAGTTGACAGTAGGTACTCCTTTTGTAGAGGGTGCTGTCGTCAAAGGCGAAGTGATCAACGAAGGTAGAGACAAGAAAGTTGTTATCTACAAGAAGAGAAGAAGAAAAGATTCAAAGCTCAAAAGAGGTTTCAGAAGAGACTTCACAAGAGTAAGAATTACTAAAATCGCATAAGGTAAGGAGATAAGATGGCACACAAGAAAGGTCAAGGGTCTACCCAGAACAACCGTGACTCCGCTGGACGGCGCCTCGGCGTCAAGAAATTCGGTGGTGAGAAAGTTATCCCCGGTAACATCATCATCAGACAGAGAGGAACGAAAGTAAAACCCGGTAACGGTGTTGGTATGGGTAAAGACCATACAATCTTCGCTCTCGTAGAGGGTGTAGTCAAGTTCGAAAACCACAGCAGAACACAGAAGAGAGTCTCTGTAGTTCCTGCATAAGTTTTACCTCAAACCGTTCCGGCTTTGCCGGAATAACTCCATAAAAATTTTTCTCATATATCATTTTATACCATATTTCAAATGAAATAGATTGTATTTTCAATCAATTTCGACAACCAGTAAATGTCTGCATCTATGCCTACCTGCAAACCACCCTCGATAATAGTCGTTCTCAGTGTTGAAGAGTTCATGTGATTTGGTGTAGTATCCTTTGGCTGTTTCACAGCCGTCTCTAACCCCTCTTTTATAGTTTTCAGAGAGATTTTTGCCAAAGCTCACACCACTGTAAGTGTATCCGCCAAGATAGGGCTGTTTGGCAGGTCCCTGTTGATTTGAAGCACACCCTGCAAGCAGAATGCCGAGTGTCGCTGCTATGAAAGCCATTTGAAACTTTTTTGTTCTCTTTTTCATTCTCTTCTCTTATGGTTCTTTTTGACGATTATATCAAAAGTGTACGAATTTCGATATAATTGCAGCAATCTTTCTACTGTATGCAGTATCGCAGCAGTATTTTTTGACAATTTTATATAGAAGCAGGGTAACCAAATGTTTGTAGACAGTGTAGAACTGACCATTAGTTCAGGAAAAGGCGGTGCCGGAGCGATTTCGTTCTGGACGGAGAAATTTGTAATCAAAGGCGGCCCGGACGGCGGTGACGGCGGTCGTGGCGGCTCGGTCTTTTTCAAGGTAGACAACAATACCGACACCCTTTCCGGACTTCGCGGGCGAAACCACATCAAAGCCGAGAACGGCCGTCCGGGTGAAGGGCGCAAGAAGTACGGGCGCAAGGGAAAGGATGTGACCATTACGGTACCTCCGGGAACTGTCGTCATTGATGCCGAAACGGGTGAAGAGCTGCTTGACCTTGTAGAAGAGGGGCAGGTGGTCAAGTTTCTTGAAGGCGGCAAAGGTGGTCTTGGAAACATGCACTTCAAGAGTTCGACGAACCAGAGGCCGACCTATGCGCAGCCCGGACTGCCAGGCATTACCAAGCATGTGCGTCTGGAGATGAAACTCATTGCGGATGTGGGATTGGTGGGTTATCCCAATGTCGGAAAGTCGACACTAATCGCGACACTTTCCAACGCCAAGCCCGAAGTGGCAAACTACGAGTTTACGACACTGACACCAAAGCTCGGTGTTGTCCATGTGGGGGACTACGACTCCTTTATGATGGCGGATATCCCCGGCATCATCGAAGGAGCCAGCGACGGACGCGGCCTTGGGCTGGAGTTCTTGCGACACATAGAGCGGACCAAGACCCTGCTGCTGATGATCGATGCGTCAAACTACCGTGAGATGAAGTATCAGTACGAAACGCTGCTGGTAGAGCTCAAGCGCTACTCCGAGACGCTTGCGACACGCAAGCATGCCATTGCCATTACGAAGATAGATGCACTCTCACCTGAAGAGGTGAACGAGAAGACGGCACAGTTCCTTTCGGACATCGGACTGGAGCCCAACAAGACGTTAGCCAAATACAAGGCTGACGGCAGTTACCTCAGTTACGGCTTTGAAACGGATTTTGGTGTCGACCTGCCTGAAAAGGCACCGCTCTTTGTATTGCCTATCTCCTCTGTCGCGCACCTCAATACCGAACCACTCCGGTATGCACTGGCCGACTTTGTTAAGAGTGTCGAAGCTGAGGAGAAAGCCAAGAGCGAGGAGGGGTAGATGCGTCTGGTCATCAAAGTCGGTTCTCACGTACTGACCGAGAACGGTACTATTGCCAAAGAGAGGATGCTTTCGCTGGTGACACTCATAGCCGACCTTAGAAAGGCAGGCTATGAAGTGGTGCTGGTCAGCTCGGGTGCCGTAGCGGCAGGTTATACGCAGCTTCCTATTGAGAGAAGTTCCGTGGCCAACCGTCAGGCACTTGCAGCCATAGGTCAGCCGCTACTGATGAAGATGTATCAGGAGAAGTTCGCACGATTCAGTCTGCTCTGCTCTCAGGTGCTGCTCAGTGCGGATGTCTTTGACTCCAGAAGAAAGACCGCCCACGCCAAAGAGGCTGTGGAGACGCTGCTTTCAAACAATGTCGTACCCATTATCAATGAAAACGACACTGTCAGTATTGATGAGCTTGTCTTTGGCGACAATGACAGGCTCTCTGCACACGTAGCACATTACTTTGATGCGAAGATGCTGGTGATACTCTCCGATATCGATGCGCTGTACGACAAGGACCCCAACTGCTACAGCGATGCGGTCGTCCGCCCGGTAGTCAGCGAAATATCCGAAGCGGAGCTCTGCGCGGAGCATACACCCAACAATGAATTCGCCACAGGAGGCATCGTTACCAAGCTGCAGTCTGCAGATTTTCTGATGCAGCATGGTAGAGAGATGTTTCTTGCCAGCGGATTCGACCTTGATGATGTACGTGCCTTCCTGCTTGAAAAAGAGCATAGAGGTGGCACACTTTTTACCCCGAATAGCGAGAAAAGATAGTGAAGAAGATTGTCTATATGGGAACACCTCACTATGCTGAAGCGATTTTGCAAACCCTCATCGATGCGGAGGATATGGATGTCTCTCTTGTGCTGACACAGCCTGACCGCCCGGTAGGGCGCAAAAAAGTGCTTACACCGCCGCCGGTGAAGGTACTGGCCCAAGAGTACGGCATTGACGTGCTGCAGCCAAACAGGCTGAGTGATGAGGGTGTGGTAGAAGCGATCGAAGCACAAAAGCCCGACTTCATTGTCGTGGCGGCGTTCGGACAACTGTTGCCTAAAAACGTGCTTGACATTGCCCCCTGCATCAACCTACACGCATCGCTGCTGCCGCAGTACCGTGGCGCTTCTCCGGTGCAGCAGTCACTGCTCAATGGTGACAAGGTAACCGGTGTGACATCGATGCTGATGGAGGAGGGGCTCGATACAGGACCGATCCTTGAAATGATCTCCTTCGAGATTCCCGAAGATATGCGCCTGCATGCCCTGATGGATCAGCTTACCGAAGATGCCTGCACCTTGACACTCTCGACACTGCGGAATTTCGATAACATCACCCCGCAGCCGCAGGATGAGAGCAAAGCGACACTTTGCAAGAAGATACGCAAAAGTGACGGAGAGGTGGACTTTTCGGATGCAAGGGAAGTTTACAACAAATACCGTGCATTCGAGGGGTGGCCGGGTATTTTCGCCGCAAACGGTACGAAGTTCGACGATGTAGCGCTGCTTGAAGAAGGTGCACCCCATACACCGTTTGAAATTCTCGGTTTCGAAGGTGAGAGTGTCGATGTTGGATGTGGCAAAGGAAGTCTGCGTATCGGCTCCATTCAGCCGCCGTCGAAAAAAGCGATGAGTGCGAAAGCCTACTGCGTGGGACGCGGGCTGAAAAAGGGTGACAGACTGCTATGAGCCACCGTGTTGGCATTTTCGATATTTTCGTGTTCGAGAGGCTTCCCTCGACACAGCACTATCTTGTCGACGCGCTGAAGGATAAACGTATCGCTGCACCTGCAGTAGTATTATGCAAAGCGCAGACAGACGGCATTGGCAGCAGGGAGAACCGCTGGGAGGGAGTGGATGGCAACTTCTTTGCCTCCATTGCCGTTCCGCTCATACTGCTGCCCGAAGACCTTCCTCTGGCATCAGCTTCAATCTACTTCTCTTTTCTGATGAAAAAAGTGTTACAAAAAGAGTCAGAAGATCTCTGGCTGAAGTGGCCAAATGACTTCTACACCGGCTCTAAAAAAGCGGGTGGTACGATCACGCAGAAGGTTGGAAATACGCTGGTATGCGGTATGGGAATCAACCTCAAAACGGCACCGGAGCCCTATGGTGCGCTCCAGGTGAAAAGAGAGGCGCAAGAGGTGCTTGAAATGTACATTGAAGTGCTTTCACACTTTCCGAAATGGAAGCAGGTTTTTAGTGAGTATCGGGTAGAATTTGAAAAGAGCAAAGGGTATTCGGTACATATCGAAAACCGTAGGAAGAGCCTTGAAAACGCGCAGTTGTGCGAAGACGGCTCTTTACTTATCGAGGGGAAGAAGGTATATAGTTCAAGATGAGCGAAATAATCAGTATAGCCAACCAGAAAGGCGGCGTAGGAAAGACGACGACAGCAGTGAATCTTGCCGCATCGCTTGCAGAAAGAGGTAAAAAAGTACTGCTTCTGGATATCGATCCGCAGTCAAATGCCACGACCAGTCTCGGTTTCAGCAGAAATGACTATGAGTACAATATCTACCATGTGCTTATCGGCAGTAAAAAGCTCTCTGAAGTGATCCTCAAAACAGGTATTAAAAAGCTCGATCTTGCACCGTCGAACATTGGTTTGGTGGGTATTGAGAAAGAGTTCTACAATCCCAAGAAGAAGAATCGGGAGCTTGTGCTCAAAGAGAAGATCAAAGAGGTATCCAGAAAGTACGACTTCATCATCATCGACTCACCGCCGGCGCTGGGGCCCATTACTATTAATGCGCTCAGTGCATCCGATTCTGTGATTATTCCCATTCAGTGTGAATTCTTTGCACTCGAAGGGCTCGCGCAGCTGCTGAACACTGTCAGCCTGCTCAAGAAGACGATTAACCCCAAGCTGAAGATAAAAGGGTTCCTGCCGACGATGTACTCCAAGCAGAACAACCTCTCCAAGCAGGTGCTTGCAGATCTTTCCCACCACTTTAAAGACAAGCTTTTCCATGTGAAGAAGAACTCAAAAGAGTGCATTGTGGTGCCACGCAATGTTAAAATTGCCGAGAGTCCCAGTTTCGGAAAGCCGGTGACAGAGTACGCTTCCGGCTCGAAAGGCTCTCTTGCTTACCGTGATCTTGCAACTGTAATTGCCAGAGGATAAGAGATGGCACTTGGCAGAGGATTGGGAGATATACTCTCCGAAGTTGAAGAGGCGTACGAGAAGGATCTCAGCGGCATAGATAGCTTCGAGCTTGAAGCACAGGGTGCGCGTGTCGAGGAGATAGCGGTTGAGAAGATTACCCCCAACCCTTTTCAGCCGCGCAAACATTTTGACGAGTCTGCACTCAAGGAGCTTAGCAATTCCATTAAAGTACATGGCCTGTTGCAGCCTATTGTTGTCATCGAAAAAGGGGACGGCTATCTTCTGGTTGCGGGTGAGCGGCGTCTGCGTGCACACAAACTGGCAAAACTGCCTGCAATCAAGGCGATTGTCGCCAACGTGGAGATCGATGAGTTCAGGCTCCGTGAACTGGCGCTCATCGAAAATATCCAAAGAGAGAACCTCAATGCAATCGAGCTGGCGAACTCCTATGCAGAGCTGATCGAAGTACACAAGATCACACATGATGAACTGGCAGAAATCGTACACAAGAGCCGTTCCCAGATCACCAACACGATGCGTCTTCTCTCGCTTGGTGCATATGCGAAAACGCAGCTTGCCGAAGGGAAAATCACCCAGGGGCATGCGAAGGTGCTGGTGGGGCTTGATGAGAAGCGCCAGAAGATCATCATTGACTCCATTATCGGGCAGAAGCTGAGCGTACGTGATGTAGAGAAGATGGTCAAGCAGAACAAGCCTGCCTCTGCCAAGAGCAAACCAAAAAGTGAAAATATTCTTGAACAGTATACCGATGAAATCGGCGAAAATCTCCCCTTTTCCCATAAAATAAAAGCCAAAAGTATCGAGATCACTTTCGAAACTACACAGGATGTTGAAAAGTTCCTTTCTTTCCTAA
>JALWLU010000092.1:9676-15016 GCA_026996325.1 Sulfurovum sp.
CTGTTTCAACCGCTGTTGAAATTCATGGACGATCGTGATCGTACCATTGCAAAAGATTTGGAAGCGGCAAAGGGTCTGAGCGGCAACAGCGAAGAGCTTAAGGCCAAAGCAGAAGAGAATCTTAGCAAAGCTAAGAGCGAAGCTGCCGCGATTAGACAGAAAGCCGTCGAAGAAGCGAAAGCATCGGCAGCCCAGAAAGTCGAAGCCAAACAGGCGGAGCTGGACAAGGCATATACAGAGTTCGCTGAAAAGCTGGCGGAAGAGAAAGAGAATCTCAAGAACGAGCTTCTTTCACAGATGCCTCTTTTCAAAGAGAGCCTCAAAGCCAAGTTCAGCAAGCTATAGGAAGGATGGATATGAAGAAAAAACTGTTACTGGTATCCCTGCTTGTCCTGCCTGCGGTGCTTTTGGCAAGCAGCGGACACGGAGAGGAAGCGAGCCGTTACTTCGCACAAACCGGAAGAGAAACAGACTTTTGGCCGAGAGTGATCAACTTCACAATCTTTGCCGCACTGCTCTGGTACCTTCTTGCCAACCCCATCAAATCTTTCTTCATGGAAAGAAGCGAAGGGATCAAGTCAAAGCTGACTGAGATCGAAGAGAAACTCAAAGCGGCAAGAGAAGAGCAGCAGGAAGCTCAGGCGCGACTGGACGAGAGTCTGAAGAGAGCCGAGCAGATCGTTGAAGATGCGAAAAAAGAGGCCGTGATTCTTGCTGAGAAGATCGCTCAGGCAAATGCACAGGAGCTTGAAGCGCTTGAGAAGCAGTACAATGAGAAGATCGAACTCGAAGAGCGCAAAGCGACACGTGAAGCGATCGACGAAGTACTGAGCGAAAATATCACCACAGATGATATCCTGCTTGACAGCAGCAAAGTGGTTGACATTATCTCCAGGAAGGTGGCGTAAAATGGAAGAGCTA
Organism: Sulfurovum sp.; assembly: GCA_026996325.1. GTDB lineage: Bacteria > Campylobacterota > Campylobacteria > Campylobacterales > Sulfurovaceae > Sulfurovum. Next base: position 10,598 of record JALWLU010000092.1, read on the forward strand.
ATCGCAAAACGATATGCAACGGCACTCTCTTCTGCATCGAAAGATGTCAGCGCTGCGACAAAAGCGCTGACAGTACTGAGTGAAGCGATCGATAGTGAGGAGATCACTTCGGTACTCGCTTCTCCCATCGTGGATGCAGAGAAGAAGACAGAAATGATTATCGCAGCACTCGGTGATGCAGCAGACGACACATTGAAAAACTTTATCCGTATTCTGGGGGAGCATAAGAGACTGACGCTGATCCCAGTGATCGCGAAGGTACTCAATGCTGATCTGCAGAAAGCCGCCAACAAGTATGAAGGTGTGGTCATTAGCAGTGACAAGCTTGAAAAAGAGGAGCTTGGCAAACTGGAAGAAACGCTTGAAAAGTATACAGGTGCGAAGATCAAACTGAAGCAGAAGAAAGGCGACCTTGACGGTCTGCGTGTTGCTGTGGAAGATCTGGGTATTGAGGTGAACTTCTCTAAGCAGAGAGTCAAAGAACAACTAATCGATTTCATCAAGAAATCATTATAAGAAAGGAGTAGCAGTGGCAGTAAAATTGCAAGCGGACGAGATCAGTTCCATCATCAAAGAGAGAATCGAGAACTTCGAGATTGATGTCGACATCAACGAGGTAGGAAAGGTAGTAGGTATCGCAGACGGTATTACTACAGTATACGGACTCAACAGCGTTATGGCTGGTGAAGTCGTTGAGTTTGAAAATGGTGCAAAGGGACTCGTACTGAACCTCGAAGAGGCGAATGTCGGTGTCGTTGTACTGGGAACAAGCGCAGGTATCAAAGAGGGAATGAGTGTCAAGAGACTTGGCCAGCTCCTTAAAACACCGGTAGGCGACAGCCTGATGGGAAGAGTTGTCAACCCGCTGGGTGAGCCACTTGACGGCAAAGGTGCTGTTGAAGCGACTGAAGAGCGCTTCATTGAAGAGAAGGCACCGGGGATCATGGCACGTAAATCTGTCCATGAGCCGCTTCAGACAGGAATCAAGGCGATCGACGCTCTCGTACCGGTAGGTCGTGGGCAGAGAGAGCTTATCATTGGTGACAGACAGACAGGTAAAACAACACTGGCGATCGATACGATCATCAACCAAAAGGGTCAGGATGTTGTCTGTATCTACGTTGCGATCGGTCAGAAGCAGTCAACCGTTGCTGCAACAGTGAAGAAGCTCGAAGAGCACGGTGCAATGGACTACACGATCGTAGTCAACGCCGGTGCTGCAGACTCTGCTGCACTGCAGTTTCTCGCACCATATGCCGGTGTAACGATGGCTGAGTACTTTAGAGATAACGGCAGACATGCAGTAATCTTCTACGATGATCTCTCCAAGCACGCAGTAGCGTACCGTGAGATGTCACTGATCCTCAGACGTCCTCCGGGCCGTGAAGCGTATCCTGGTGACGTTTTCTACCTCCACTCAAGACTGCTTGAGCGTGCGGCGAAACTCAATGATGATCTGGGAGCTGGTTCCATCACTGCATTCCCTATCATCGAAACACAGGCGGGAGATGTTGCGGCATACATTCCGACAAACGTCATCTCTATTACAGACGGTCAGATCTTCCTTGAGACAGACCTCTTCAACTCCGGTATCAGACCTGCGATCAACGTTGGACTCTCTGTCTCACGTGTCGGTGGTGCTGCACAGATCAAGGCGACGAAGCAGGTTTCGGGAACACTGAGACTCGACCTTGCATCTTTCCGTGAACTGCAGGCGTTCGCACAGTTCGCGTCCGACCTTGACGATCATACAAGAGCGCAGCTCGAGCGTGGTCAGAGAATGGTCGAAGTACTGAAGCAGGGACCATACTCCCCAGTACCGATCGAGAAGCAGGTCGTTATAATCTTTGCTGGTGCGAACGGATACCTCGATGACATTCCTGTCAGTGCGGTAACGAAGTTCGAAGCGGAGCTGATGCCGTTCATGGAAGCAAAATATATGAATGTACTCGATGCGATCAGAAACGACAAGAAGATCACAGACGAGACTGAAGCAGCACTGAGAAAAGCGATCGAAGACTTCAAAGCTTCTTTTGAAGCGTAAGAAAGGCTTGTTATGGCTAACTTAAAAGAGATTAAGCGTAAGATTGGGAGTGTCAAGAACACCGCCAAGACTACCAATGCGATGAAGCTTGTCTCTTCTGCCAAGTTGAGAAGAACGGAGGAGCTTGCAAAACGTTCACGCGTCTATGCTGCAAAGCTTACCGAACTGCTTAACGAGATCGCGCAGAAGATGCAAAAAGCCAATGTTGACGGACTGGACAATGTCTACTTCAAAGAGGTAGCCAACCCGAAAACTGTCGATATCGTATTCATCACGGCGGACAAAGGTCTTTGTGGCGGATTCAACGCCCAGACGATCAAGCGTGTCAACCAGATGATCGCCGACTTTAAGGCGCAGGATGTCAAAGTACGTCTGCGTGCGGTAGGAAGAAAAGGGATCGACTACTTCAAGTTCAACAATGTTGAACTGAACAATGAAATTATCGGCCTTTCTGCAGCACCTGACTATGCCGAAGCGGCAGAGTTCATCACGGAAGTGGTGAATGCCTATGTCAATGGTGAAACGGAAAGAATCGTACTGGTACACAATGGATATGTCAATATGATCAGTCAGGAGGTTCGTGAAGACCAGGTACTTCCGATCGATCCGTCCAAACTGGAACTGTCGGAGACTTCGACTTCCGAACTGGAAGTGGAACCTGATGATGATGATACACTGCTTGACGCGCTCGTCAAGCGGTATGTCGAGTACACCATGTACTACTCACTCATCGATTCGCTTGCGGCAGAGCACTCTGCCCGTATGCAGGCGATGGATGCGGCAACGAAAAATGCCAAAGAGATGGTGAAGACACTGACGGTCAAGTACAATAAAGCAAGACAAGAAGCGATTACGACTGAGCTCATAGAGATCATCAGTGGTATGGAATCAATGAAATAAGTAGAGGAGAAGTAATGACAGGTAAAATAGTACAAGTCTTGGGTCCAGTAATTGATGTGGATTTCACAGACTATCTGCCGGAGATCAACGAGGCACTGGAGACAGTATATACATTCGACGGTAAAGAGCAGAGACTGGTTTTGGAAGTTGCTGCACAGCTTGGTGACAACAGAGTAAGAACGATCGCAATGGATATGAGTGAAGGTCTTGTAAGAGGCCAGGAGGTCAAAGCGACTGGCGCTCCGATCAAAGTGCCCGTAGGTGAAGAGGTTCTTGGACGTATCTTCAACGTTGTCGGTGAGACCATCGATGACAACGGTCCTTGTGATGCAAAAGAGCACTGGTCGATCCACAGAGATCCGCCACCGTTCGAAGAGCAGAGCACGAAGACTGAAGTCTTTGAAACAGGTATCAAGGTCGTTGACCTGCTTGCACCGTATGCAAAGGGTGGTAAAGTCGGACTCTTCGGTGGTGCGGGTGTCGGTAAGACCGTCATCATCATGGAGCTTATCAACAACGTTGCGATGAAGCACAGCGGATACTCCGTATTTGCCGGTGTTGGTGAAAGAACACGTGAAGGTAATGACCTTTACTTCGAAATGAAAGAGTCAAACGTCCTTGACAAAGTTGCTCTCTGCTACGGTCAGATGAGTGAACCTCCGGGAGCACGTAACCGTATTGCCCTGACAGGTCTTACAATGGCGGAGTACTTCCGTGACGAGATGGGCCTTGATGTTCTTATGTTCATCGACAACATCTTCCGTTTCGCGCAGTCAGGTTCAGAGATGTCAGCACTGCTTGGACGTATTCCGTCAGCGGTGGGTTACCAGCCTACGCTGAGCCGTGAGATGGGTGCACTCCAGGAGCGTATTACATCGACTACCAAAGGTTCGATCACTTCCGTTCAGGCGGTCTACGTACCTGCGGATGACCTGACTGACCCTGCACCGGCATCGGTCTTTGCTCACCTCGATGCGACAACGGTTCTGAACCGTTCAATCGCGGAAAAAGGTATCTACCCTGCGGTCGATCCACTTGACTCGACTTCAAGAATGCTCGATCCGCAAATCATCGGTGAGGAGCACTACAACGTAGCGCGTGGTGTCCAGCAGACACTCCAGAAGTATAAGGATCTGCAGGATATCATCGCGATTCTTGGTATGGATGAACTCTCTGAAGATGACAAGCTTGTTGTCGAGAGAGCGAGAAAGATTGAGAAGTTCCTCTCTCAGCCGTTCCACGTCGCTGAAGTCTTTACAGGAAGCCCGGGTGTCTATGTAACACTCGAAGATACTATTGAAGGCTTCAAAGGACTGCTTGAAGGTAAATACGACCACATGAACGAAGCGGCGTTCTACATGGTAGGAAATATGGCCGAGGCTATTGAGAAAAACGATAAGATCAACGCTAAGTAAGCTTAGTTCTTGTCTGATAAAGGATATTTATGGAACTAATGAAGCTTGAAATCGTCACAC
>JALWLU010000093.1 GCA_026996325.1 Sulfurovum sp.
GAGATCGTGGCTGCCAAAAGCGGCGCACATCTGGGGCACGTCTTCAACGATGCACCCGGCGGCAAGCGGCGATACTGTATCAACGCTACCGTTCTGGAGTTCGTTCCAAGAGAGAAGATAAAAAAGTAATGCAGCAGATAGGGTTTGGCGGCGGCTGCCACTGGTGTACAGAAGCTGTGTTCGCCTCGCTTCGCGGTGTCGAGCGTGTCCGGCAGGGGTGGATCGCATCCACACTTGAAGAAGCAAATACTTTCAGCGAAGCGGTTATCGTCACCTTCGATAAGAAGGCCATTTCACTCGAAACGCTCATAGAGATACACCTGCACACCCATAACGCCACCTCCAACCATACGCTCAGAAAAAAGTATCGCTCCGCCATTTACACCTTTGACAATACACAGCAGCGCAAAGCGCAGAGCATTTTGGAACAACAGCAAAAGAGCTTCGACAAGCCGCTGGTAACCCGTGTCTACCCCTTCGGACGTTTCAGGGAAAACAGCGAGCGCTATCTCAACTACTATCACAATAATCCACACCTGCCCTTCTGCCAGACCCGCATCGAACCCAAACTGAAGATTTTGTTTGACAAATATGCGGAGTATGCTATAGTAGCGGCAAAAAAGGATTGAACATGGCTTACAACACACTGACCCCCGAAGAGGAATATGTCATCCTCCATAAAGGTACCGAGCGCGCCTTCACCGGAAAGTTCTGGGACCACCACGAAGACGGCACCTACGTCTGCCGCCAGTGCAACACACCGCTTTTCCCTTCCGATGCGAAATTCGACAGCGGTACAGGCTGGCCAAGCTTCGATGACGCCTTCCCCGGCGCGGTCAAGGAGGTTCCTGATGCCGACGGCAGACGCACGGAGATCGTCTGCGCCAACTGCGGCGGACACCTGGGACACGTCTTCAAGGGCGAGGGCTTCACCCCCAAGCAGACACGCCACTGCGTCAACTCGCTTTCTTTGGATTTTGTGCCTGAAAAATAGTGCCGATACATAACACCTTTGCTCGACACATAAGGGTACCCACAAAGGGTACCCCTCAAATATCACAACATACCCCTTCACAATCCAGACTGCAAAACATCCCTACAAATACACATAGGTAATTTATCTAACTATACTTTTGTTTTTTACCAATGCAGTATTTCATTTCTTTCGACAAAAATAATGTTTCTTGAAATATGCAAGCAAATATGCTATCATTTTAACCATGAACGTAGTTATAGATACAAGTGTATGGATATCTGCTCTCATAAAAAAAGAGACAGCGGCAAGGACACTGCTGAGACTTGTTTTTCAGGAGAAGGTAGTACCACAGATGAGTGAGCCTCTCTTTAGGGAATATGAGGCAGTAATGCAAAGAGAGAAGATTCAGGCACTCACAATTTTAACCGAAAATGAGCAGAGAGAATTGCTCAACGCATTTCTTTCAAAGTGCCATTGGAACGATATCTATTATACATGGAGGCCGAATCTGAAAGATGAAGATGACAACTTCCTAATTGAGCTTGCTGTAGCCAGCGGTTCCAACGTAATCATTACGTACAACCTGAAAGATTTTCGGGAAGCTGAACTTATATTCGACCATACTGTAACTACACCTGAAACTTTTATAAAGGAGTTGAAATGAGTACCATTACAATAAGAATGCCCGATTCGAAACATGAAAGATTAAAACAGTATGCAAAAAAACAAGGGATCAGTCTCAATAAACTTTTTGATGAGCTGGCAACTGTTGCACTGGCCCAGTTCGACGCAAAAACAAGGTTTACTTTGATGGCTGCCAAAGGTGACGCATCAAGAGGAATGGAACTTTTGGATAAATTGGATGAACAACTAAAGTAGGAGATTATCCGTAGAAGATTGCAAATACGAAATAAGTGCACATCATTGTGCACTCTCTTCACCAACCTGTTTCAAATGGTCGGCAAACTCCTGCGGCTTGATGAACCCTGTCAGGCTCTTTTCGGGCAGGAACTTTCCATTTTTGTCGAAAAAGATGATGTTGGGCGTACCGAAGAGTTCGTACTTCTTCAGCAGCGCCTTCTCCTCCTCGGTATTGTCGGTCACATCTACCTTGATGAAGGTGAACTTCTTGAGCTGCTCTTTGACTTTCGGGTTGGGGAAGGTGATCTCCTCAAGCTCCTTGCACGCCGTACAGCTCTCTTTGCCGAAATCTACCACCACCGGCTTGTCGGAGGCTGCTACCTCCTTGAGCAGACGTTCGATGCTGTATCCGCGATGATTTGTCTTCTCCTCGGCTGCCACCATCATCGACCCGAGCGATGTGGTAAAACGCTCAAAAGGTCTAAACATCGACGGCGCGCCTGTCATGGCTCCTACAAAGAGCGAAGCGCCATAGAGCAAAAATACGAGTGCCAGAAGCTGAACGAGCTTCTTGGCCCCTCTCTTGACACTGCCTGGGTCGAATACCCCCATATAGAGTGCCGAACCCATAAAGAGCAGGGACCAGAGCATCAGCGTTACCCCGTTTGGCAGCACGCGGCCGAGCATAAAAATGGCAAGCCCCAGCATCATCACACCGAAGACCTGGGAGACCACGCTCATCCAACCGCCCGGTTTTGGCATGAACTTCCCTGCACCGATCCCCACAAGCAGCAGCGGCATACCCATCCCGATGCTCATCACAAAGAGTGCCACGCCGCCAAGCAGTGCGTCACCCGTATGGGAGATGAAGAGTACCGCACCCCCAAGCGGCGGCGCCACACAGGGACCGACAATAAGTGCAGAAAGCACACCCATTACCGCCGTACCGACAAAGCCACCCTTCTGCCCCGCTTCGTCACTGGCGCGGCTGAGCCTGCTCTGCCACGAGGCGGGAAGTCCTATCTCGTAGTAGCCAAAGAGGGAGAAGGCAAGGGCTACGAACATCGCTGCAAATACTGTTAGTACCCACGGATTCTGCATCGCTGTCTGGATATCAGCACCCACCAGTCCGGCAACGACACCGACTACCGTGTAGGTCAGCGCCATTGCGACCACGTAGACCAGTGAGGTGAAAAAAGCTTTGGCGACACTGGGCTTTCCGCTTCCCGACTGCGATACGATGATAGAGGAGAGAATGGGGATCATTGGGAAGACACACGGCGTGAGTGCCAGCAGGAGGCCGAAGATGAAGAAGAGCAGCACGATGAAAAGCGAACTCTCGCTGCCAAGCACATCGGCGATCTTTGCGGTATTGCCCTCGTGCGTAAGCGAACTGATCTTGTCGAAAACCCCTGCAGCTTCACCTTTAAAATCGAAGCGCTTCTTGAACGGCTGGTAGCAGATGCCCGCATCAGAACACCCTACCAGCTCCACCTCGAGCGTATAGTCACCCTTGATTTTGGAGGTGATATCGCTTACGGGGATCTTTACCGTAAGCCCCTTTTCGTAGACCATATCACCGTCAAAGTCGTGTGCGGGCGGCAGTTGGGGCTGGAGCACGACCGTTTTTGGCTTGACGATGCGGAATTTCAGATCGTTTTTGTAGATGTGAATCTTGTCTGCCAGCGTGATCTGCGTTTCGATCGTATCGCCCTTCTGTACGGCAGTAATTTTGAAGGCATCTTCAGGGTCGAGGAACTTCTGCTTTTTCAGCGCACTGCTGAATCCGCCGTAGGAGAATGCGGTAAAGAAGAGGAGTGTTGCAAGAAGTTGCTTGAACAGTTTTGTCATTGTTGCTCTCTGTAGGTAAATTTTTATATAAGCATTGTATGCTACTATCCGTGTAGACGCTGTGTAATATTAGCAAAAATGCGTTAACTAT
>JALWLU010000094.1 GCA_026996325.1 Sulfurovum sp.
CCAGATCGAACGGATCAAGCGTCTTGGTGCCATTGTGAGTGCAAACCCCTACTATGTCACTGCACTGGCAGACAACTACGCCCAGCACGGCATGACACCGGAGCGCGTCAAGCGTATGGTGCCGCTGGGGGATGTCAAGAAAGCGGGAATCCACTTCTCTCTCCACTCCGATATGCCAATGGCTCCGGCACAGCCGCTCTTCCTGATCGACTGTGCAGTCAACCGTATCTCAACTTCAGGCAAGGTCTCTGCTCCGGAACAGTGTGTCGACCGCATGGCGGCCCTGCGAGGGGTCACATGGGAGGGAGCCTACTCATGGCGTATGGAAGACCAGTTTGGCAGCATCGAAGCGGGCAAACTGACCAACCTGACTATCCTTGAGGATGATCCTCTCACAGTCGACCAAAGAAAGATCAAGGACATCACTGTCTGGGGTACCGTCGTAGAGGGTGATATATTGCCGGTTAAACGGGATAAAAAGGAAGAGAAAAACATTGCAAGAAACACTGCCTTCCCGGGCCAGCCTCTTGCTGCAGACCACGCCAAAGAGCTGCATACCGCATCAGGCAGCCATGAAGGACATACCGGATGCGTATGTTCCCTGAACCGAAAGTTTGCAGCGGCAATGGTAGGTGAGCTGGAGAAACACTTTTTGGCCTCTCTCTAAATACCCTTGACTTCCGCTCCTGCTATTTTTGCAGGGGCTGGAACATACATATTCCGCATAAAAGTGATGGTTTAATGCTTTAGTACACCATTTTGATTATTGCCAAATGACAGAATTTTTGTAGATACCCCACACCTTAAGATGTGGCGCGTAAAGAGAAGATTGTCAGCAGCCGCCGGCACACCCCGGACTGTCGGCATTGCCGCCTGCGAAGTAGTTGCCGTCAAAACTAACCAGGGAGTACTCTCTGTCATGGCCAAGTGCGTCCACAAGCCCTTCAACCGACAGGAACCCGAGAGAGTCCGCATCGATCTTCTTAGCCACCTCATCGACGGGGAGGTTTGCCGAAATGAGCTCTGCGCGTGTAGGCGTGTCTATACCGTAGCGGCAGGGGAACTTGATCTCCGGCGCGGCGATACGCATATGCACCTCGGCAGCACCCGCCTCTTTCAGCATCTTGACAATCTGCTTGGATGTCGTACCGCGCACCAGTGAATCGTCGATGATTGCTACGCGCTTGCCCGCGATGAGATGCTTGATGGGAGAGAGTTTGAGCTTCACTTTCAGATCACGGATCTCCTGGGTCGGTTCGATGAAGGTACGTCCCACATAGTGGTTACGCACGATCCCCATCTCAAACGGTACGCCAAGCCCCTCGGCATACCCTCTGGCAGCAGCCACACCGCTGTCTGGCACCGGCAGGACCAGATCGACATCAGCTGGTGCCTCCTTGGCCAGTTTGCGCCCCATCTGAAGGCGTGTCTGGTAAACATTCTTGCCGTCAATGATACTGTCAGGCCTTGCAAAGTAGATGTACTCGAAGGCACACGGATGGTAGTCCGGCTCGAAGATCTGCTCAGAGACCGGCTCTTTGCCCTCTTCGAAGATAAGCATCTCTCCCGGTGTCACATCACGCACGAACTCCGCACCTACCAGATCGAATGCACACGTTTCGCTTGCTACGATCCAGCCGCCATCTTTTAACTTGCCAAGACTGAGGGGTCTGATACCGTAACGGTCACGTATGACGAACATCTTCGAACGGCTCTGGATCGCAAGGCAGTAGGCACCCTCGATACGCGTAAGCATATCTTTGATGCGGTCTACCAGAGAGTCCTTCTGCGATTTTGCAATGAGGTGGATAATATTCTCCGTATCCATATCGGTCTGGAAGATCGCCCCTTTGGCAATGAGGTCGTTTCGCACCTCGTGCTTGTTGACGAGGTTTCCGTTATGCACCACAGAGATCTCACCCAGCTTGTACTTGGCGAAAACCGGCTGCGCATCCCCCTGAGATTCACTTCCGGCCGTGGAATAGCGGTTGTGCCCTACTGCACACCCTCCCTCCAGGCTGTCGAGTGTCGCTTGTGAAAAGACATCAGCGACCATACCACGCTTTTTGTAAAGCTTGATCTTTTCACCGTTCGCGACAGAGATCCCCGTCGCCTCCTGGCCACGGTGCTGCATGGCAAAGAGCGAATAGTACGCAACGGTAGAGGCTTTCTTTGCTCCGAACACTCCGACGATGGCACACATCAGGCACCTCCTTTGGAGGTGAGTGAGTAGTGAGTAGTGAGTAGTGAGTAGTGTCGGTTTGCATTGCTTTGCAATGCTTCTGTTCTAATAAAAGCAGTGCCACTGCACTGCATACTGCAATTCCTCATTCCTAATTCCTCATTCCTCATTATTTTATATCCCAAGGCAGTCGTTGATGGTGTAGAAGCCTGCAGGCTGGTCTACCAGCCATTTGGCCGCTCTGATAGCACCCTTGGAGAAGGTTTCACGACTGGTTGCGGTGTGGTTGAGTTCGAGGAACTCGCCGTCGTTGTAGAAACCGACCGTGTGGCGTCCGACAATGTCGCCGCCGCGCAGTGCCATAACCGCGATCTCATCTTTGGTTCTGGGACCAACCTGCCCGTCTCTGCCGCTGACGCGTACCTCATTGAGGTCAAGCCCACGCCCTTTGGCCGCAAACTCCGCCAGTGTCAGTGCTGTACCGCTTGGTGCGTCAACCTTGTGGCGGTGGTGCTGCTCGACGATCTCAATGTCAAAGTCTTTCAGTGTCGCGGAGACCTGCTCTACAAGCTGCTTGAGCAGTGCGATACCGGCTGACATGTTGGACGAGTAGAGTACCGGCATCTCTTTGCTCACCTCTACCAGCAGATTCTGCTGATGTTCGGTAAAGCCCGTTGTCGCCACAACCAGCGGCGTGGGGTTCTTCAGTGCCGCTTCACACAGCGCTTCGGTCGCTACAGGTGCGGAGAAGTCGATGACCACGTCACACGCTTCAAGCAGCGCATCCATACTGTTGGTGATGAGCACATCTTCGGGCACATCGATTTTAAGCTCATCATACACATGCAGCGCTCCGAGTGTAAGCGCATCATCTTCCAGAATGTTCTTGATGAGGTGCTCCCCCATTCTTCCCGTACTACCTACAATCCCTACTTTTGCCATTACGCCTGCTCCTGAATATATGAAATAACCTGCAGTGCCGCTGTGGCACCGTCACCTGCCGCACACACCACCTGTTTGGGTGCTTCTATACGGAGGTCGCCCGCCGCATAGAGCCCCTCTACAGAGGTACGCATACTCAGGTTTACAACCACCTGTCCCCAGTCGTTGACTTCACAGATGAAGTTGCCGTTCTCGTCTTTAAGAACACTGTTGTTGACATTGTGTCCAACAAAGACGAAGATACCCGGTGTCTCAAGCACCTGCTCTTCGCCGCTTTTGAGGTTTTTGACACGCACGCTTGTAACACCCATCGCATCGCCCATCACCTCTTCAACGACCGAGTCGAGTACGAAGTGAATGTTTTCCTTGCTCTGTGCTCTTTCGATGGTAGAAGGTGCCGCACGGAAGGCATCGCGTCTGTGGACAAGGTAGACATCGGAGACGATATTGGAGAGGTAGATCGCCTCCTCCAGCGCCGTATCGCCACCGCCAAGTACGGTGACTGGCTTGTCTTTGTAGAAGAAACCGTCACAGGTGGCACAGGTGCTCACACCGCGCCCGAAGAACTCCTCTTCCCCCTTGAAGCCGGCACGCTTTGGTGTACTTCCCGTACAGACAATGGCGGTTTTGGCCTCTACTGTATCGCCGTTTTCAAGGGTGATCGTGAAGTGGTCACCCGTTTTGGCGACACGTTCGACCTTTTGCATCTCATGCTTGAGACCGAAGTGAAAACACTGGTCCTGCCAGGTATTCATAAAGTCCATACCGGTCTTGTCATGTTCGAAAAAGCCCGGATAGTTCTCTATCTCCGAACTCTGGGTGATCTGCCCGCCGGGCATTCCCATCTCAAACATCGTGACCGATTTCAGCCCGCCGCGCGTTGCATAGAGTCCCGCTGTCAAGCCGGCAGGTCCGCCGCCGATAATCGCACAATCCAACATTTCAATTCCTTAGTAAATGATCAAACAAATATTTGGACAATTATACACTTTAAATACTTGGTTAATAATTTTGAAAAGGTGGTTTTCAGGGTATGTGGTAGAAAGTTGCGAAGAGGCAAGCTCTCCGCATGGTTTGGTACGATGATTACAGGAGTGCGTTCAGTTTTTCGGCAAATGCGTCTTTGCTTGCCGCACCTACCATCTGGTCAACCACTTCACCGTCTTTGAAGAAGAGGATAGAAGGGATAGAACGGATACCGAACTTGACAGCCAGCTCCTGCTGCTCGTCAGTGTTCACTTTACCGATAGTCGCTTTCCCGTCGAACTCTTCAGCGAGCTCCTCGACTACCGGTGCGATCATTCTACAAGGTCCACACCATGGTGCCCAGAAGTCTACCATTGTAACACCCTCTGCTACCGTTGCGTCGAAGTTTTCATTTGTAAGTTCTACATATTTTGCCATATTCAATCCTTTTGTGATAATTTGATTCAAAGATTATAGCCAATTTTCATTAATGGGGCTTAACTTATATTTATTATTTTCAAAACGACACTTCCCTCCTGCAAAAAGGGTACCTATGGTAACGCCAGTTCCACCTCATCGAAGAGCGCGGAGCGGGTTCCGGGCAGCGCCCTGTTGCTTTTGCCCTTGACCGTGTAGACAAATGAAACTTTTGGTTTGTCGTCAAGGTTTTTGTTGGCACGGTGCAGCAATTTGCAGTGAAAGAGTACCACATCCCCTTTTTGCAGCGGGTGGCTCACTTTGGTTTCGATGAGCACACGGTTTTGCTTAAAGGTCTGCGAAAAGTACTCCTTTTCATCAAACTGTTCGGCAGAGAAATGCATTCTGTGGCTTCCGGGGATGAACTCCAGTACGCCGTTGCGGCTGTTCTCCTCATCGAGCGCCAGCCAGACACTAACAAGGTTGTCGTTCTCGAAGTGCCAGTAGCGGAAATCCTGATGCCAGCGTGTCTCGGTAGAGGTGTGCGGCATCTTGGTCATAATGGAGTTGTGGTGTGCCAGCGTAATGACAGGAGACTCGCCAAGCACTTGATGGAGTATGGGGCGTATCGCTTCATTCTCCATCCACTCCCTGAAGACAATATCCCGCTCATAGACCTGGCGTAATCTTCTGACACTTACCTCTTTGACAAAGTGCGGCACACCGGTCCCCACTGTCTTTTCCCTCTCCTCTTTGCTCTTTGCCTCATACTCGTACTCCGTCTCAACGGGCGGCACCTTGTGTTTGAGGTGTGCCAGCGCGATATCTTTTATGGTATCACAGAGTTCTGCCTTGGCAAACTGCGGCAAAAGAAGAAAACCGTCTGTGTGAAATTTGGAAAGCTGTTCGTCCGTAAGCGTCATAGAACCTGTCTTTATCGTTTTGATTTAAAACGATTATAGCGTAACATTCTCGATAAATTCAACCTCATCCCCGCGAATGATGAGCGCATCGATGCTGAAAGGCAGGTCAAGCTGTTTGCTTTTGAGGTAATAGTGTGCCGAATTAACCACCTTTCGCAGCTTGGCAGTAGAGAAATTGTATATTGGCTCGAAGTCTGCCCTGCTCGACTTCACCTCGATGAAATGCAGCACCCCATCCTTTTGCGCAATGATATCTATCTCGCCAAGCTTCCTTGCATAGTAGTTACGCTCCACAATGCCGTACCCTTCCTGTTCCAGGAAAAGCGTCGCCAGATCCTCGCTCTCATCACCAAAAACTCTGGGCAGTTCACGCATCACTCTCTCCTCAAAGAAATCCCATTACTTTTGCATCGGCATCGCGCACTCCTGCCATCAGCTCATCCAGCAATGCATAGATCTTTCGAAACTCTTGGCTGTTTTTCTGCTCCATCTCAAGCAACCGTTTTGCCAAAGCGTTATAGAGAAGAGAAAACTCACGCAATTTCGTAAAGGTTCGCATGATCTCTATACTTACCTCCACAGCCACCTTGCTTTTGAGGACAGCGGATAGCATATAGCCGCCGTTTTCTGTGAAGGCGTAAGGCATATATCGTCGTCCGCCATGTTTTTCCAAACTTGAGGTCACAAATTGTGACCTCAAGTTACGGTATTCATCCTGCGTCAACTGAAATCGAAAATCATCGAGGAAGCGATCAAGATTTCTTTTGACTGCCTGGTTAAAGACTTTTGTCTCAACCTGATACAATACCGCCAGATCTTCATCCAGCATGATCTGCTTACCACACAGCGTATAAATTTTGTGATGTATCGGTACAGGAAATTCATTCATAGCAAGATCCTTTCGGTTTTCATACAAAAAGTATAAAACACAAAAGGATAGGGAGGAAAGAATATGTCAGATTGTCATATTCTGTTTAGGCATGTGTCTAACTGCAGGCTACCTCACCGCCGACAGGGATCACATCGACCTTGACCGACTTGAAGCGTGCGGTCATAATGAGTTCGTCGCATTCGTCGCCAAAGAGTGCGTTTATGCGGCTTTTGGCGTGGTGGAAGGTACAAAAGAGCGTACGTGCCTTCACCCGGTCGGTGTAGCGTACGGTAAGCGCCTCACTCTCGCCGTACTTGCTTTTAAGGATTACCCTGTCGCCAAACCTTCCCTCATCCTCAATAGGCGCAAGCAGTACATCCTCATCGTATTTCGTATCGAGCTTCTCGCTGCGTTTTGTCTGCGCGGCATTGTTGTAGTGCGCAAGGGTTCTACCTGTAGTGAGATAGTACCCCTCCAACGAATCTTTGAAGAAGCTCTTCTCCAGAATCTCCTTGACCATACCACGCAGCTCGTACTGCTTGTAGACATACTGACCCAACCCGTCTTTGGTACGGAAGTCCAGCAGGTGCAACACCGGTGTGTCGTCATCGTGGATAGGCCACTGCATCCCGCGCTTTCTGTGGCGGGCAAGGCGGTAGTACTCCGCACCGCTGAAACGCTTGGGCGCCTTTTTTCGCACCTCGTTCCATACATCCTCACTGCTTTCAAAGTTGAAGTTCTCCCCGTCACCCATCTCTTTGGCGATCATCTGCAGAACTTCCCAGTCATCAGGCAGATCGGACTTCACCAGCGGCTGCGAGAGGTGCAGACGACGCATCGCATTGACATAGACACCGGTCTTCTCATAGGCAGAACGTACCCCAATGACCATATCGGCCTTCTTTGCCGTCTCCACCATAAAGAGATCCTGCACCATCAAAAACTCCAGCTTCTCCAGCGCTTTATCACTCTTATTGATGTTAGGGTGAATATGGCTGATATCCTCTCCCATATTCAGCAGTGCCTTGATCTTGCCCTCCAGCATTGCATCGATCAGCTGCGGCGTCATCAGCCCCACCTCCTTGGGCTGTTCATAATCAGGGTCGTAGTAGGGCAGGCACCCCATATCACACGCCCCCTGAACATTGTTCTGCCCTCTTAGCGGCATCAGCCCCGCACCGGTCTTACCGATGTTTCCTGTAAGCAGCGCCAGATGGGTGATCGCCATCACCGCATAGGAGCCGTCCAGATGCTCGGTAATGCCAAGCCCCCAGAAGATCATCGAACGCTTGACTGCGTACTCTCTGGCGATGTTGGGAATCATCTTCGCAAGGTACTCATACCCCTCTATCTGCTCGAAGAACTTCGGGTTGGCATAGGGGTCGTTCAGGATCTGCTCTTTATAAGCTTCAAAGCCTTTCGTACGGTTCTCGATGAACTCTTTGTTGTAGAGCTCTTCGTCAATGATGACATATGCCATCATATTGAGAATAAGCAGGTTGGCTTCGTGCGGAATGACACAGTTGTACTTGGCAAGCTTCGCCATCTTCGTTTCGCGCACATCTATGACGGCAAGGTTGTTGAGTTTCTTTGCCTGTGCTACCATTCGGTTGGCGATGATGGGGTGCGCCTCCATTGTGTTGGAGCCGATGACGACCATAAATTCGGTGTCGTAGATGTCGTTATAGGGGTTGGTCGCCGCACCCTCGCCGATGGTCGCGCGCATCCCCTTGAGGCTTGGTGCGTGACAGACACGCCCGCAGTTGTCCACATGTGGAGAGCCCATCGTCTCACGGGTAAACTTCTGAAATGCGTAGGCACTCTCACAGTTGGTACGCGCTCCGCCGACGGCGCAGAAGCTCCAGCCGCCGTACTTCTCTTTGATCTCACCAAGCTTCATCGCCGCGATCTTCACTGCCGTTTGCAGATCGCACGTCATATAGTCGCTGTCAAACTCGACAAGTGCCTCGCCGTACTTTTCGGTAATCTGCGGGTTTTTCTCCAAAAACGCCTTTTTGATGCGCGGTTCTCTAATGCGGTCTTTGGCCTCAACGAAGTCGTAGCCGTACTTGCCCTTGATACATAGCTTCCCCTCGGAGACCACGCCGTCCTTCTGTGCATAGATCTTGACAATCTCGTTATCTTCCACCACGCCGGTAATGTCACACCCCACACCGCAGTAGGTACAGACACTCTCTATCTCTTCTCTCTCTACCTTCTTTGTCATCACACTGCCCTTTTCAATCAAAAGTAGTCTCTTTCGAGACAAATAAGATAAAATTTATCCTAATTAGACTTAAATTTAACATTTTTTAAGCACTGCTGGCTATTATCGAGACAAATTATAACAAAAAGGATGCAATATGTTCACCATTCACGTAACAAAAGAGTGCGGATGTTTCAAAAAGAGCGCTTATGAGAACAACAAAACATTTGACAACAAAGACGACGCCCTGCTTCAGGCCAAACTGATGGAGAGCCACATGAACCAGAAATTTTGCCAGAAACACCTCTTTTGGACAGAAGAAGACGGTGATACCATCCGAATCAATGTCGAAGAGAAACCAAGAGAAGAGAATGGAGGCGGATGCTGCGGAGGCGGGCACTGTTCATAAAGTGCTAAGTGCTAAGTGCTAAGTGCTAAGTGCTAAGTGCTAAGTGCTAAGTGCTAAGTGCTAAGTGCTAAGTGCTAAGTGCTAAGTGCTAAGTGCTAAGTGCTAAGTGCTAACGGTTGCATATGCAACCTTCCTTAAACCTTAATCCTTAACCCTCTATTCTACTTGAAATTCCCAAACGTCAACGGTGCCTTAAGCTCTTCCATCTGTCTTACCAGCGCAATGACTGCCTGAAGATCGTCTATCTTCTTGCCACTCACACGGATCTCATCGCCCTGAATGGACGGAGTGACTTTCAGCTTGGCATCTTTGATCGCTTTTACGATCTTTTTGGCTTCATCTTTTTCGATGCTGTCGATGATACGGTAGACCACCTTTACGTTACCGCCGCTGATGCCCTCGGTCTTTACCTCTTCAAGCGACTTGGGAGAGAGACCGCGTTTGATCATTTTGGAGATGACGATGTCTTTGAGTGCATCGATCTTGCTGTCACTCGAACTTGAGAGGTTCAGCACCTTCGCCTTTTCGTTCAGGTCGATATCGGTCATAATGCCCTTGAAGTCAAAACGGGTTGCTACCTCTTTCTTCGCCTGCTCGATGGCATTTTTCATCTCCATCATATCAAGCTTCGCTGAGATATCGAAATAGTGCTCTTTTGCCATGGAAACCCTCCTACTTCTCTATGCGCATCATCGCCACATCGCCGTGGACAACATCGAGTCCCTTGAGTGCGGCAATGGCATCGTGCATCTTCGCTTCCTGCGTCTTGTGTGTCGTAAAGAGCAGTTTGGCGATGCGCTCCTCACTGGTTGGCTGCTGCAGCATCGATTCGATGGAGATACCGTATTCACCAAGCTTGGAGGTGATCTTTGAGAGGACACCGCTTCTGTCATCCACTTCAAGACGGACATAGTACTGGGTCACGATCTGCTCTTTTGGCAGCAGCTTCAAGCCGCTTTCAAGTCCTTTCTTGTAGCCAAGCATCGGACCCTGGTTTCCGCGAACAATATCGACAATGTCTGCAATGACTGCCGAAGCGGTCGCATCACCGCCCGCACCCGGGCCGTAGTACATCGTCTCACCCACACGGTCGCCTACTACCGTTACGGCATTCATCACACCGTCTACCTTGGCGATCATGCTCTCACTTGGGATCATCGTCGCGTGTACACGCAGCTCTACACCCTCACCCACCTTTTTGGCGATGCCAAGCAGTTTGATCTCGTAGCCGAACTCTTTGGCAAAGGCGACATCTGTCTGTGTGATGTTCTCGATACCCTCAATAAGAATATCTTCTGGCTTCGCATCGATCCCGTAGGCGATAGAGGCAAGTATAAGCAGTTTGTGTGCCGCATCGAAACCGCCCACGTCAAAGGTTGGATCCGCTTCGGCATACCCAAGCTCCTGCGCCTCTTTGAGGATCTCGTCATATTGCGCACCTTCGTTGATCATCTTGGTAAGCATATAGTTGCAGGTACCATTCATAATCCCTTGAATGCTCTCGATATGGTTTGCCGCCAATCCGGTACGCAGTGCACCGATAACGGGGATACCCCCGGCGGTACTCGCTTCATACATCAAAGGAATGTTGCCGGCAATCTCCTGCAGCTCGTAGCGGTGGTATGCAAGCAGCGCCTTGTTCGCCGTCACCACCGCTTTGCCGTTCTCAAGTGCGTGTTTCACCAGCGCATAGGGCTCTTCTACCCCGCCC
Source organism: Sulfurovum sp. (assembly GCA_026996325.1). Classification (GTDB taxonomy): domain Bacteria; phylum Campylobacterota; class Campylobacteria; order Campylobacterales; family Sulfurovaceae; genus Sulfurovum. The sequence goes on from JALWLU010000094.1 coordinate 10,628, forward strand.
ATCAGCTCTACGACAATGTGGATCTCCGGATCATCGATCACACTCAGAGGATTATCGCTGAGTGCGATATCGACATCGCGTTTCTTCTGCAGGTTACGTACGACACCCGATTTTACAACGATCTTCTTGCCCGCACGAGCCTCGATGATATCGGCATTGGCTTCAAGAATCTTCGCGACACTCTCACCTACCGTTCCGACACCCAGTATACCGATCTTAACCATTGTTGCGTTCCTCTTCAAGGGTTTTCAAAAAGCGTTTGATGTTGCGTGCGGCCTGACGGATACGCTTCTCATTCTCGATCAGCGCGATACGTACATACTTGTCGCCGTGAATCCCAAACCCTATACCGGGACTCACCGCCACACCAGCTTCCTGCAACAGACGCTTGGAGAACTCCATGGAGCCCATACCCATATCAAGGGCAATTTGAGGCAGTTTCCCCCAGATGAACATACTCGCACTCGGCTTCTTCAGCTCCCATCCGGCATTGCCAAACGACTCAATCATCACATCGCGTCGCTTTCTGTAGCGGGGGATGATCTCTTCATCCGGGACATAGCCGTGCTCATCAAGCGCCACCGTAGCTGCAACCTGAATGGGCGTGAACATACCATAATCAAGCCACGACTTGATTGCCTGAAGTGCACCGATAAGCTTCTTGTTCCCGACAACAAAGCCGACTCTCCAGCCCGCCATATTGTAGGATTTGGAAAGGGTGTAGGACTCCACGGCGACATCCTTGGCACCTTCCACCTCCATAATCGACGGTGTCTTGTAACCGTCAAACGTGATGTCTGCATAAGCAATATCGGAAATGATGTAGAAGCGCTTCTCTTTTGCCAGGGCAACCAGTCGCTCGTAAAATTGCGGTGTAACCGTAGCGGTCGTCGGGTTGTGCGGGAAGTTCACAACCAGGAACTTCGGCTTAGGAATGGAGTTTTCCAGTGCTTCGTTCACATCGGCAAGGAACTTCTCTTCATCAACCTCAAAAGTCTCCTCATCAAAAGTCACTTCCATCTTCTCTACGTTCGCTCCGGCCAGAATAAATGCCTGTGAATGTATCGGGTAAGTAGGATCTGGTACGATCGCCACATCACCGGGGTTGGTAATTGCCTGCACCAGGTGTACATACCCCTCCTTGCTTCCCATCGTCGCCACAATTTCCGTATCGGGGTCAAGCTCGGCACCGTACTTGCGCTTGTACCAGTTACTCATCGCAAGGCGAAGCTTGTAGATACCCTTGCTTGCACTGTAGCCGTGCGTTTTGGGTTTCTGTGCCGTTTCACACAGCTTGTCGATAATCGGTTTTGGTGTCGCCGCATCAGGGTTTCCCATCGAAAAGTCGATGATATCCGCACCTTCACGGCGCATCTTCATCTTGATATCGTTGATTTCGGCAAAAATATATTTCGGTAAACGGTTTATCTTTTCAAACTGTATTTCATCAAACATCGTTTCTCTCTTTACTTATAGATTCGTGTGGCTCTCATAGGGGACCGACCCGGTACTGTTTTCTTCACTTGAAGCAGCCTCTGCCTCCGCTTCTTCAACTGTTGTGTCGTTGGCTTCCGTAATGGCTTTCTCGATGCTCAGCTCCGGCTTCACCGCGCTCTCATCCACCACAGCGGGGACCAACTTCTCTTCGTTAAACGGCAGCATATCCCGCAGCTTGGACTGGTCGAACTGAGTGATAAAGTACCACGTAGCAGCCCCGAGCAGAAGAAGCACAAAGACAATCATCAGTTTGGACTTCTCCTTTTTCTTTTCAATAACAGGAGCATCCAGTACGACACTCTCCTCTTCTCTGTGTGTATCGTAATAGCCTATCGCCTCTTTTTTCAGAGCGGAGAGATCCGCGCCGTACTCACGCTCGATGATCGAAATGAAACCAAGCGCTTTGACACGCTTGAGAAGCTCGAACTCTTTGCCAAAGAGCGCTTCAAGATTCTCTTCGGAGATATTGGTTCTCTCGCTGATCGACTTTACCGTATGCTCCTGGAGTATATCATTCAACTGCATATCCCATCCTGTGTATTAATATTGCCGCCGCCGCGCTGACATTAAGCGAGTCGAAGGCGTGCTTCATCTCTATGGAAACCATACTCTCCAGCTTCGCCCTGGCCTTTTTGGATATACCCTTCCCCTCACTGCCAAGTACGAGCACCCGCTTTTTCGAAAAGGTCATCTCCTGTACCGGAGTCCCCTCCATCGCGGCACCGTAGCTTGTGAAGCCTACCTGCCTGAGCTCATTGAGTACGTCAAGGATGTTCTGCTCGATCAAAAAGGGCATGTCAAGCAAAGCACCCGAACTTGAACGCGCAATAGCCGAAAAGTTCAGTTGCTTCACACCGGTTGCGATCACCGCTTCGGCTCCCAAAGCGTAGGCACTCCGCACGATAGCACCGATATTACCCACATCCGTCAATGCATCAAGCACTACGACAAAGTCGCTCTGCTTTGCCTGAGAAAGCGTGCTCTGTTTGAAATCATCGACTTCAAGCAGCACCCCCTGATGGTTTCCGCCTTTGCTCATCGACTGTGCCCACTTCTCTTCAAGAAACTTGATTTTGTCGTGAAACTGATGAAACAGGGGCTTTGGAAGCACACCTTTTTTCGCCACATAGACGGTCTTGACCGTATCCGGATGCCGCTGCATCGCATAGAGACAGACCTGCTTACCATAAATAATCATAAGAGATTTTATCGAATTTTTACTTCATATTTGCGGGGGAGATGTTGAGGTTATGCCAGGCTACTTGCCCACAAGCTCCTCATACCAGCTTTTCACGCTTCTCTCACTCAGCTGTGCAAGGAGTTTTGCCTTGATCTTGGGGGGCATATCAAGTGTCATCACCTCCGAAAAGGCAAGTGATTTCGCTTCACTCTTCTTTCCCCTGATAACTACGACCCATTCACCCTTGACTGTCCCTTCTTGCAAGATTTCAAGCAGGCTTGCCGCGCTGCCACGATAGTAGCGCTGGTAGCGTTTGGTAAGCTCCTTTGCCAAAAAGAGCTCTCTCTCGCAATCCACTGCAGTAATCTCCTCGAGCAGCCTGAGAAGGCGGTGGGGTGCCTCGTAGAGCACAGTGTTGTAGCCGTTCTCAAGCGCCTCCTGAAGCGCACTGCTGCGCTCCTTTCCCTTATGGGGTAAAAAGGCATAGAAGAGGAACTTCCCCTCTTCAAACCCCGAAGCGGCATAGGCGGTTGTCACTGCTGAAGCACCGGGAAGCACATCATAGTCAATGTTCTGTTCCTGGCAGTAGGCTACAAGCCGCTGTCCTGGGTCGGAGATAACCGGCATACCCGCATCACTGACATACACCACACGCTTTTGGATTAGTTCACTGCCGTACTCTTCCAGACGTTGCGCGCCGTTGTGCTCATTAAAGGAGACAAACTTGGCGTCTGGGTAATCCATATCGAAACGTTCTGCCAGCAAACTGAGCAGATGCTTTGTCTGACGGGTGTCTTCACACAAAAAGAGTTCAGCTTTTTCAAATTCTCTTAAAGCACGTATGGTGATGTCTTGGGGGTTGCCGATTGGCGTAGGGATAAAAGTAAGCATAAAAGTGAGTACCGAAGCACTGCTTCGGCACGGAGGGATTAACTGAGTTTGTACTTGTTCTTGAACTTCTCGACTCTACCTGCAGCATCGACGATCTTCTCAGAACCTGTGAAGAACGGGTGACACTCGTTACATATATCGATAGAGAGCTCCGGCTTGGTCGACTTTACTTCAAACTCGTTGCCGCAAGCACACTTTACTTTACATTCCATATATTCAGGGTGAATACCTTTTCTCATCGTGAGACCTTTATAGTGTTATTTTGTGACAGGCAACCAACCTGTTCCAGCCCAAAAACAGCTTCGGACTCTTCCGTATCTTTCGATAGGGTCGCTGCAACAGTCTTTGCTGAGACAACTTTTAGGGCGATATTATATCCAAATAGATTTAAATATTTTTGAATCTTCAGCGTATCTCAAAAACAAGGGAAAAGAAAGGGAAATGATACGCTGAAGTGTTGAAGCTAAAAGACAGAGCCTGAGAGGGAAAAACAAGGAAGTTTACAAAATTGGACAAGGAGTAAAACAAAACCCTCTCAAGGTCTCTACCTTTTCTATAGAAAGTATAACACCAACACGTAAACGGAAGGTAAAATTTTTGTTGATAATTTGTTAATGAGAAAGATGGATTGGTTATTGGTTATTGGTTATTGGTTATTGGTTATTGGTTATTGGTTATTGGTTATTGGTTATTGGTTATTGGT
>JALWLU010000095.1 GCA_026996325.1 Sulfurovum sp.
TAATCGTTCCTCTTTCGTTACACGTTCTGTCTTTTCACGCATTTTTCTGACACGAAGATCTTCCAAACCTTTTTTTGCGCCATTCTCTCCCATACTGATTGCTTTTCTGAAGTAGATCTCTGCCTTATCATAATCCTTCGGTCCTCCGATACCATTCATATACATACCGGCAAGCACAGCATATCCTTTACTGTAACCCATGTCTCCTGATTGACGGATAAGATCTCGTGCTTTTGTTTTATTCTGTTTAACCCCCACGCCTCTAAAGTAAAGTTTCCCCAACTCATACTGTGCTTCAGCCGAACCGTTTTCTGCTGCTTTTTCATAGTAATCTGCCGCCTTCATATACTCTTGTGCATGTGCATATGCCGAAGCGAGCTTCAAAAGTACATCTGCATTCTGAGGGGAAACTTCAACCGCTCTTTCACATTGACCTATGGTACTGTCCAGAGAAACCATAGATGCATTGAGACAGCCAGAAACCAAACGCTTTTTTTTGGAGGCTTCCATATCTGCTATTTTACAAGGCTGTCTCTTTTCATAGGTAATCATATAAGCACTGGCTTTCCCTTCCGGGGTTATCTGTACTGTTTCACGCATCCAAAATGGCAGTTTTCCCGGGTATTTCAATAAGTATTGATACGCTTTCGTCTCTGTCCCGTTCTCACAAAGCAGTCTCTTTTGGATATAAAGCTTATCAATAAAAAGTCTGGGATGTTCCTGTGTAATCTGTTCAGGAACAATCTCCACCTTTGACAAGCCTTTTTTTGTCCCCGTCAGAAGCAATGTCCATCTTCCTGGTGTGATTTTATCACCAACGATATGGTGGGTAATTTTTCCATTGTTGGAAAGATATACTCTGCCACCTCTTTTAAACCCTTCTTGCGACCAGCTTGTCAATGCTTTGTCCCAAACAATCGCTTCTCTGTTTTTAGGAAGATGCCAAGCATAAAGACTAACATGTTCCTGCGTATCGTGGTGGGCAATAGCCTTTAAGAGTGCTTCACTTTCAACTACTGCTACTTCCGCAGACAGAGTGGTCAAACTGCAAAGAAATGCCACCCCTATACTAACAGCCGATCTATACTGACGGTTCATTCTCATCTTCCTTACGCATTACATCCCCAAGTGATCTTCTGGTATTTCTCTCGATTTTCATCATGACAAGAATGAGCGTCAACAGCAGAAAAGCGATAATAGTAACACCTACAACACTCAGGACTGTCAGCAAACGCAGCTGGGCTGCATTGCTCTGGGCGATCTTTTCCGCACGTCGACGGTCGTTCTCTGCAGCGATTTCACGCGCTTTTTCCCTTTCTCTCTGTTCAAAAGCAGCATATTTTTCTGTAAAACTTCGTAAAAATTCTCTCCAGCTGATTGCATCATAACTGTAGTTTGCCTTTGCATACTGTTTCCCATATATCAAAAGTTTATCCGTTGCTGTAATAAGCTGATCGATATAGGCATCCGGATAATCAAGTTGTCGTGTGATACGACGCATCATCGTATCCATATCTTCTCTGCTGACACCGTCTTGCTCTACTTCAATGGCATAATGGTTGATGTTTGAGGTCAATATGTCAATATGTTTGTCCCATTTGGAACGAGAAGGTTTCTGCACCTGCTTTTTTTTCATATTGGAAAGTGCTTTTTTAGGATTGGCTACTTTAGTGCGCAAATGGTTGTAAATAGGAAGTACTTTGAGGTTAGGTGCCATACCGCTGTTTCCTTCTCCATCCACACCATGGCATGAGGTACATTTGCTAAACGCTTCCGGATAATGTCCTTCAAGCTTTTTTGCAACAAAAACAGAAAGTATTTCAGCATCTTTGCCTGTAACAATATTACCCTTCATTTTCTCAATGGGATAACCATGCCCTTCAGAACCGTTTTTAATCACACTATATACATAGGTTTTGAGTGCAAGAAATGCTTTTCTTCTCGCTTCATCATCGGCCATAACCTCTTCATAGTTTACCTGTGGTCTCTTCTGCGTATATTGAACTGCATCGATATCTCTGTCGGTACTGACACGGAAAAGGTACATTGCATAAATAAGTGCTCCGACAAGGACTAAAAAAGCAACAGTAGCCCCGGAAAATGTAATCCATCTTGTAATAGCAATATAAAGTCTATCTATTCTACCTGCTTTCGAGGCTGATCTATTCTCTTGGACATCTCTGTTATCTGCCAAACTCCTACCCTTCCCTTCATTGGTTCTTTATGTATAGTCACCCAAACTCATAACTATACTCAAATTTTAAATATTGTGACCGGCAGCAGCATACATGTACTCCAGCACCTTTTTTCCTACTATCTTTCAGCAGAAAACCTGTCGTACTACTTGTCTGTATACATTTCCAGAGAATCTACAGATACCTCATTGTTTGGCTCTTTTTTGGATGTTTCCTCTGTTGTAACAGGGGAACTGCCTGCTGCAGTAACAGGCTGTAGCGCAGCAGTACCGGTATATTGTGGTACTGAAACAGGCTGACGGCTCTGTTGTACCGGTGCTTGCTGAGGCTGACGGTATTGCGGTTGGACGGTATGCTGTCCTGGCTGCACATAACCGGTTTGCACTGCTTGAGCATTTCTGTTTCCTAGTGCCTGCAGAGAAGCGAGTGTCTCCTCAATATTGCGATCATTCATCGCTTTGGCTGTACTGATAAGCTGATACTCCTCTTCAAAGTCAAGTTTGCTGCCAGAAGAGAGTCCCTGTGCCGCCTTGTATTCTGCTATTGCTCTACGCGTGCCGCTACCAACCGCTCCATCGATCTTGGCATGATAAAAACCGTGAATTTTCAGTGCGGTCTGGATCTTTTTGCCTTTTGTTCGAGTGTCTGTACCCCGTGCGATCAGATTTCGGTCAAAAGAAAAGAGTGTTCCAAGAAAGATCAAGGCATCCTTTACCTCAGATTTCAATGAAGCACTGTTGCTGATACCGTAATAGATGTTGAGTTTCTTGATAGCACTGCGTGTTTCAAAAGAGTTGACCTCTCCATCGATCGGACCGTGATAATACCCAAGACTTGTCAATGCTTTCTGTATGCGCATCTCGTCAGTCATGCTCACAACAGCTGCTTTACGGCTCTTTTTGTGCTTTTTATGTCTGTGCTTTACGTGCTTTCTTTGCGGTGCACGGTGCGAACTGCGTGAACTTCCGTAATATATCTCATCTCCAATACGTGCTCCCGCAGCATTGGTCGCCTGTCCAGCAATATTGTAGATCAGCTGATCAAGCATTGAAGCGGAAGCTGTACCGCCAAGCAAAAGCACCCCTGCCGACACTGCCATAATAGTTTTTTTCATCTCTTTCTCTCCCCTCTCTTCAAAATATGTGTCATCTCTGTCTCAAACGACGTGCTTAACGGTAATAGTAGTCACCATTATAGGGGTGATCATAGTAATAGCCATCATAATAGCCATCCTTGTAACTGTGTGCAGGCGGTTTACCCACATGCTCATTTGGTGGAATGCACCCCTGAAGCATCAATGCGGCAAAGAGCATCAGTATCGCTACTCCAAGTCCTTTCACAATCATCCGTCCCATCTTTCCTCCTTCAAACTAAAATATCATATAAAAATCTTAACCAACTGACTCTAAAAGTTTCATTATACCCCAAATCTCGAAATAGAGATTTCCAACTGACACATTTTCAGGAAAAACCCGTTACCTGACACAAAGAATCTTCCAAACAATCAAGTAAATGTGTCGGATTTAAACTTTTTCCTA
>JALWLU010000096.1:0-14441 GCA_026996325.1 Sulfurovum sp.
CAGCGGCAAATCCGAAAACTCTCATACTCTCGCACCGTATGATGCGTACGATAGGCAAGGAGCTTGAGACGATCGCAGAGATCAGAAAATACTACAAGGGGAAGATAAAGTTCGCAGACGACGGCAACCGCTTTCTGGCACTCTAACTTTTCTGCTGCAGTGCCCTGAAGCGGCACTCGCCTAGTGTCACGGTAATGCCTTTTTGCGTCTCGGAGAGCAGATACTCCAGTGTCGGAGCCGCATCGGTTTCGGGCATCTCGTCGAGGATGATCTTCAATGCCTCGCTTCGGGTCGTGGGGACCCAGCGCTTCTCTTTGAGAAACTGGGTCTCGATGACGGGTCTCTCTTTAGACAAGCCCCATCTCCGCAAAGATGGGTTCGAGCTCCAGCCACCAGTTCTCAAGCTTCAGCACGACTTCACTGATAGCCTCGTCTTCCTCTTTCCACTCATTGATCTTCTGAATGATCAGAGGTTTCTCTTCGGGTGCTATCTTGTCGGTCTCTTCGATCTTTTTGATGACCGTTTCTATTTTCTCTTTCATAAACCATTCCTTGGGTAATTTGGGGATATTGTATTTCATTCTGCCTCTTTTGTCAACACATACGCTCCTTTACAACCATTTTTGTTACAATAATGGCAATATTACAAATGAGGTTTCCATGACAACGACACACTATATTCACGACTTCATCAGAAAGGACTCCTTTCCGGGCATTGTCCTGATTGTTGTGACCATTGCTGCGCTCATTTTGCAGAACAGTCCCCTCTCTCACTACTATATGGGTTTTTTGCATACTCCGATGGAGGTACGTGTTGGGGCACTGCATATTGCAAAACCGCTGCTGCTGTGGGTCAATGACGGACTGATGGCCATCTTCTTCCTGCTTGTCGGGCTGGAGATAAAGCGTGAGGTGATGGAGGGGCACCTCTCCTCTCTCTCGCAGATTGCACTGCCGGGTATCGCCGCTGTTGGAGGAATGCTGGTACCGGCTCTGATATTCATCGCGTTCAACCGCGGTAATGAATTTGCAATGCAGGGCTGGGCGATCCCCACCGCAACAGACATTGCGTTCGCACTTGGTATCCTCTCCCTACTTGGCAAACGGGTACCGGTTTCTCTCAAGATTTTCCTGATGGCGTTGGCGATCATCGACGACCTTGGTGCCATCGTCATCATCGCCCTCTTCTATACAGAAGACCTCTCCACCCTCTCCATCTCGGTTGCGGCAGCCTCGATGGTCGTACTTTTCATTATGAATCGAATGGGAGTGGTACGTAAGGCTGCCTATATGATTGTCGGGGTCATTCTCTGGGTCAGCGTACTCAAATCGGGTGTACACGCAACCCTCGCAGGCGTCGCCCTTGCCTTCTTCATTCCGCTTCACTCCAAAGACAAGGAGGGGAACACCTTCTCCATCGCCCACCAGTTGGAGCACGACCTTCACTACTGGGTAGCACTGCTGATTCTGCCGCTCTTTGCCTTTGTCAATGCAGGGGTCGATCTTGCCGGTATCTCTCCGGGTGAAATGAGAGGGAGCGTACCCCTTGGGATCATGGCCGGCCTCTTCATCGGAAAGCAGCTTGGCGTATTTGCCTTCTCTTTTATCGCCATTAAAGCAGGCATCGCCAAACTCCCCAAGGACAGCACCTGGCTGCAGCTCTACGGTGTGGCACTGCTGACAGGCATAGGGTTCACGATGAGCCTCTTTGTCGACACCCTCGCCTACAATGATACCGACCTCTTCAAGTATGCCGACAAGCTTGCCATATTGCTTGGGTCGCTCTTTTCCGGGGTTGCAGGATATATTGTGCTGAAGATCGCTACGAGGAAGGCTGGTTCGTAAATTCTAAACTAATACTTGTGAAAGGGTTTTATAATGTATCAAATTGATAAAGATAAAAATCGTATTAAAGAAATAAGCAAAAAAACATTTTCTGAATTAGGTTTTAGAGAAAGAGAACACTTATATAGTAAAAATTAACAAAAAATTGAAAAATATTTGACTTATATATTAATTGGAGGATACATTGAAAACCAATAAGACTAAATACCATGAAGTTGCATTAAAAATGGCTCGAGAGTATGAGAAGCTACGAAAGTTAGAAGAAGAGAATAATGGGAAAATTCCATCGAAAAAGCTTTCTGAGTTATATGATATAGATAGTGCAGCAGCACGAGAGATTTATATTGGTCTGTGGGCAATGAAAGAGTTTATTAAAGAGAGTAATAGTGATTAGGTATATTATTTTAAGCATCTTTATCATAAGTGTATTTTTATTTGGAAGTGATGACAAAGTAAAAAAATATGAAATTCATAATAAAGGCATCCAAATATCAGTTTTTTATCCAAGATACATTATGCAAGGGGATAAAATTAGACTTATAGGATCTATGGAAAATAGATACAGAGATGCATACATGGGTGGTTTGACCATATCGTTTCCCCAGTTTAAATACACAAAAGGTATATATTCAAATAATACATTTGACTCTGTAAAAAGCTACAGCCCACCAGATAAAATTTATAGCAGCATTTACAAAAAAAACATCAGAAGTAAGTACTATATGGTTGAAGGTTGGGAATATAAATGGAACAAAGGTACAGAAAGGCACTTTTATATAGAACTGGAAATCCCCAAAAAAGTCAATCAGTTAATTGTGGATGTACGAGGAGTCCTCGTTTTTGGGAAGAATAAAAAATATAGAACCGAAACAAAACTGCCTGTAACTTCAAAATATAGAGATCAGCAAGGCTATCCTGTGGGAAGATTAATTATCCCTGTTTATAAAAACCAAATTAAACAATCACCAAATTCTTCAACTCCACCGTCTTTGCCTAAAAAGAAAGAGACCACGACAGGAACAGGTTTCTATGTCAATCCAAATAACATTGTTACAAATCATCATGTTATTGAGTCTTGTCAAAATATTATTGTTACAAAAGATGGTACACAAACTCCAGCAACACTAAAATTCATTGATAGAACGAATGATTTGGCTTTATTGTCTACAAAACAAGAAAACAAAACTTTCTTAAAATTTAGAACGGGGAAAAGAGTTCGCATAGGCGAAAGGATTATTGCAATGGGATATCCGTTAGGTGCTTTATTGGGGTCGGGGGTTAAGTTAACTACCGGGAATGTTAGTTCACTTACAGGATTGCTAAATGATACTACAAAGCTACAGTTGACAGCTCCAGTCCAGCCTGGAAACAGTGGTGGTCCTGTGTTGGATATGGCGGGAGATGTAATAGGTGTTATCTATGCCAAACTAAAAAATGCAGAAAATGTAAACTTGGCAATTAAAGCTAATGTTGTGACCATGTTTTTAGATGTACATGAGATAGACTATATGTTAGATACCAATCGTACAAAACAAGAAACCGTCGATGTTGCTGATACCGCGAAAAAAAGTATTGTCCAGATTATATGTGAATAGCTCAAAAACAATATAGACTTCTTTCACTCTTAATTGATCAAGCCATTGACAAAGCGTACGCTAATTGGTACAATATTTAAAATTTCATAAAGGTTTAATTATGACAAAGGTTATACCAGTAAGTCAGGCAAGAGCAAATATCTATAGTTTAATGGACGAAACATCACAAACCCATGAACCTATCCTGATTACAGGGAAAAGAGGTAATGTAGTGATGCTCTCCCAGGAAGATTGGAATGCAATAGAAGAGACACTTTATCTGAATGCTATACCGGGAATGGCCTCTTCCATAAAAGAAGCGATGGATGCTCCAGACAGCGAGTTTAGTGAAGATATTGAATGGTAGAATATAAAATACTTTACAGCAAGCTTGCATTGAAGGATGCAAAAAAACTCTCCAGTGTCGGCTTGGAAGCCAAGGCAAAAAAGCTGATTGAAACCATTAAAAAAGACCCTTTCCAAAATCCACCGCCTTATGAAAAACTGGTAGGCAATTTAAAAGGTGCCTATTCAAGACGGATCAACATTAAACACAGAATAGTATATCAGGTCAGAGAAAGCGACAAAGTTGTGAGAATAATACGAATGTGGTCACATTACGGAGAGTGAAACCTTCAAACTACCTGCAAAAAACGTACCATATCCCCACCCCATAAAACCCCAAGCACCATTTCGCTATAATCGCGACAATTATATGCGTCCCACACTGCGGTGCAGGGACTTTAGGAAGGATCATTTGTGAGTGAAACCAAAAAGAACGTCTACAACCCCAAAGAGATAGAAGAGAACTACTACAGGCTCTGGGAAGAGCGAGGCTATTTCGAAGTGGACGGAAACGAAGCCATTCAGGAAGCGGGCAAGAACTTCTGTATCATGATGCCCCCGCCAAACGTTACCGGTCACCTCCACATCGGCCACGGGCTGACCTTTACCCTGCAGGATATCATTGTCCGCTACAAGCGTATGGACGGATACAAGACACTCTGGCAGCCAGGAACAGACCATGCGGGTATCGCGACACAGAACGTCGTCGAGAAGCAGCTGCTGGCCGAGGGGACGACCAAAGAGGAGATCGGACGCGAAGCCTTCCTCGAGCGCGCTTGGCAGCAGAAAGACAGCTCCGGTAACGCCATCACCAAGCAGCTTCGAAAACTGGGAGTCTCTCCTGCATGGAGCCGTGAACGCTTTACGATGGATGAGGGACTTGCCAATGCGGTCAAAAAAGCCTTCAAGCAGATGTACGACAACGGCTACATTGTCCGTGGTAACTACATGATCAACTGGTGTACCCATGACGGAGCGCTCTCAGACATCGAAGTGGAGTATGAAGACCATGCGGGTAAACTCTACCACATCCGCTATCCGCTGACAGACGGTTCTGGTGTCGTGGTGGTTGCAACCACGCGTCCCGAGACCTACTTTGGAGACACGGCGGTCATGGTCAACCCGGCTGACGAGCGCTACAAGCATCTCATTGGCAAAAAGGTGAAACTGCCGCTGATTGACCGTGAAGTGGAGATCATTGCAGACGAGCATGTCGATATGGAGTTTGGTACCGGATTTGTTAAGGTAACCCCGGCACACGACCCGAATGACTACGAGGTGGGCAAGCGCCACAATCTTGAGTTCATCACTATCTTCGATGAGAACGGCATACTCAACGAGCAGTGCGGCGAATTTGCAGGGATGGAGCGTCTTGAAGCACGTGAGAAGATCATGGAGAAACTCGAAGCCGAAGGCTTTGTAGAAAAGGTGGAGGATCATCAGCACCAGGTGGGCCACTGCTACCGCTGTAAGAACGTTGTCGAACCCTACATCTCCAAGCAGTGGTTCGTCAAGAAAGAGTTTGCCAAATCTTCCATCGAAAAGGTCAACGCAGGTGAAGCAAAATTCTTCCCAAGCCACTGGATCAACTCCTACAATGCCTGGATGAACGATCTGCGCGACTGGTGTATCTCCAGACAGCTCTGGTGGGGGCATCAGATCCCTGTGATGTACTGTGATGACTGTGGTGCGGAGTTCGCCTTTGAGGGTGAGACGCCTACAAAGTGTGAGAAGTGTGGCTCAGGCAACATCCACCAGGAACAGGATGTACTTGACACATGGTTCAGCTCCGGGCTCTGGCCGTTTTCTACGCTTGGCTGGGGTAACGGCGAAGCATTCAAAAATGTCAAGTGGTTCGAGAACGATATGGAGGAGTTCTACCCCAACCAGCTGCTCATTACCGGATTTGACATCCTCTTCTTCTGGGTTGCGCGTATGCTGATGATGGGTGACAACATCACCGGTGAGCTGCCATTCAAGGACATCTACCTGCATGCCCTCGTCAAGGATGAAAAGGGCGAGAAGATGAGCAAGTCCAAGGGCAATGTCATCGACCCACTTGTGATGATCGAGAAGTACTCGGCAGACGCACTGCGCTTTACGCTGGCAGTCCTTGCGGTCCAGGGGCGCGACATCAAGCTGAGCGAAGAGAAGCTCGAACAGAGCCGTAACTTCACCAACAAGCTCTTCAATGCCGCAAACTACCTGCAGATGAACCAGGATACGTTCGAGGACCTGACACAGGAGAACATCAAAACACCGTTGGGACGCTACATGCTCTCACGCTTCAACCTCGCGGTCAAAGAGACACGCGAATATATGGATGTCTACCGATTCAACGATGCGGCAACGACACTCTACCGCTTCATGTGGGGAGAGTTCTGTGACTGGGGTATTGAGCTGAGCAAAGCGAGCAAAGAGAGTGTGGGTGAACTTGGCAGCATCTTCAAAGAGTCACTGAAACTCCTCCACCCGTTCATGCCGTTCATTACCGAAAACCTCTACCAGAGACTCTCGGGCACCGAACTGAGTGAGAGCACCTCGATTATGGTCAAGCCCTATCCGAAGGTAACCGAGATAGACGAAGATATCGCAGAGCAGTTCAACCTTGCCATCGAAGCGATCGTATCGCTCAGACGCTGCAAGACACTCATCGAAAAGGGCAACCAGCGCATCGAGAAGGCGGCAGTGAAGTTCAACAAGCCAGTCGATGCCGCACTGCTGAAGCCTTTCATTGAAAAGCTTGCGAAGGTCGATGAAGTGGAGTTTGTCGAAGCAAAACTGCCCAACTGTGTGACCGATGTTTCCGATTCGCTTGAGAGCATGATCTCTACTGATGACATCGATATGAGCGCCATCATCGAAAAACTGACAAAGCAGAAAGAGAAGCTCGAAAAAGAGATAGGCAAGCTTAACGGCATGCTGAATAATGAAAAGTTCGTTGCCAATGCGCCCGAAAAGGTCATTGCAGAGAACAAAAAAGCGCTTGAAGAGGCGCAGGCGAAACTCGAGAAGGTCGAGAGCGAGCTGAAAGGGTTTGGTGCCTAAGATGCAAGCACAAGTACAGGAAGCCTACAACACCCTGCTGGCAAAGGAGTACGACAAAGCCTTTGCACTCTACTCTGCACTTGCGGAGCAGAAAGAGCCTACCAGCTTCTACTACCTCGGATTCCTCTACTTTAGAGGACTTGGGGTAGAGAAAGATGATAAAAAAGCCTTTGAGAACTATCTTGAAGCGGCAACCCGCGAAGTGCCTCTGGCACAGTTTGAGGTGGCGCTGATGCTCGAGAACGGTGATGGTTGCGAACAGAACTTCTCTGAAGCGGCCTTCTGGTACGAAGAGGCGGCAAAACGCGGCAACATCGAAGCCTTCAACAACCTTGGTGCGATGTTCAAGGAGGGGCGCGGCGTGGAGCCGGATCCCAGAAAAGCCTTCATACTCTTCAAGAAGGCTGCCGAAGCGGGCAACCCCTCCGCACAGTTCAACCTGGGTGCCCTCTACGACTTGGGTCTTGGATGTGAGGAGGACAAGGAAAAAGCCATCGAGTGGTGCCGTAAAGCTGCCTACCAGGGCCATGAAAAAGCGAAGGGGATTATCCAAAGAATGCAGCAGGACGGTCAGATCGTATTCTGATCGGCATGCTTATATTTTTTACTTCTTCTTTATGATAAACTTCTCTTTGAACTGCCCTATCGGTATCGGTTTGCTGACCAGGAACCCCTGGTAGCTGAGCCGATCGTCTATTTTGCGAATGATATCGCGCTGCTCCTCTTTCTCGATTCCCTCTACAACAACGGTGTAGTTAAACTGTCTGGCAATCTCAACAATCGTTCGGATCAGCGTTTCGTTACCCTCGTTGTTCTCAAGATCGAAGATGAACTCTTTGTCGATCTTGAGGACGGAGAAGGAGAGCTTTTTCAGGTAGGATAACGAGGAGTATCCTGTACCGAAGTCATCAATGACACACTTGATACCCCGGTTTTGCATCTCTCTGATCACCTCCTGTGTCAGCACAAAATTGTCAATGAGTGATGTTTCAGTAATTTCCACTTTAATATCGGATGGGTCTATCTCATGCTTCTCTAGTTCAGCAAAAAAGTGCTCAATGAAATTCTCTTTTATCAGCTGTTTGGCATTGAAGTTGATGGAGATGTACTCCAGGTCCCAATCACCGCTCTTTTTCCACGCCTCGATCGTTTCGCATACTTTTGCCAGTACCCACCACCCTATTTCGCTGATGATACCAAGCTCTATCGCAAGCGGGATGAATTCAACCGGCTGCATCAATCCATGCTCCGGATGATGCCAGCGTATCAGCGCTTCTGCCGCTTTTACCGTATTGTTGTCAATCGTCACGATAGGCTGCAGGTAGAGTTCGAAAGCATCGTTCTCAAGCGCATGAATCAAATCCTGCTGCAGTGCGAACACCTGCCTTCTCTCCGCATCAAGTTCATTGTTGTAAAAGGAGATATGCTCTTCACCCTTCTTTTTGGCCTGATACATAGAGATATCCGCATGCCGGACGATCTCATCAATGTTATCGAATCCCGGTTCGATTAGCACGATACCGATACTGCTCTTGACATAGAGACGTATGCCCTCCAGGTGGAACGGTTTTTCAAAAACTTCATGAATGGTCTTTGCAAAGGCTTTTGCTTTAGTTTTTGCATCATCCAGTACGGTAGAGATGAACGGCAGTACAATGACAAATTCGTCACCGCCAAGACGTGTCAGGTTTGCATCCGGTGGCACAACCTCTTTTAAGCGATTGGCGATCGCTTTAAGCAAATGGTCGCCAAAGGTGTGTCCGAGTGAATCATTGATCTGTTTGAAACGATCGAGATCCAGATAGAAAAGCAGAGAACAGGCATCTTTATGTCTCTCATCTTGAACAAGTGACTCCATGTAGTCTCTGAATCCATAGCGGTTGGAGAGTCCGGTAAGGGAATCGTGCATGGCAAGGTATTCGAGCATCTCCTTGGCTTCGTGCTCTTTGGTTTTGTTCTCGATCATCACGACACCGCCGATGACATTGTTATTGTGATCGTGCAGGGGGAATGCCTGTGCATCAACCCAAAAGTGCAGCCCTTTCATTGAATGGTAAGGGCCTACATAGTGCTGCACTCCCTTATCCAGAGCATCAGTCATCACTTTTAAAGGACTCTCATCGGGAAGTGTGTGAAGATCAACCCCGACAATCTCCTCCCGGCTCAAATGGAAAAGTTCCAAAAAGGCATCGTTACAGTCGGTTACGACAAGGTCCAAATCGTAAAAGTAGATACCGATAGGTGCCTGCTTGTAGAAGTACTCGAGTGCCTCTCTGTCCTTATAGAGTTGTGTCTGGGCCATCGAAATTGCCTCTTGATGCGCAACAATATCGCGGTTCTGCTTATAGGTATTGTAGGCGATAACGAGCTGTGTCAAATAATAGAGCATCAGCAGCAGTGTCAGAGGGAAGAGCGAGCCGTCAATAATGAGCAGCGTCACTGCCAGAGGGATCAAAATGATGCTCACATACATGAGCATAATGCGGATATCAGGGAAAAGTGAGCTCATTGCACCGCCGGTCAACCCTATCAACGTAGCGATAATGAAGAGTTTCCCATCCATATCGACATCCCAGATGAAACACCATCCGAGCAGTGATACGACCAGTGCCGTCAGTAGTGTCAATCGTAAAAAGAGACGGTGCCACCACTCCAGAGAGCGGGAAGCTTTGTGCCTCTCATAGTAGCCGACAAGCAACCATCGTGAAACTGCCAGCAGTGTCATCACCGCTCCCCATATCAGTATGGGGGTACCAATGGAGGGGTAGAGATAATATGCCAGCACAAGTGTAAAGAGAAACAGCGCAACCATACTGCGCCGTGAGTGCTGATAGAGACGATTTATCATCTGCTTGTTTCTTAGTTCACTGGAAAGGAAAATACCAAACAGGTTTGTAATCAGTGTATTCATAGCTCTATTATACTCTAAAAGCACTAAAGTTCATTGGCTGTTTTAATGATGTCGAGGCCGAACTTCTCTCGCAGTTTACGTACTTCCGTACTGAGTCGTCTTGCATAGATGTCGGCACTGTACGAGAGCAGTGAAAGTGTCTTGTGCTGCCTCTGAGAGAAACCGGATACATTGATGCTGAGCTTGACCGCTCCTGCATGCGGTACCGATATGCCTTTGTACATCTTAATCAGCACACTTTTGAAGAGTCCTTCACTGAAAATGCGGTTGATGTTTTCCGTACGTTTCACCTTCATCCCCTCGGCATAATTGATCTTGAGATAGTAGCTTGTAGGGTTCACCTCTTTCTCCATCACCATATGCGCAATGTGCCGTGCCATGATCATAATGCGTCTGCGTATCTCTTCGGTATCGTAAATAGCATCGAAGGTGCGGCTGATACCTATGGATTTTCGCTCCGGACGACTTGCTATCCCCTCCCCATCCGTACCGGTTATCCGTTTGTAAAGCTGAATACCCGGTTTTTTCCATCGGTAGAAGAGTGCCCGGTTCCGTTTGGCTTCCCCCAGTGTGGTGATGTAGTGCTCTTTCAGGCGGCGTTGGAACCCTTTGCCGATACCGGGAAAGGCTTCGATAGGGATAGTTTCAATGTAGGCATCGATATCCTCGACACGGTAGATACCGTAAGGTTTTGCCGATTCCGTAGCCAGTTTGGCGATCCACTTTGCTCTGGCAATACCTATGGAGACGGGAAGTCCAAACTCCGCTTTTATTTCCGCCTGCACTTTTTTGGCAAATGCTGTTACGTTCTCATCGGCAATCCATCCACTTACATCACCAAAAAATTCATCGATGCTGAACTGCTCTACTTTTGGGATTTTGCGCTGCATATAGTGGTAGAGTCTTTGCGAAAGTGTATGGTAAAGCCGATAGTGCGAGGGAATCACGATCATTTCGGGACAGCGTTTCAGCGCCTGTGCGATGGGCATCGCAGTCTTTACTCCGCACGCCCTTGCCTCATAGCTTGCCGAAGTGATGATACCCCTTATCTTACGTTCACCTTCGATTATATCGACAAAATACTCTTCAAATGTCTTTTCGCGGTCTGAATAGAAAACAGGTGCAACGAACGCCCCTTTATTGTCATCCATCAGCCTGACCCCGATACGCTCCTTTTCGAATATCTCCAGGTTGCTGCGGCTTCCCACAGCCATGGGAATACCATCAAGAGACGGATCGACCGTCCGTTCGGCAGAAGCGAAAAAACTGTCTATGTCTATGTGAAGAAACACGCTGTATTCCTTTTTTGGCAAGTATAGCGTGTTGTGGGAAGAGTGGTTAAAAATGTGTCAGAATGACAGATGATCAAGGCTGCGTAGCAGCCCCCCCTTTTAGTGCTTTTTGATCTCCGCAACGATTACACCACGAAGACTCCCCTCTTTAAATCCTGTTGCTTTGTCATTGGGGTAAGCACTTTTGATAGCCTCGGCAATCTTTGGTGAAAGATTAGTTCCATGACACTTTAAACACACTTTCTTCGTCACAAGCGGCTTGTAGACGCGTGTCGTATCGCCTACCTTGACAATTTCGATTGTTTTCTTATTCAGTTTCTTCTGTGCAATTTCCTGCTCGAACTTCTCCATCACCTTCTTGTCTGTCGCATCAGGCACGTTGACCTTGTCGTTTCGCACTTTCAGTGCGGTACGCCTTACCTTTGCATACTCCGGCAGTTTGGCATTGACCTCATTGGTGATCTTATCGGCGCTTCCCGAACAGAACGCCAGTGCCTCCAGTCCGCTGGGGTCCTTCTTCATATGCGCCTTCATTTCGGTTTTAAGCGCCTTTCCAAGCATCTTGATATATTTGATACCCTCGGCTTTTGTACTGTCCATATCAGCTGCATGCAGTGTCATCGAAAATGCTGCCAGTGCAGCTACAGCAATAAAACTTCGTCTCATCGTAAAACTCCTTATTGTGTATGATTTTGGCAATTATAGATAAGAATGGTTAACACCACTACTCTTCGAGCTTCAAATCCTGCCTCATTTGTGCGAAACCTGTTTCTATATCGCTACTCTCAGGTGCATGGTCAAGGTCGATGTAGTAGCTGTAGAGCAGCTTGAACCCGCGTCTAAGCTCAAGGTTCATGTAACTGTTTGGCATCTTGCCAAGCGCTTTTGTCTGTGCATTGTAGTGGCTGTTGCAGACAATGCCGCACTTGTGGCTTAATGTCAGTGTATAGGGACAGCTATCAGTAAAAGGGTAGAGCTGCCGCAGGGTCTGCTCCATCCCTTTGTCGGGAGGTGTCACCGCCAGTTTCATACAGGGGATGGTCTGGCTGGTGATGTTTTTGTCGTAAAAGGTACGTTCACCTTTTGGTGTACACCCAACAAGTAAGAAGAACGTTAATGTAACTAAAACCGTCTGTCGAAAAAATTTAGCCATACGAGTTTTGTCTATGTTTAAAATCAGTGATCACAACGATAATTTTTTCATCTTCAATGAGATAGAAAAGCCTGTAGTTGCCGACTCTATATCTGAAATACCCTTCAAACTTTCCTTTGAGTCTTTTTATATTCGTGCCATAAAACGGGTTCGATCTCAATTGCGGATAGACGATATTGACGATCTTGTCATAAATTTTTTTGTCAATATCTTTCTTTATCTTTTGGAAATTTTTTGTCTCTGCTATCTTGAAATCATACAAGATCAAACTCTCCGTTTTTTGCTTCCTCCAGGCCGATCTCCAAGTTTTTGACCAACTCTTTGTCATTGAGTATTTCATTCATCTCACTGTCGCTCACATATTGAGATGAGGTCAGATACTGAAGTGTTGCATATTCAATAAAGTTGGAGATATTCCTCCGTTGTCCGTCCGCTGCCGTTTTTATCATCTGATAGACGGCATCATCTACTCGCATCGTTACAGTTTTCATAGAAGAATCCTTGAATAATATTTATTTCTATTGTATTCAAAAATATTCATTCTGTCAAGATTCTGTTCAGAGTCCAACTACTGTTGTACTCCGTATTTCAAGCCTTTCTTCAATGCATCGAAGTGGTTGAACCTGAAGTTTTCCGGGAACTTGGCAGTAGCTTTCTGCGTTGGCAGCGGCTCATTCAGCTCGAAGGGCTTGGAGAAGACGCTTCTGTCACCATACGGCGCCCATGAACCGGTAATCGCGATGAGCGGATCACTTCCCAGTCCCAGCATCTCATGCTCTACATAGGGAGGATGGAAATAGATATTGCCCGGTGTCGCTGTGTAGGTATGCCCTTTCGTTCCGCCGAGCACCCACTCTGTCTTACCTGAGAGGATATAGTAGAACTCCGGCGTCGCATGGCTGTGCATGATATATTTCGAGTGTGGACCCCATACGATGTAGGAGAAGTTGAAGTCGTACTGTTTACCGGGTACCGACGCTCTGAAAACGCCCGTCATACGCACGATCTTCTGAATGACACCCATCAGCGAACCCATACGCTTCAGGTCTGCAGCCCAGAAGAAGCCGCCATCTGTAAGCGACCTGAAGTCCAGCCAGTTGTCATCCACCTTGCTTCTGAATGTAGGAACGTCAGGATAGAGAGCTTTGCCTGCAGATTGTTTGTCCGGTTTGTCGCTCAGTATCTTGAACCGTTTGTTCTCATTCCACACTGCAAAGTTTTTCGGAATCTCCGCCTCTTGGGGCTGTACCTGGAAATTGGACCCGGTCAGGTAGTAGCCTGCCGAGAGGTAGCGCTCATCCCCGCCGGGAGCCCAGCTGAACCACAAGAGTTTCAATGGCTTTTTCGAAGTTGTCTCTATACGTACATTGTCGTTGGGTTCGACTTTGATGGAGGTACCGACATACACCTCCGCCGTCTTGCTGCCCGATGTGAACTTGGCACTCCCCTCGAGTACATGGTAGGCAGAGGGGGCTGCCTGAGAAAATGCCGGCAAAATACCGCCCGGAGCGATGGCAAGCTCGACGATCTTGACATCTGGTGTACTGAAAATGACCCGCGCTCTGACAGCCTTTTTCAGCTGGGCTACCTTTTTCGGTGCTTCGAACTTGAGAATTTTCCAGTTATACTTGAATATCTTGCTCAAATCCTCCCATACCACATCCACATCTCTTGTCTCCGCACGTGCGTAGTCACTAATTGAGAACGGTCTTGGCATGCTGGGATCTGCCATATCTTTTATCTTCCGCTCACGAAATGCCTGCAAAATTTTATCATTAGGGTCGATCTTCCGACTTGCTTTGGTGGGGTGGTAAATTTCCGGGTTGATACTGCTCAACGGTACCAGCAGTTTCTCCTGTGCACTTGCACTCGAAAGGCTGCCTATTAAAAGTGCAGCAGCAAGTGCCATGCTCCCTTTTGCTATTTGATAATTCATAGTCATGTTTTGATTCCTTTTTGTTGCATTTAAGAGATTTTATATCAAAATAGTATTCCAATAAGGTTAAAGGTTCCCTAATAGCTATTTTGGAATGAAGAAGAAATTAATCGTTTGTTATAACTCAAACCACCCTTTTAATCTAACGGTTGAGTTGAGAAATATTTGAGCCGTAGGATCAAATATTTCTCTCCAATGATTTGTTATCATTTTTTAATAGCCTTCTAAAAAGTATATCCTCAATATCTCTACTTGAATCAACAACAATCAAAATATAAACCTTCTCACCTTCAATCTTGTAAACAATTCGCCATCTTTTATAAATCAGCTCCCTGTA
>JALWLU010000096.1:14451-14726 GCA_026996325.1 Sulfurovum sp.
CCTGTATTGTAAAATCCCAATATACTGAAGTTCCGGAACAACCCTCCTGCTTAAAGGAAAAATTGATAAGTCGTTGCATTGTTCTTTGATTTCAAAGAAAATATTTTTTGCTACTTCAATACTATCGGTTTTGATATACTCTATGATTTCTTCCAAATCATATTCTGCATTTTTGGTCCATATGACTTGAAAACTTTCCAATCTGTTATCCAAAAAGCTTTTTTTCTAAATTTTCAAACATTTCATCTTGAGGAGTCACATTTCTTTTTCGTATA